>DASWTW010000040.1:0-33795 GCA_036401895.1 Herpetosiphonaceae bacterium | reverse complement strand
TGAAACCTCTGGCGCTAGTCTGATCAGCTATCAGGACGAGACATATCCGTTCACGATCGATCTCCCGAGCGACTGGTTTATCCAGGAGGTTGAGGACGACACATATGCGGTGCTGGTGGTAAGCAGTGACAGCGAGGGCGACGATCATGCGACGATCGCCGTTGTGGTCGAGGCCCTGGACGATGAGGCACAGCTATCAGATGTGATTGCGACTACCGAGCAGACGCTCGCGGCACAGTACGACATCGAGGAATTTAACACCGATCTCGCGAGGCCGATCCAGATTAACAGCGTTCCCGGCGAGGAGCGGATCTATGCCTACCGGGTCGACTCTGCGCCTGTTCGTCAGCGCACCGCGTACATACGCGAGGGCAGCTATCTCTACACGATCAGTCTTGTCGCGTCACCTGCATTATCGTCGCGCTATGCCGAGCTCTTCGACGGTGTGCTGGCTTCGTTCACAGGAGCATGATTGATGATTGGTCAAATGCTTGGACGTATCACCTTTTTTGTGCTGCTGCCGTTCGTGGTAATGGCCTTGATTGGCGGCATTCGCTACCTGGCAGCACGACCACGACTATCGTTCCGGCGCGCGATGTTTCAATGGTGGGTGGTGCTGGTCGGCGTTGGTGTGCTGGTGTTGGGATTAATCGGTCAGGTTGCGCGCACGTTATAAGCGCTGGCGCTCAAGCCCTGTAAGCAAAGGTTGAAGCATGACTCGCTATTCTTTTCTCCGGCGCGGGCTGCGCAGCGAACAAGGTAGCTCAGTAGCTCAGGCGGCAGCGGTTGCGCTGGTCGCGGCGGCGCTGATCGGCGTGATCGTCGCGATGAGTCCTCGGCTGAGTAGCGCGACCGAACATGCGTTTACCTGCCTTGTCGCGTCGCTCAGCGGTGGCGGCGGTGCCTGTGGTGGCGGTGGCAGCGCAGCGCTCGGCGGCTCCTCACAGGATTCTCCACCCGTGCCCGACAATTGTGACGGCTGGTGTCAGGTATCCGAGTTTGGCAAAGAGCTGTTTATTAACACGCCACTTGGTCTCTTAGAAACAATCCTTGATGTTGGCAAATACGCGCTGGGCGACCAGGAAACCCGGGCGCAATACGATGAGCTGGGCCGGCTGTTCGAGGAAGATCCCTTAGGTACGACCGGGCTTGTTCTAGGCTCGATCATCGACCCGATTGTCGAGGATGTCAAAGCCGGTCACTACGGCAAAGCGACAGGCTCGGCGCTTGGCAACATCGTGGGCGGCAAAGGCACCGGCTCGGTCGGTAAGCTCGGAAAACTGGGCAAGATCGACGACGTCGCCAGCGGTGTTGCCAGAAGTGGCGATGAGGTAGCAGACGCTGCCGCGATGCCGACTAGATTTAGTCGTAAGGATGCCGGGTATAAAACGCCTGAGTTGGAGGATAAGAACTGTACCTATTGCCAGAAACCGCTCACGCAAGAGCCACGCCTGCGCAACTCGATCGAGGCCGACCACCTTGTCTCGTTGAAGCAAGCCTGGGAAGGCGCGGGCAAGCACTGGACAGCCGACGAGTGGAAACGCTTTTCTAACGACGCCGAGAATCTTGTCGCCAGCTGTAAAAGCTGTAATGCATCGAAGCAGGCGAAGAAGCTGTTTGACGAATGGGCGCCGCCAAACATGACGCCCGAAGCCCAGGCTCAGCTCAAGCAGCGCATCCAGTCGATCATCGAAAAATACAAGCTCGACAATCCTTAGTGCATCCGGGCGGTCTGCAATCAGCTTGACGCTTAGGGGCTACCGATTATACTAGGGCGCGCGTTGGAAGGATTGCTTCCATGCGCGCGCTGGTGTACTAAGGAGCATGTTAGATGGCTCAGCCACAAGATCCGGTGAGTATCGTATTCGACAACTATGTGGCCTGGAAGGGAGCACCTACCGATATAGCGCGCCCGCCCCAGCCCGCCGAGCATGTATCGCCTGCGTTCAGTGTTCTGGAGTACGCGAGCAAGCAGCCGTACTATGTCTTCTGCACCGCCGGCGCAAGCTACAAGCGCATTCCTCACAGCGTCGAGCGATTTCGCGACCCACGTGGTGTGCGCTATGAATATCTGATCCATGCTCCGCCGGAGAACAGCTCTGAGATCTTGAACACGCTGCTCATGGTCGCGTCGTATCCGTTTCTTCAAAACTTCATGTATTACGCAGGCTGTATTCTTCCAACTGGTGGTCCGATCGTGACGGGATCACAGATGGAGTATCTATACTTCACCTATCCCTATGAGGACGACCCACGGATCTTTGATCCGCCGTCGTGGGGGCAAATCGATCGCGAGGATCTGCTGATTCAAACGCTCTGGGTCTTTCCGATTTATGCATCTGAGGCTCGCTACATAGAGCAGGTCGGTGTGGATGAGTTTGAGCAGCTATGTGAGAAACATCAGATCAAAGCCTATGATTTCTCTCGCGATCCGCTGGTGTAAGCCTCCGCCATGCACGGCATACTGGCTGTCCTGGAATCCATGAGGTCTGCTCGGCCTGGGTTGGGCAAAGAATAAGCGCGGGGATCGCCCGCGCTCGAAACGTGCTGCTTGGATGTGCTTGACTGCGTGCAGAGCCGTCCTGGTATTAAGGTTTACTGGCTCTTCGTGTGAGCGGTGAAGCCTTTGGCTGCTGATTGACGCCGATCGAGAGCAGGACTGCGAGGAGCAGGAGTACTGAGCTGGGCAAGAAGAGCTGACCGTAGCTTGGCAGCGATAGCAGCGAAAGAACAATATGAACAATTGCCAGGATGCGAAATATATTGATGGCTCTGCTATAAAGCGCATATCCCATAATCGCGTATAGCAGCACCACTAGTATCAAAATCGGGAGACGCTCTGGAGCGAAGGCTGGCTGAATGACCTCTGCGCCTCCCGCCGCCGGCTGCGTCGCGCTCATAGCGATCGGGAAAATTGTTATGCGAATCGTTCGCCACAGTGCGTATGCGGTCGCAAGCGTATAGGCGAGAAACATCAATTTTCGTTGCATCGAATCATCCTCATGAATCTATTTCGGTAGGGACGAAGCTGTCCCTACCAGGTCTGCGCGGCTGGCTGATCCTACTGTAGGTAGCTGTTTTGCCAGAGCAAGGATGCGCAATCGCCGTCATCCCACATGGCATTTACCCAACCTTGCTTGCCGCCGGCGGCATTTCCCTTAAAGGTGACACCACTATAATACACATTCGTGATAGCATTGGCGTCACAGAACCATTGGTTTTTGAAGGTCGCGTTGGAAGTGACGGTAAAATCACCCCAGCCCCAGTTTTGTGAACAATCGCTGCTGTGCTTCCACCATCCCGTCTCCGTGAGCCACCAGTACCGACACTCGCCGCTCAGACCAGTAACCTTGTACTGATTCGTATCATAGTCCCACCTCGCGATGGCCTTGGTCTCGTTCGTCGTGGCGCCCACTGGATCGAGCGTGGCGGCGGTGAAGCCACCGATGCTTGTAGCGGCGATACCAGGCCCTGATTGATCCTTGCGGCGTGACGGTGGGAGGACCGCCTCGCCCTGGGCTGCCGGTGTCGTCGTTGAGGTGCCGCCCGAGTGCTCGTCGAGTTGATCAACCTCACCAAATTCCACTTCCCACGAGCAGGTCTGGGGATCATAGGAGACCTGGCGCGCGACCTTGATCGGCTCTCCTGGGTTGCGAGTCAGCATCACATGAAACGCACACTTGCGGTCGCCCCGCTCGTCAAGGACTTCTTTACCTTTGACGACCTGGATCTTGGCGTTGTTGATGCGGGGAAGCTTGGACATGTCACGCCGATGAATGCCCGCCTGCGGTGGTTGATTCTGTGACTGCTCATTGGCAAATGTTGGTTGTGCTATTGTGGCAGCTACAAGCGCTGCTGAGGCTATGAATGGGAAGAACCGCCGCATGAATGAACCTCCATAATGTAGATCGGTGGTGTCGCGAGTGAGGGGACGCCTATTATATGAGTCTCGGTGGATGAAGTCTATGAAAATTTACTGATGCTAAACCACTCGAAAGAGGCATGTCTGGTGCGGCGCATTGCCAGCCTGTTAAAGATCGGCTAGCCAGCGAGCGCGGGGATGTTCGACAAACATGGCAACGCCGGCTTGCAGCCGGGCGAGTCGTTCGTTGGCTAACCTCGGCTCAGGCGGCTGAAAGCGTAACCCCCACAGCGCTAGCTGGAGATGGTAGGCAAGAATCCGCCCTTCTGCTTGCGCATCGTTGGGCAGCTCAATCAGCGAGCGGTATCCCTCCAACATTCCAGGTACCGCCGCCAGTGTGACCGGCACAAAATCCCAGGCTGGATCATGCCACCCGCTCCCTCCCCAGTCGATGAGCGCCCGATACGCAAAGGTAGCGCGGTCTACCAGAATATTGCCGGCGTTCACATCGCCGTGACAGAAGACGGTGGTGCGAGCGGCGAGAGTCAAAGGCCAGAGCCGTCGCAGCCAGGACTCAAGCCATGCCACATCTCCCTCCGCTGCTTGATGCCTCTGCGCCAGCTCGTCGAGCCACGGGCGTGGATCGGGATTGCCAAGGGGCGCTGCCTGCCGGCCCGCGTTTGTTTCCGCCGTTACCTGCGTGTGCAGGCGGGCGAGATCCTGGCCGAGGGCATACCAGGTTGTCGGTGGTGGTGTGAGCGGCGGAGCGAGGGCGCTGAGTGGAATCGCGTCGAGGCGCTCGTAGACGGCGTACGGCACAGGCAATAGGTCGCAGGCTTCATCGACGAGGACGATGGCCGGAGTCTGCACCCCGGCCGTGCGCGCAGACGCGACCGCCGCCACTTCGCGCTGCACTGCGGAGGCTTGCATCGGATGCTGATGCGGCACTCGCAGCAGGTAGCTCTCGCCGATCGCATAGATCGCGTTCGCAGCGCCAGCCGCAGCAAGTGGCTCACACCGAGCGTGAGGAACACCAAGCCGGGCCGCGATAGTTTGCAAGACCTGGGCCGAAACAGGAACGGGGATCGGACGAGTAAAGCTCATAGCATGTAGGGCAATAGTCGCTCGACAGACGCTGGAGCGCCTGGGCGCTCATGTCATTGGGGCGCGCTATCGTGCCGCGATCGCCATTCTTCACCAAGGAGCGCGTACTGATATTCATCGCTCCACGCACCTTTCGACCACATACTTTTGAGAAAATGGCCTTCCCGGCGCATGCCAAGACGTTCGAGCAGGGCAATAGACGATCGATTCTCACAGTCTGTGATGGCAATGATCCGGTGGAGATCAAGGGTGCGGAAGCTATACTCAAGGATGGCGTTCAGGGCTTCGGTTGCCAGCCCCTGGCCCCAGTGTTCCCGTGCCAGGCTATACCCGATTTCCGCTTGACGCGGATCATAATCGAGCACTTTGAAGTAGCAATCCCCGATATGCAGGCCGGACGTTTTGAGGGCTATGGCAAATTGGAAGCCTGGTCCTGGCTCACCCGGCTGGTGCTGCTGCATCTCCGCGATAAACGCACGTCCTTCGGCTTCGGTCATGGACTCCCAGCTCTGGTACCTGGCAACCAGCGGATCATTGCGGTAGGCCAGGAGCGTGGGCAGGTCCGCCGGCGTAAAGTGGCGGATATGGAGACGAGGTGTTTCAAGACTATGAAAGGCTGATGCACGCATAGACACAGGATACCACTTTGCGGCAAGTGTCTGGTGCATCCGGCTGCCGCTGATCGCTACAGCGGATTGAATGTCGATAAGCTTATTTTCTACACATCTGGTGGCACGGCTCCTGCTAAAACTACGTGCCCGGTATCCCATCGATGCCCACAATCGAGATGGTCAACATTCATCATTGGACGACCATGAGCGCACGGCTTTCGGACGGCGCGCTCGGCTCATTACAACTCGTCCTGGGCGTAACCTCCCCAAGCAAACGCCCTGTCAGGCTTGCATTCCCTTACTGTTCGCCGGTGATCATCACACGCGATTCGCCCCTTGTCGTTACCCCCCACGCTAAGCTAAAGCTGCATTGAATGCAGGTTGCTCGTCGCACGTCGGCACTTTGATGACACGCTAGCTTGCACCGGCTGCACACGCCCCGAACACACTCGGAGCGTGTACGGATAATCTGTTTCCATGCCGCAGCGCCTATCCCCGAAGAGGAGGAGGGTCGTCGGATTGGTTCGCTACGCCGCATCTCAATGAAGAGCAAGAAGAAGAGGCCCATCATGAGGACGATTGCCCAAGCTCAGCCGCTCGTCCGTCTCGTGCTCGTAGTTAGCCTGCTGTTGTCCTGTATCGGCTTTCCGAACGCCGCGCCGCCCACTGCCCAGGCTGCGCCGTCCACTGATATTCGCGATGCGTCGACGGATGCTGCCCTGAAGCTGGCCGCCGACGTTGCCCGTGGCACATCGCTGCGCACGCCGACCGTGCCCAGCTCCGATAGCGCGGCCCAGGACGTCACCATCAACGCCTCCGCCGCGCCGACGACCAGCATCACCTCGCCGGTCGCCAATGCAACAGTCAAAAACCAGGTCACAGTTACAGCCAACGCCGCCGACGATGTAGGCGTGACACTGGTCGAGTTCTACTACGACGGCGTGCGCTTCGCCGACGACACCGTCGCGCCATACAGTGTCACATGGGGCACCATGTACGGCGCTGAGGTCTATGACGGCACGCATGTGCTCACCACCCGCGCCTATGACGCCGATGGCCAGGTCACGATCTCGGCCCCTGTCACGGTCACCGTAGCCAATACCGTCGGCACGATCTATCGCGCGACGTTCACCTCCTCGGCGGTGCCGGACGTCGTCGCGTTTAATGCCGCGGCGACCACCCAGCAGTCCTATCCGGTCGATGTGACGATCACGAATAAGAGCACGTACACCTGGACCAGCAGCTCGATCTCGCTGTTTTATAGCTGGGTAAGCCCCGACCCGACGACGATGCCTGGCGTGTGGGGGCCGGTTATTCCGCTAACCTCGAATGTAGCGGCTAATGGATCGCTGACCATGCGGGTCAACGTCGAGCCGCCATCTTTGCCGGCCAACGTCGATCGGTCGCAATACCGGCTACAGTTCGATCTGTACCAGGAGATCTGGCTCGATCCGTGTACCGAGTCGGTCGATCCACAGGCCGCGCAGCAGCCTGCGACGGTTCAGGCTTCCGTCTCGCAGCCTAAGCCTGCTGCTACGCCGTCCAAGGCGACGGACGTTTACCCACCAGCCATGGGCTGCTGGACTTACCGAACCTTTGCCGGGCGTGGTAATCGGCCGCTCGAAAATCCGGTCATCACCAACAAGCTGCTGATGGACGAGGCGATCGGCCTGGAGCGCTACTATCACTACGTCGGCGAGGACGTCGGCGCGGGCATGCAGCACCTGGTCAACATCGCCAACGGCAACTCGCTGCTGCGCTGGACGCCCTTCCAGTCGCCCGGTCGCGGCCTGGCTACCGTCGTCGATCTGACCTACAACACGCTTGAGAAAAAGTCGGACTCGTCGGTCGGCAATAACTTCTCGCTGAGCATCTCGGGCCTGACGCGGCTCGGCCTGCCGCTGGACATTCATCCGAACAACGCCGACACGATCGCCGGACGCGCCAACCGCTGGATCGGCTTTACTGACGGCGACGGCACGACGCATCGCTTTGAGGGCGCGCTGGCCGGCGACGGCACGGTCTACTGGAAAGAGCCGGCCGGCGTCAACCTGTACCTGCGCACCTACTCGACCACCGATGCGACCCGGCGCTGGGCGCTCACCCGGCCCGATCGCGTGACCTTCTTCTTCGACAGCGACGGCTATCCAACCAGTGTCGAAGATCTCAACAACAACCGTATCACCTTCACGCTGGAGAACGTGTCGCCCGGCGACGATCCCGGCGGTCTCAAGAAGCGCGTTACCGCCGTGACCGACGCGGCCGGCCAGGGTACGACGCCCGCGCCCAATCGTCGCTTCCTGATCGACTACTACTCCAAGGACGAGGCCAAAAAGCCGCAGGTGCGCGGCAAGATCCAGCGCATCACGGATCATACCGGCAGCGCGCTGGACTTCGAGTACTACGAAGACGGCAACCTGCTGCGCATCATCCAGCGCGGCGGCACCAAGGCCAACGGCACAGCCCTGGCTGATCGCAGCTTCGTCTTCACCTACACCACCTCCAACGGCGACGCTCCCGCGATTCCCGATCCGCTGGCGCGCGCCAATCCCAACCCGAAGTCGCCCAATCAGTCGGTGTATCTGTACAGCGTGCGTGATCCGCGCGGCACCGAAACGATCTTCACCTACTACGGCCCCGGCAGTACCCAGGACCGCTGGAAGATCATGACGCGCACCAACCGCACCGCCAGCGTGACCTCGTTCGCCTACGACATTACAAATCGCGTCACGACAGTAACCAATCCGCTGTCACGCGTCAGCAAATACGCCTACGACACGCTGGGCTCGGTGGTGTCGCTCACCAATCCGCTCAATCAGGTGACCACGGTGCAATGGAGCGCCGACCGTAAAGTCACGCGCGTGACCGAGCCGACCGGCCAGTACAGCGAGTTTGCCTACAATCTCAACGGCTACCTGACCGATCGCTGGGACCAGCTGCGCAACCGCACGACGATCGAGTACCAGAACGTCGCGGTGGATGCCAACGACGTCGGCGGCAAGTGGGAGACCGGCCGGACGATTCCGCATATCAGCCAGCCGATCAAGAAGACTAATCCACGCGGCACCGCGACCGCCTCGCCCTTGGACGATTACCAGTGGAGCTTCGAGTACGACGTTAAAGGCAACCTGATCAAGACCGTCGACCCGGTACAGCGCGCGCTGGCCAAAGCCACGACCTACACCTACAATCCCGACGGCACGCTCAAGACCGAGACCGACGCCAACGGCCGCACGACGACCTACGCCACCTACGACGCCAACGGCATGCCCACCACCATCATCGACGCCAAAGGCCAGACCACCAAGCTGGGCTACGACGACGACGGCCTGCTGCGCTGGGTGCAGGACCCGATCCACACGTCGTACACCACCGGCGATCCGCGTGGCTTCCGCAGCTATTTCGACTACGACAGCTTCCACCGTCTGGGCCGCCAGAGCGCGCCCAAGTCCACGAGTACCGCGCTGGGCACGCTGATCTGGAGCGGCGCCGACTACGACGCCAACGATAACCAGACCTTGCAGATCGGCCCGCACTACGGCAGCAACTACACCGATCCCGGCGGCGGCTCACGCACAACCACGGCCTACGACGCGATGGATCGGCGCACGCTGGTGACCGGCCCCGACACTTCAGCCGATACGTTGGGCGAGCGCACAGCCTACCAGTACGACGCGGCCGGTCGCATGATCCGCATGACGCAGCCCAGGGGCGTGCAGACCACCAGCACCGACCTGGACTTTGCGCAGTTCCGCGACTATGATCCGCTCGATCGCGTGGTGCGGCAGTACCAGCACGCCGTAGACGCCAACGGCGCGATCACCGTCACGCACTACACGCATTTCTGCTACGATCTGGCCGGCGACCTGCGCTCGGTAACGTCGCCGCAGGCCGGCGTCAGCACGATCACTTGCGCCACGCCGCCGAGCTACACCACCAAGTACGACTACGACGTCGCCCACAAGCGCACCAAAGAAACCGATCCGCTGGGCAATGCGCAGATCACAGCCTACGACGCCAACGACAACCAGAGCGCGACGACGAACTCGCACGGCCACACCATCACCTACGAGTACGACCAGCGCGATCTTCAGGTCAAGACGATCCAGCCGTTTGTGACCGCGACCGGCCTCCCCTACACCATGCCGCCGGCGTCCTACACTCAGACCCGGCCGCGCACGATCACGACCAAGACCGAGTACGATCCGGTCGGCAATCGCTCACGCCAGATCAGCCCGCGCGGCTGGGACGCTTCCAGCGACAAGCAGACCTTTGCCGATTACGTCACGACCTATAGCTACGACGAGGTCAATCAGCTGGTCAAGATCGAGCTGCCGAGCGACGCCAACGAGCGTACGAACGGCAAGACCGCCTATGTGCATCGCGCCTACGACGCCAACGGCCGGATCGCGTGGTCGTCGCAGCCGGTGAACCAGGCTAGCGCCGCCTCGGTCGATCCCAAGCAAAAGACCGTCCAGGAGTACTTCGATCCCGGCTGGATTCGCACCAGCAAGGAGGGCAGCCAGCGCACCTATTTCTTCGACTACACCGCCGAGGGCTGGCAAAGTTCGCGCACGCCGGCGATCCCTGACGGCCAGGCCAACGCCGGGCAGCCCGAGACCGGCAAGCGCGTGACCTGGAGCTACTTCCCTGACGGCGAGCTTCAGGAGCAGAAGGCCACGCACGATCCGAACGGCGGCTCCACGACCTACACCTACGACGCCAACAATAACCAGCGCACCATTCGCGGCACCGGCGGTCTCAAGGCCAACGATCCCAAAGAATCGCCGATGACCATCGAGAATACCTATGACGGCTTCGACCGCGTGATCAAGACGCGCCAGAAGAAAGACAAAGACAGCGTCTGGAAGGTCTCGACCAGCAGCTACGACAAGAACAACAACATCGTCGATCAGGTGGATGACGCCGAGGAGGGCAGCAGCGATCCCAACAAGCAGGGCCACAAGCAGCACTTCGACTACAACGTCGGTGACCGCGTGACCCAGCAGATCGACTACGGCACCAAGTCCGGCAGCGACGACGATCAGCGCATCTCCTACACCTATCTGCCCGAGGGCTGGGAGCAGCAGCGGGTGACCGCCAAGAGCAACGGCTCGGGCGGCTGGACCACCAAGCAGACCGAGGATCGTGAGTACTACGCGACCGGCCAGATCTATAAGCAGACGACCAAGGACGCCAACGGCAACATCACCGAGTCGCACACAGTCTCGTACATCGACGCGGCCAACCAGTACCTCGACGGCAATCAAGCGCAGGATCAGTTTAGCCTTAAAGGTCCGGCGGGCGCTTCGACCGCCTGCGAGACAAGCTGCACCTCCACGTCCAGCTACGATCCACGCGGACGGCTGATCGAGCAGAACAACACCTACGGCGGCTCGATCCGCTACGATCTCGATCCGGCCGGCAACATTCGCAGCGACTCGACTGGACGCTTGTACGCCTACGACGGCAATCAGATGACGTCGATGACGGAGAACACGCCGACAGGGCAGCAGACACAGAACTATTTCTACGATCCCGACGGCAACCTTGACTGCATCACCACCGCCGGCGGCACCAAAGCCGACTGCCCGAGCCAGCCCGGCAGCGTGTCGGGCAACGTGGTCCAGGACTACACCTACGACTACGAGCACCGCCTGACGGCCTCGCGCAGCGCCGGCAGCTCGGCCGACTACAGCTACGACGCGATTGGTCGCATGAGCGAGGAGAGCGAAAGCCACTCCGGCGGTGTCAGCCGCACCACGCAGTTTAGCTACGAGGGCCTCAGCGATCGCGTCAGCACCGAGAATATCACCGGCACCAGCGCGGGCACCAAGAGCTACAGCTACGATGCGTTCGGCGACAAGGCCGGCATGACCAACACGCCCTCGGGCGGCGCGACCGAGCGCTACAGCTACGGCTACGATACCCGTGGCAGTATCTCGCAGCTGCTCAACGAGAGCGGCGGCGCCAAAGCCAGCTATGGCTACGAGCCCTACGGCGCGCAGTCGTCGAGCTTGAGCAAGGGCGACAGCGATCCCAAGAGCCCGCTCAACCCGTATCGCTTCACCGGCAAGCGCTACGACTCCGGCAGCGGCAACCTTCAGATGGGCGCGCGCCAGTTCGGCCCACAAAACAGTCGCTTCCTCCAGCCCGATCGCTACCAGGGCGCGCTGGCCGATATGGGCCTGGGGCTGGACCCGCTGACGCAGAATCGTATGTCGCTGGCGGGCAGCAACCCGATCAACTTTGTCGAGATCGACGGGCACTTCTCGTTGCGTGATATCGGCTCGTCGATCAAAGATGCCGTCACCAGCGACACGGCGCACACCGCGCTGGATGCCTGCGGTCTCGTTTTCGACGCCTGCGATGTCGCCAACGCGGCCAGCTACGCGCTCGAAGGCGACTGGAAGAACGCGGCGACCTCGGCTGCCGGCGCGATCCCCGGCGTCGGCGCGGCGGCTACCGGCGCCAAGTGGGCCTCCAAGGGCGCTGACGCGGCCTCCACGGCGGCCAAGCACGGCGACGAGGCGGCAGGAGCGGCCAAGAGCGCCTGTAGCTTTAGCGCGTCTACGCTCGTCACCACCGCCGACGGAGACATCAAGATCAGCCATCTTGTCGTCGGCGACGAGGTGCTGGCCTACGATGAGGCGACCGGCCAGACCAGCACCTTTAAGATTACCGCGCTGCATGTCCACCTCGACCGCGCGATCGTTTATCTCACACTGGACGGCGAGCGGATCGAGACCACGCCTGAGCATCCCTTCTTTACCGAGGAGCGCGGCTGGGTTCCGGCAAGCGCGCTCAAGACCGGCGAGCATGTGCGCAAAGCAGACGGATCGTCAGGCACCGTCGAGGCGCTCAGCGTTCAGCAGCGGCCCCAGGTGATGTACAACCTGACCGTCGCCACGGCACACACCTTCTTTGTCGGCAATGGCCAGTGGCTGGTCCATAACACCTGCTGGAAACCCGGTGATCGCATCGATGCCTCCGACGCTCAAGGCAACTATCCCTCATGGGAAACTGTGCGCGGCCGCTACTGGCAGAATCGTGCCGCGAATGACCAGTCGGGAGAGTTCAGCAAGCAGAACACGGCAATCATGCGCCAGGGCTATGCACCCAAGGCCCGCATCAACGCCCGTATGCGCAAGACCGGCGAGGAGCGTCAATTGCTTACCAGCAAAGAGCTACACCATCGCAGAGGGCGCGGCGGCTCAGAGCCGCACCGGGAAGATAATCTTCAGGAAGTCTGGCCCTGGGAGCATGAGGCGGTCGATAAGAACCGGTACCTGGATTATGATTTCTTGGGGTTCAACTGATGCTAGACTTCGACAACGAAGACATCTTCGACCTGGTGCTCCAGGTGTGTCGCGGGTTCGCCGTCGATCCAATGGCTTCATTAGAGGCCGAGGATTTCTTTCGCAGGCTCCTCAGTACGTACACCGGCGCGGACGAGCCGGCTGCTATTCGTAGCTGGCTTGAGGAGCGGCTCGCGCAGCATTTCGTAGCGCTGCAAGATCCGCCGCGCTGGCTGCAAACAAGCGACTGGCAGTTCGAGGAGGAGCAGCCCATGCTGTTTGTTGGCCAGATCGACATACCACAGCAGCACAGCGCTGTCGCAGCCTCACGCTTTCACGACGACACGTCGTTCTACATCTTTGTGGGACGTGAGGGTCCGCCACGAGTAATTATGCAGCAGATGTAGCTTCTCCAGCATAGTACTCATCGATCAAAGACGAGGGTTGTGGTTTTCACAGCCCTCGTCTCTCATAGATACCGGAATTGGAGCCACCAGAGCGCACATACCCGCGACAAAGATACTGGTCTGATATGCGTGCGGTCTTTCTGATGGCCTGCTCACCGCTCAACGTTCCTGACCTGGGCTCTGTCCACGGTTCGTCCCAGCCTGGTACGATGTGTGGTTGCGTTTGGGTCGTGCATTCCCCCATGATGTATTCTGGGGGCACTACCTTGTTCCGCGTCTTCCTCCTCCCCAGCACGTTGCAGGTCGATCTCGCATTATGGAGCATCACTTAGGCGAGCAGGGTGATACGATGATCTGCAAACCGGTACAGTGGGAACGACTGGAGGATGGCATCCAGCGCTGCCTCGTTGTCCGCTTCCAGGACTTGCCAGCCCTTGGTGAAATCTGCCGCGAGATACAGGGCGTGGCGAATACCCTGCGCATCCAGCTCCTGTCCCCGTGCTTGCTCCGCCGGAATGAGCGCCAGCGTTTCCTCCGTATGGGCCTGTTTGATCGCGCTTTCGACCATAAACTTCATCACGTTGCTCCTTCTTGTTGTGTAGAGGGGTGCTATCGCGACATGGGTACCAGGCGGGGTGTAATTATTGTTTGCCGGTTGCCGCGACGTAGGCTCCCAGACCAATTTCGCCGTCGTGTTGAGCAGGACAGAAATGCTGCCCAGGACAATACATTGTACGAATACCAGGCTACAGGCTTCCGGCTCGGCCTGTAGATATGTCAGTACGAAGCGCGTCCGCTTGATGGCAGCGGCTCGTCTCAGCTACTTTCGAGCTGCACTGCCACTAAGGGGCTGGCCTTGACAAACGCATCAAGCTCATCGGGTCTGCCCCACCTTTCGACGACCGAGCGGAGCACCTGTTGTCGCGTCGCGGCATCTGTGATTGGCGTTGCCGTCGCCGGGAGATCTGCCTGGGTGCTCTGCTTCAGGTGCAAGGTGAAGTGCGGATTCGCAAGCAGGTTGGCGTACCAATCCCGTTTACCTGGATAGCCAGTGATGTAGAGGACGCCATCAAAGGTATGGAAGGCGATCTCGATGCGGCGCGGAGTTCCCGTTCGCTTCCCGATCGTGGTGATGTCGATCAGCGTATCGTTCTTGAGCGCGTGCGCAATGGCAGCATCCATACTCGGCCAGCTCCTTTCGATTGGCGCGTTTATTCTACGCCTGCTTCACCGGCTGACAACTATCCGCAGCCGTGCGGCGTATCGCCACATAGAATCAGCAATCTTCACCAGCCACCAGGGACAGCCTACCGCGCCCCCACGTAGCAGCCGTCGATCACGGTTGATATTGACGGATCGCTTGCTCGGGATGAGGCCGGCCACTGCTGGTATAGATCGCGATCAACGCCTGTACATCGAATGGGACGCGCCGGAATTCAACCGCGATTCGTGCGTCGTCCACCGTGAGGATCGCATACTCCGCCCATGGATCGACCTGGAAGGAGTGCTCCGGCTGACCGTGCCGATACGCCAGGCCAACGCTGCCGGGGTTGATGTGGAATGTACGGTGCATATGGCGCAGGAATTGTACGTGGGTGTGACCGCCCGTGTAGATGATGTGGTCTTGCGGCTCCAGCAGGCGCTGTAGCTCAGCATCCGCGATCGTGGGTAAAATAACATCGTCGTAGGAGTGCGGCGACCCGTGATAGCACAGGAGGGTACGCTGGCTCGGCAAGAGCACGGTGACGGTGGGCTGGAACTGCGCAATGAACGCCTGATCCTCCGGCGTGAGCTGGCTGAGGGACCAGGCCCGAATGTCGTGCATGACCCGCAGGTGTTCCGCTGGGATCGCCTCAGCGCCGGTTTCTACCCCAGACAGCAGCCAGTCGTCCGCGTTACCCATCACCACCGGGCACGCCAGGGCGCGCAGCTGGGCTACCACCTCGGCAGGCTGCGGCCCGCCTTGAATCGCATCGCCAAGGCACACCACCTGATCGACCGGGCTGTGCTGAAGGTCAGCCAGGACGGCATCCAGGGCAACGCCGTTGCCGTGAATATCGGACAGCAGAGCAACGCGCATGGCAGGTCAACTCCTCGCATGAACAACGGTCGATCGTCCAGGGTCAGGCGATCATGCATTGTATTCATTAGTGGCTCGATGATACACGACAGCCACGTCATGAGACCACGCACCGAACGAGCACGCGCCGGGCATAGCGATCGCTGTAACGCGACACGGACGGTGTCAGGGCGCGTGCAGATGCATCCGGCCGAGATGAGACTGATGAGACTATTGTCCATCTACCAGCAAACGCGCAGCTTTATCGAGCAGCACCACGTTATTTTCCAGCAGATCTTGCTTCGTCATGTAGTGTCTTGCATCGGGAATGATCCCCAGATCTTCGATCGGAATGCCGGCGTTTTCTTGTACACGCAGGCAGCGGCGCATGGCAACGCGCATCTCCGCCCCACGCGGAAGCGGATTGAACACCTTGCGCATAGCGCTGCGCGGGCTAAGTCGTCCGACGAGCGCGCATAAATCGCTGTGAGTCCATACGTTCGCGCCTCCGGCGCCAGTGTTGCCCGACGTGCCAAGGATCTTGCCGATGCGGTGATCTTGAAATCCGGCGGCGAAAAGATCCGTGGCACTGTAGCAGCGCGCATCGGTGATGAGAACGACCGGCCCGCCATAGACGCGGCCAATGGCGTTGCAGGACTCTTTGGATGTGACCGGAAAGCTGAGCGATTGAATAGCTCCCGTTTCGACGGCCTGCGCGATCGATGGCGACCACTGCTGAAGGTCGAGGTAGCGCCGGCTTAAGGCGAGCGTTAGGGGACTATTGATAAATTGAAAGCGCGCCGGCTCTATCTCCGTGGATGTGAGCAGCTGCAAAAGACGCTCGCAGGCCAGGATATTGCCGCCACCGTTGCCGCGTACATCGATGATCAGGCCGCTCTGTGGCAACAGTTGAATCAGGCGCTGGAACTCGGCGACAAAAACATCCGCCTCGGGGTGCATAAAGGTGAAAACGCGAATATAGCCGAACTGTCCGGAGGCTGTCTGTTGCACGCGGGCGCGCAGCATCGTAGGCAGCGACGTTGGATAGCTGTCAGGCGCTGATGTGTAATTCAACCGCTCCTGCTCGGGCATAGCCTCGATGCTGGCAACCTGGGGGAAAAAAAGCTCGACGCGCGCCGGCTGCGAGCGTGACTCCTGAATATCGAAGCCAAACGCTAAAGCCTCGCCGGTTGCCCTGGCCTGGAGATCGGCGCTCGCACTGTCCGGCTGTGCGGAAACCTGCCAGGCAAACTCCGCATCGTAGACCTTCCCGTCCAGTCCCAGATAGCGGAGACTTACCCAATCTTCATCCGGCGGCAGCGTGCGTACCAGCGGGCGAATCGTCAAGGCTGCCAGGCCGCGCTCGAAGTACGCGTCGGTGTTGCTGCCCGCCTGTCTGGCCGCGTTCAGCTCGACCGCGCGCTTGATTGGGACGCCGTTCCAGTAGAGTACTTCGACTTCTTTAACAAAATGCGGGTCAAGATCTGCGCCAGGCTCAATCCAGGTGACAATAAAGTGCGGCTGTAGCTGGTCGTCGAAGTATTGCTCCATGAGAAAAGGTAAGTAGGCGATCTGGTCATTGTAAGGAGCGGGCAGCAGATAGTTCGTGTGGAGGTCACGCACCTGGGTGAAAATTTCAAGCATCTCCGCGTGGAACAGCAGCTCATCCGGCAGCTGCCCTCGGCGCGTCTGCTCGATGCGGTACTTTAACAGCCGCAGTCGCTGAATCGGATCGACCGCATACATCGCCCGTTTCTGCGGCAGGTGAATATAGCTCAGCTCAAGCAGCGCCAGGGCCTGCTCCACGATCAGCAGGCGCTCGTCCCGGCTCAAGCTGGCCGGCATCTGGCGCAGACTGCGAAGCTGGCTCGCCGTGCTTCGCATCTGTAGCTTGCCAGGATGTATCATCAGCTTAAGTCCTTCCCTAAAGACCATAGAGCGCCGGCAGACCGTTCTTGATCTGCGCCGGTAGATTCGCTTGCTGGGCCAGCTGCTCAAGGTACTTTTGAGGATTGTCGGCGACGGTCAGCTCGTCGAGATCCAAGCTCGTCACCAGCTGCCGTAGATCGACAGCTGCCGCCCACATCTCGCCGATCACCTCGGCTGTGGTCAGTGGCGCCAAAAAACGTGACGCGTGTGCCTCGTCGCCGTCGTTGTCCAGGGCCAGGCGCCAGGGCATCGCTGGCTCGGCATCACCAAACTCGGCGTCGAAGGCAGCGCCGATAACGGGCGTCTGGAGAGCCGGCGGATTGGGAAGCCGCGCTAACCCTGTTGTGAGCGCGTCCACGGCCTCCTTGAGAGTCATCGCGCTCACATCGGCATCCGGGGCGCCGTCCAGATTGAGCAGTCGCTCTTGACCGTCTACCTGCCAAGCTTCCCCTTCCTGACCGAGCCGCTGCATCAGGTCAAGCGTCCCATAGCGCGGTATGCCGCCGATGACGACTAGCTGGATGTCGGCCTCGGTGCTGGCGATAAGCTTGCGATACGGATCGCCGCGCTGCCCGCTGACCACGAACAGGTCGGCCAGCTTCGACGGCTCGATCGTCCCCAGGGCATGGCCCCATCTGAGGATTTTTGCCGGCGTACTGGTGGCCATGCGCACAAGCTCAAGATCCGTAAACAGATTCCCGCGCATCTGGCTGTAGAGCTTGGCTACCTTCAGCTCGCCGAGGAGATTCTTGCTGCCGCTCGGCGACCAATCCGAGCCGAGGGCGATCGGCACCTGGTTTTGTTTGGCCGCCTGCACCTGGGCTGTCTCGCCATACAAGAGGAGATTGCTCAGCGGCGACCAGATTATCGCCCCACGGCCCTGCTGGAGAATGGCGAAATCTTCAGCCTGGAGTCCGGCAGCATGAATCCCGGCCAGCACGTCGGTGATCGCCCAGCCGCTCTGGTCGGCAAACTGGAGGTTGAGAAAGTGCTGACGCGCCCGCTCGTCGACGCCTTCGCTCAGGTGCAGCAGGTAGCAGCCTTTCTGGCGCTTGAGCATTGCCAGGAAGCTGTCGAGATCATCCGGGTCAACATCCGCGATCCGATGGCCGGATTTTGGCAGTGTGGCATCATCCGGCTCCTCGGCGTTGCGCACAACACCCCGGTATTTTTTCTCGATGCCGGATGCGTTCATCAGCGTTAGACCCTGCGACGTGGTCACGCCGGCGAGCAGACACTTTGCTTCGACATAACGAATAATCGCGCCGAGATAGCCGCCTGCCGCGTTCAACAGCTGCATGGGGCCTGAGATGAACTGCTGCTTGCCCACAGCGCCGATCCACTGCGCGCGATTGGAGTACTTCTTGGGAACATTCCACAGCGGCAGAATATTATAGGAAAGGTGATTGTGCAGCTCGATCAGCCCCGGATAGATCGTGCCGCGTGTATTCAAGCGCAGGCAATTCTCGAAGCCTGCCGGCGCGGGCTGGTCCGCCGCTGCTACCTCGACGATACGTCCATCACGGATGTAGATCGCGCCTTTCCTGATGACCTGCGCTGCGTCATCCATCGTCACAATACGGCCGAGCAGCGCGTAAGGCGGCATTGTTTGAGGTCTATCTGACATACGCATGACCCCCTTCAGCTTTGATCTAGCTGGTCCAGACAATTTTTGTGGTTGAGCCACCGCGTGTGCTGTGTGTGCCTCCCGTGCCATGCCAGTCGGGAATGCCGAAGGGTAGATCGAAACGCGGAATGTTCACCTGGTCCTGCTCGGTGAGAGCCTGGCCGTACAAGGCCGGGCTCGCAACTGCTCCGGCGTCGGGCTGGATCGTGGCCTGCATCTGGGGCAAATGCTGGTTCCAGCTCTCGACGATACCCTGGCGGGCTGTGGGATGAACCAGCTTGAAGACTGGCAGCTGCTGCCCACCCGGCCAGCTGTCGACCGTGTGATGCGCGCCGTTGCCGAAGGCAATGATCGCCTCGATCTGGTTTTCCGCCGCAGCTTGGTCAAGGATCGTGTTTCGAAAAGCCAAAATAGGATCGTCGGCAGACAGCTTGCGCATGGTTGTATCGAACTGCCCGCGAATACCATACAGAAATGTGTTAAACATCGCGTACGAGTGGACGATGCCCAACTTGCCGAGTAATCCCTGGACAAGCTGTCCGGCCGACCCTACCAGGTTGCGCTGTGCCAGAATCTCGTCGGTTGAAGGATCTTGGCCGATAACCAAAACACGCGCGGTACCATCCAGCCGGCCACGATAAAACACGGGACAAAACTCAGTGCGAAATCGCGGCTGCTGTCGATAAAAATCGAGAGGCGCCTGAGCAAAAACCTGCTCCCATGCTGGAGGCGGTCCATGATCGAAAGTGTCTGGCATGATCTGCTCCTGTTGTCCTACTCTGATCAGTGGTCACGTCTGATGCAATGCGGGATGTCAGCAGCGATGTAGGGCCGGGTGCTTTGGACCTATAATCATTTCGCTGTGGGGCTGTTTTCGTAGTATAGATCAATTTCGCAAGCAAACCAAGAGCTTTGTTGCCTGAAAGATGGTGATATGACAGGCGCAGGCTGGAGCTGCACTGCCTTCGATCCAGCCTGCGCCTGTGGTGTGAGGTCGGGTATACGGCGCTGATCGGCAGCGCGCGCATGGGCCGAGCGATGTTAGACCAATGCCATCAAGCGAGCCGGACCGCCCGATCCGCCGTAGTGCTTGGGCGCTCCCACAACCAGCGTCGCGCCGCGCGGCGGCACGTTCGTCAGATTGGCGACGTTTTCCAAGCCCCAGCGTCCGCTCGGCAGCCACGAGTAGTGGACGCCGAAATCGGTGGATGCGCCGAAATCAAGGCTCAACGTATCCACGCCGATGCCGATCACGCTGCGCTCGTTCAGCAGCATATCGGTGGCGGCTTTGCTCCAGCCGGGAAAATGCAACGTGCCGCTGCTGTCGGCGTTCAAAAACGCGGCAGCATTGCCGATGCGCGTGGCCCAGCCGCTATTCATGATCACCACCGCGCCGTTGGGAATACGCCCGTAGCGCCGCTCCCACGCCAGCAGATCATCGGGCGTGACCATCGTATCAGGATCACGCGCCGCCCGTCCCTGAACATCGATCACCGCCAGCGGTCCGATCAGCCGACTCGGCGGGATCTGATCCACCGACAGGCCGTCAGGATCGAAATGGCGCGGCGAATCCATGTGCGTTCCCGAATGCTCGTTATAGTTGAGCTGATTGGCGTAATAGCCATCCTCTTGATAGGATCGGTTCACGCGGATCTCGACCTGATCGTAGCCGGGAAACAGCGGTGTTTGCGTGCCCAGAACATGCGTAAGATCGATCACGCTTCGGTAGCGGAGCGCTTGAGCAGGCGCGGCCTGGGTCGCGCTGGGTACGGCAGCGGTGAGCGCGGCGGCGGCAGTGGCCTTGAATAGATCGCGACGGCTGATGTTGGACCGAACGGAGGCGAGCGTTTTGGGCAAACACATGGAAATATCCTCCTGAATCGCGGGGCGGAGCAAGCGACGAAGCTTTGTCATGCCCATCGCCCTATGCTAGCACGCGCGTCGATCCTTAGCAACGATCATGTGTAGCAGCCACGGTCCTGCTTTAGCTACGGCGCGGGCATCGTTTCAAGCCGGCTGTGGCGCAGCACGGCGCTCCAGAGCGTGTAGAGCGCGGTTAATCCATACAGGAGCGCGGCAATCGCGTAGATTTCACGAATGCCGATGCGATCGGCCATCTGTGAGAACAGCAGCCCGCCGACCAGAAAGGCCATGCGCGCGAACATCTCGCGCAGCGCGTACACGCGGCCGAGCATGTCCGACGACACCTGGGTCTGGAGCAAGGAGTCCTGGGCGACATCGCGGAGGGCAAACGGTGGGCCAAAGGCCATCGAGACGAGGACCGCGACGATCACCGACGTCGAGGCGGCGTAGGCGAAGGTCAGCCCGCTCATCAGCACGCCGTTGGCGATAATGATCCACCCTGGTCGCTTTCCCAGCAGGTGCGCAAACGAGAGCGCCAGGGCCGCGCCGATCAGCTGCCCGGCGAAGAACGCCCCGCTCTGGTAGCCCCAGGCATCGACGCCGGCGCCAAGGGCCTGCACCGTGAAGGTCAGCATCAGCGCCGACGTCCACACACCGTGGGGCCAGGACTCAAGGAACTCGACGGTGATCAGGGTGCGAGCCAGCCGGTGCGACCGCAGATAGGTAAAGCCATCCACAACATTGCGCCAGAAGTGAACACGTGCGACCGACGGCGCAGAGCTGGCGATGGCGCCGATCAGGCTGGCGCTTCCGGCAGCCAGGAGAAAGAAGCCGAGGTTGATCAGCGCAAGGCCATTCGGCCCGGTCGCCGCGACGATGAGACCACCCGCCGTGTAGCCGATGGTGAAGACCATCTGGGTTGTCGTGAACAGAACGCTATTGGCCCACAGGAGTCGCTCGGCAGGCACGATGACTGGCAGCGTGGCAAGCATGGCCGGCTTGTGCATGACCTCGACCATGGTCAGCCCAAAAACAAGCAGGTAGCCGGCCCAGAGACTGCCGATCCCGCTCGCCGCTGCGAACAAGAACACGCCAAGCAGACCAGCGCGCAGCAGATTAGCGATTACAAGGACGGGGCGGCGCGGCCAGCGATCTACGATGCTGCCGGCGAATGGCCCAAACACCAGCGCTGGAATATTGCGGGCGACAAGGACTCCCGTTGCCTGGAGCGCCGATCCGGTTGTGCTAAAGACCAGCACGACCATGCTGATCGACGTCAGCTCGCTGGCCAGGGTCGCGACCAGGTGGGTTATCCAGAGAAACAAGAGCGCGCGGTGTCTGATTATCTGCATCGATCGCTGAAACTCCTGCGGAACAGATCGCCTTGTGGCCACCGCAATGATACCAACCGTGTCGAGCGGGCGCAACGTGCGGCAGAGCCGTTCCACTATGCGGATAACGGTCGCGGCTGAAGGCGCTTCGCTGTGACCACTCGTATCCAAAGTACTACGCTACCGACACCGATCACGCCATATCTTGTTTTCGGAGCTATAATGCAGCGATCGTTGAACAGGATCTGTGTCTGCGCTCCGTTGCGCATGAGGCATGCGGACTCCGTGATCCGTATGCAAGGAGGCCCACGATGGCGTTCGACGAACGAATCACACCGGGACGCCGATCAGCCGGTCGGCGACGATCCCTGCCCATTGGCCTGCTGCTGCTGGCGATCCTCTTAGTCGACATCGCTCCTCGTATTCATCGCTCTTTCTCGCCTGTCGCCTATTCCGCAGTGAAACGACGTGTGTTTGTCCCGCTTGTGGCGGGCGCGCGCATGAGCCCACCAGCTCCCTCAGCACCACCATCGCCGGCGCCGTCACCAGGACCGACGGGCGTGGCGGCGTTTCCAGGAGCCGAAGGATTTGGAACGACCACGCCGGGCGGTCGCGGTGGCCGCGTGCTCTATGTCACCACGCTGGCGGACGCTGGTCCGGGCAGCCTACGGAGCGCGCTGACGGCGTCCGGCCCGCGCATCGTGCTTTTCCAGGTTGCCGGCACGATTACCCTCGACGATGATATTGTGATTACATCGCCGTTCCTGACCATCGCCGGGCAATCCGCGCCGGGCGAGGGCGTGCAGATCAGGGGCGGCATGCTTCACATTCGCACCCATGATGTCGTGATCCGCTATCTCCGCCTGCGCCCTGGTGATGATCTCAATGGGAGCGCCGTGAACACGCGCGACGCGCTCACCGTCAACGGGACGGATCAGGATGATGTTTACAACGTGGTGCTCGACCACTGCTCCCTGATCTGGGGTCCCGACATCGGCGGCGCCTCGCTCCTCGGCGGCATACGCGATATCACGATTCAAAACACCATCATCGGCGAAGGGCTGTATCTGTCGAACCACCCCGAGGGAACCGCCGCTCAAGACGGCCACTCCCTGGGCCTGAACATCACCCAGCTGGACACCTCGGCCTATCCCATGCGCATCACGCTGCATCATAATCTCCTGACGACAGCGGACCATCGCATGCCACAGATTATGGGTGGGGCGTCGATTGACGTGGTCAATAACGTTGTTTATAACTGGGGCGTCAGTCCGGCCCAGGGCAATCCACGCTCGGTCAATCTCATCAACAACCTGTTTATCAAAGGTCCCATGACGACAAGCCTGCTCGCCTGGGAAACGCGGACGAATGCGGAGAATCCCACGCTGCGCCCCGGCTCGGTGTATGAGCACGGAACGGTCGTCGAAGGATTGACCACCGTGCGCGGCGATCCGCAAATGGTCTATGCCAGCGCGCGCTTTGCGCCCTACTCGATGCGCGTCGAGCAGACGGCTCAGGATGCCTACGAGCGGATCGTGCAGGATGTGGGGGCGACGCGACCGGTTCGTGATCGCGTGGAGCAGCGGATAATCAACAATCTGCGGAACCGACAGGGAACGTTTCTCAACGGCACCGATCTGGAGTGGCCGTCCCTCGCGCTGGGTCCGATCGCGGTGGATGCCGACGCGGACGGCATGGCGGATGCGTGGGAGCTACAGTGGTTTGGCACATTGAGTCGCGGAACGCCGACGGATTCGCGCGGTGACTTCGATCGGGATGGCTACACCGATGTCGAGGAATATCTCAACGGCTCCGACCCGGTCCGCTAGACCAGCACACTTCCCGATGTTATCTTCACGCGCCGCTGATCGATGTGACTTCAGCTCGTTCGGCGGGCCGTCAATCAATGACAGCGGCGCGGTCGCCTTCAACGCGGTGCTTGACGACGTCTTCCGAACCCTGATTGTCCGCGCCGACCCGATCGGGTAGCGGCGGGCAACCCTGAAGTGTGCGAAGAACGCCGGCGATGGTACCGGACCACAGATCATAGGCGGCGCCGCACATCGTATACTCTGATAGAACGAGCTCTGCATTCCTGCCACGAACTCGTACGGTGTGGGCCATCCGGGCGACAACGCGGCCACGCATCCCTGCACCTGCCTGGTGGCGCCACACCGCTCTTCGCGAGGAGGAACCACCATGACCGGACGGCCTCCTTCCCGGATCACCGCGCGCGCTGCGGTGCTCGCACTGCTGATCACTTCCCTATTCGGCACAGCGCTGACCTCGGCCGCACCCAACGATCGCAAGCCGCCGACCACGCCGACTAACCTGCGCGTCACGGCCACAACACCGTCCAGCGTATCGCTGGCATGGAATCCGTCGACCGACAATTCGGGCAGCGTGTCGTACAGGATTCATCGCGAGGGCTACCATATCGACTGGTCGACCAGCCAGACGAGCTACACCTGGACCTCGCTGTCGCCAAGCACGAGCTATGCCTTCTATGTGTATGCCGTCGATCGGGCGGGGAACCGCTCGGGGAATAGCAATACGGTGACGGCTACGACGGCCGCCGACGTTACACCGCCGACGGCGCCGGTGCTCTCGGGAAGCGTGCTGAGCCCGTCGCAGATCGCGCTGACCTGGACGCGCTCGACGGATGATGTGGCGATGTTTGTGGGAT
This sequence comes from Herpetosiphonaceae bacterium, assembly GCA_036401895.1. GTDB lineage: Bacteria > Chloroflexota > Chloroflexia > Chloroflexales > Kallotenuaceae > LB3-1. The sequence continues at coordinate 9,018 of DASWTW010000040.1, read as the reverse complement.
ACCGTATTCTCGCGAACGGCAGTCCGGTGACCGAACACCTGAACTGGTATGCGGAAAGGTCGGTGCGCATTCGCCATCTCAGCCCGGCGACAACCTATGTCGTTACTATTGAAGCGCGTGACGGCTCGGGCAATACGGCGACAAGCAATGCCGTCTCCCTGACCACGTCGCCCAGCAGCGATACGAGTCCGCCGACGGCGCCGACCAATCTGCATCTCATCTTTGACCAGGGGTGCGCGGAGGTCTGGCTGGGCTGGACTCAGGCGACCGATGACGTGGACCCTCAGTCGCTGATCGAATATGAGATCTATGTGAACGGTGTCCTCAGTCCGCTGCCGGTCTCTTCCGGGGTAGATCAGGACTTCGTGTACGGCACGGCGCAAGGTGATAACACGTTCGTCGTCAAAGCGGTTGACCAGACCGGCAATACATCTGCGGCAAGCAATGCCATCACGCTCTTCCTGTGGCCGTGCTGATAACCTCGCCCCCCAGGCGGCCAGACGCACGAGTCCCGCCGAATGAATGCGGGACTCGTCGCCTTCAGCCGAAACGCCGCGCCGCGTTCCGCCCAAATGATCCACTGCTTGGCCAGTTGCTCTGCGCTCTAGCTCCTTGACACCTTGAGATCTCCAACGTTTTCTTGGAGCTGGAAGAGTACTTCTTGACACTGGTGATACAAGTACCAGGTGCCTCAGCTTACCCGCTCCCATGGCTTAACAGCTTGATTAAGGTGGCCGGCGGCCGATTTTCACCAGGGTGGTGTGGCTGAGCGCGCGAGCGGCACGGCCGGAAAGAGCGCCTGATACGTCTCTTCCAGCTGCTGCACCTTGGCTGTCGCACCCCAGACCACGAAGGCATGACGCGCATCGGTTAGATACACGCGCGCGAGCTTCTCCTTGGAGCGGCTGAGGAAGAACTTTGCGGCTAGCTCGTTGGCGACGCCCTCGTAGTGATTGAAGCCGTACTCACGGCTGGCATTGATCGCCTCGTCGTACAGCTCCATCGCCGCCAGCGCATCGTCGCTGAGCCGCGCCATCTCGGCCTGGACCAGCAGATACATGCAAAGATAGTTGGCCGGGCTATGCTCCGCCCAGGTTTTGAACTGCTCAAGATAGCCGTTGAGGCGCTCCTGGTAGGCGGCCTGATCCTGTGCCGATGCCGTGGCATACAGCCCGGCGAAGGTCAGCGCCGACCAGAAAGTGAAGGCCGGCGGAATATAGCTGCCCAGGTTCGCGCCGATCGTCGCCTCGGCCTCACGCTGCATCGCGAGCGCGCGCTGGTAATCGCCGTAGATAATGAAGATCATCAGCTTGTAGATGTAGTGCAGATTGCTGATCAGGAGTAAGCGCTGCTGATGCATCTCGGCCAGAAACTGCTCCTCGTCGAAGGTCTCGTAATCGAGACTATCGCGGCTGGCGGTCTCACCACGCAGTGCGCGAATCATATTCTGCGTCACGATCGCCGTTGAGAGCAGGCCATGATTCTTTGACTGGCGCGCAAAGGCAATCGCGTGATCGATCTCGGCGTAGAGGGCATTCAGCTCAGCGCCGGAGAGCAGGCTATTTTCTGTCCATGCCCAGCAGGCCAGCCCGGCAAACACGAAGTCGCCGACTTCCAGGCTTTGCAGATACGCGCGCTTCTCATATTCCAGCGTATCGCGCATAGGCGCACGCCAGTGATCCAGGAAGTAGGAGACCAGGTGAAACACTTTGCCTTGCAGCTCGGCTGACTTGAACTGCGCGCTGAGCTCAAGCGCCAGCCGGCCGTATGCGTAGGCCGACGTGTAATCGGCGAGCGTCGTCGCGCAGAGCACACCGAACATCGCGTAGCCGAACGCCGACTCGGGAGCGTGCCCTTCGGTGAGCGAGATCGTCATCATACGCAGCACGATCACCGACATCAGCACCGGGTTGGTATTGTAGGCCGGCGCGATCAAGGCCATCAGGTAGCGCATCTCGGTCAGGCGCTCAGGATCGGTCAGCACCGGGCTATCGACCAGATCCTCGATCGAGCGCGCACCAAACAGCGTCGGAATTGTCGTCATGCCTGCGGCGGCAGTCTCCTGGAGCAGCGCGCTATCTTCGATAATCTCGACGCCGAAGATCTGCTTCAGGCCATTCAAGCCGATGATTTTGGCTGTGGTAAAGTCGGCCAGGTTGGTGTACAGCAGCGTATGCGTGATGTACACGTCGACCTTTTCCAGGCTCGACTGCGCGCGCTGCAAAACCGCCGCCAGATATGCTTCAGCTGTATCGAAGTTTCCGGCCAGGTACTCGCACTCGGCGCGCTGCTTGTAGTAGTCCAGCGCCAGCGCGTAGTGCCGCTCCCAGACATCTGCGGGCAGGTACTGCATACCCGCGCTGAGGTAGTCGCGGGCGGCGGCGTAGGCCGTCGATGCTTTCGCCTTCTGACCGGCCAGCAGGTTCATCTCGGCTAGGCGGAGACGCTCGGCCGGCTCGGCGATGAGCGCGCCGCCATAGTTCAGGTGGTTGACGATATCGAAGACGCGCTCGTCGATCCGCTCGCTGGGCGTGTTCTCCAGGATCAGCCGTCCCACCGTGAGATGGATCTGCTTTTGCTCCTCGTCGCCGATCAGCGAGTAGGCGGCCTGCCACACACGATCATGCAGGAAGCGATACGCGACATGGTCGGAGGGGCCGGCGCCGGTCGTCGGATCGATCTCGTCGGTCTGCGCCACCGCGCGCTTGACATCGCTCCGAATGATCAAGCCTTCACGCAGCGCCGGTCGAAGCCGCGCGGCAACTGTGGCCGCCGCCTCGCCTGCGACAGTCGCCAGCAGCTCGATCTCGAATTGCCGTCCGATACAGGCTGCCTGCATCAGGATGCGCTGCGTGGCCGGCTCGTACTTCTGGATCTTCTCGGCCATAAACGTCAGCACGTTATCGGTCATGTCGCGCTCGTTGATCTGATCCAGATCCCAGGTCCATTGCCCGGCCACGCTATCGAAGACAATCAGGCCGTCGTCGTGGAGCCAGCGCAGGAACTGGCTGACAAAAAACGCATTCCCGGCTGTCTTCTCGAAGACCAGGTCGGCCAGCGGCGCGGTCTGCTCCGGCTCGCTGTGGAGTGTTTCGCTGACGAGCGCATGAACATCGTTGCGCTGGAGCGCTTGTAACTTAATCGTTTTGACAGCGGCGGGGCTTTTGTGCAAGTCGTCCAGCGTCACCACCAGCGGATGGCTCGGGTTAATCTCGTTGTCACGGTAGGAGCCGACGATCAGCAAGTTCTGCGTCTGCGCATCGGCGACCAGCATCTGGAGCAGCTTGAGCGAGGCCAGGTCGGCCCATTGCAGATCGTCCAGGAAGAGCACCAGCGGGTGCTCGTCGCTGGCAAAGACGCCGATGAAATGCTGCATCACCAGGTTGAAGCGGTTCTCGGCCTCGGTGAGCCCCAGCTGCGGCACCGGCGGCTGCGGCCCGATGATCAGCTCGACATAAGGGATGACGTCGATAATGATCTGAGCATTGTTGCCCAGCGCCGCGACCAGCCGCGTGTTCCAGTCGGCGATCTGCTCGGCGCTCTCGCTCAGGATCTGGCGGATCAGCTCCTGGAAGGCCTGGATAAAGCCGCTGTAGGGCACGTTGCGCTTGTGCTGATCGAATTTGCCGGTGAGGAAGTAGCCGCTCCGCAGTGTGACCGGCCTCTGGATCTCGTGAACCAGCACCGACTTGCCGGTGCCGGACTGCCCCGCCACCAGGACAATCTCGGTCATGCCAGTGTTGACGACGATCTCGAAGGTCGACAGCAACGCCTGGATCTCGGTCTCGCGGCCATACAGCTTTTGCGGAATATGGAACAGGCCCGAGATGTCGTGAGCGCCGAGCGGAAACGGATCGATGCGTCCGGTGGTGGACCACTGGTCCAGGCAGCGCTGGAGATCGGTTTTGAGGCCGTAGGTGCTCTGGTAGCGATCTTCGGCGGTCTTGGCCAGCAGCTTCATCACGATGTCGGAGATGGCGCGTGGAATAGCTGGCTTGACCTCGTGCGGCGGCGCCGGCATGCGCGCGATGTGGGCATGGACCAGCTCGATCGGATCGCTGGCCTGAAACGGGAGATCGCCGGTCAGCAGCTCGTAAAAGGTCACGCCCAGCGAATAATAGTCGCTGCGGTAATCGACCGCGCGATTGATGCGTCCGGTCTGCTCAGGTGAAATATAGGGCAGGCTACCCTCAAGATTGCGTTGCGTCGTCGGCTGGCTTTCTTGCACGAGCAGCGCGGAGATCCCAAAATCGGTGAGCTTGATCTGCCCGGTGTGGGGATTATAGATAATGTTCTGCGGCTTGATGTCTTTGTGGATGATGCCTGTTCGATGGACGGCGCCGAGAATGTCGACGAGCTGGGCTGCGATGGTGAGAAAGGTGGTCATGTCGACGGAGTTCGGGCCGCTCACGTGCTTGAGCGATGCGCCGCCGAAGTCCTCCATGATCAGTGCCAGCGTGTTGTTGCACGGCTCCAGGGCATACACCTGTACTACACCGGGAAGCTTAAGATCTTTAACGATCTCATACTCGCGACGGAACTTCACCAGCTCGGCGGGAGACGGATAGTCGTTATTCAGCAATTTCAAAACAACCGGCTTCCCGTCTGAGTTGCGCGTCGCGCGGTACACCACACTGGCCGCGCCTATATGGAGTTGCTCCGCGATGGTATATCCAGAAATGGGAGGCGTGGTGTATCCTGAGGCGATGGACATAATAATTCTCCCTTCGTTCCGACCATTTGTGATCGGTCGCCGCTCCGACAGTTCTCATCTGTGGCAAATTGACGATGGAGAACAATTTCCTGGGTTATCGGTCAGTGCTGCTCCTCGCGATTCTCCGGCTGCGGCTCGTCGTGGCTGGTTGGAGGTGGCACGCTGGCACAACGCCGCATGATGACGCGCCTGGCGCATCATTCTGATCAGGTGGCTCTGGATGTTGAGCTGCATAGTGCTGGTGTGAGGGGTTGCAGCGGAGTGTAGCAGCCGGCTGCATCCTGGGAGATAGGATTTTGGGGCTGAGTGCGCGGGTCCAGGTGGGTCACATGGATGTAGGTCGCGGAAACTGCGCGTCGGGCGGCGGGTCACTGGCCCGTCTGTGCGACGAGGATTGTTGTTGTGGTCACGGTTGCCGGATCACGCGGAGAAGATCTTTGTGGAGTTGCGTATGAGATATGTCATCCTGTGGCTCATCCTGATCGTCGTTCTCATAGAATTGTTGGCGTGCGGACGACGAAATATCGGTCGTATTGAGCCGGTTACCCAGGAAAATGGCGAGCGCGGCGAATACTGGCAGCGACTTACAGCGAGTACAAATTGTGCGGAGATCGGAGAGGAGGTCGTGTTTACGGGAGAGATCACAAATGAAGGCACCAGGCCGCTCACGGTTACCGACACGCCAGCGTTCGACATCATTATTCGTCCATTCCGTTCTGGCGGCGATGCCGGTCCTATCCAGCGCTGGTCGGAGACGAATCAATACCCGCACGCTATGGACCCAGTGCTCGCGCCGGGCGAAACACGAACCTATACCTGGCGCTGGCGCGCGGATGCAGCGTACGCACAGGGAACGGTCAGGAACTATGGTACATCCGTCATCATGCCGCTGACGCTCACAGGACAGGGGATTTCTCCAGTTCCTGATGTCGTGGTGGGTGTTAAGGCGAATCCGATGTACGGGGACGGCGGAGCATTTTGCTCGGATTTCCGCCGCTGAGCGGATGGCAAATTATTTCAGAGCCCACGACTGATCCCGATCAGTTGTGCCATGCGCCCTGGTCCAGGCCCAGCGCCTGCTTGAGCCGTCGATACCAAACATCAGCGATTAGGGTAGTATACGAGCGCGTCGTCACCGGAGATCGGAAGGCGACGAATCGGACTCGTCTATCCCAGAGCTAGCTGGAGGAGAGCCCCATGAGGCGCACGTGGACGATCATCGGTGTTGGCGATGTGCCCGGCAGCTGCACGTGGTACCAGTCCTTGCTTGGCCTGCCGCAGACGGCTCCCGCCCATGACAACTTCGGCCAAATCCTCGACTCGGATGGAACAGTCTTGCTCTGCCTGCACACGTGGGGCGCGCATGAGCATCCCTCCTTGCTGCGTCCGGATCACGGGCAGCCGGGCAACGGCCTGCTCGTGTTTTTCCGGGTCGATGATTTCGACCTGGCGCTGCTACGCGCACGTGAGCTCGTCGCTCGGCTGGAGGAGGAGCCCCACGTGAACCCGAACACGGGAACGATGGAGTTCTCCCTCCGCGATCCAGACGGATACTACATCACGATCAGCGCGCTGGCTGCGGCCTAGACAGGCAGAGGCAGCCCGGCGATCCTTTCATACAGGCGGGCGCGGACCTCTGCCGGTTGCGCCTGAGCAGTCCCGCCGAGTCAGCGGCGATCGCTTATTGATCCAGCCGGTACGGCACGCTGACCACCACGCGGTTCTTGCGGAAGAGCAGCGCGCCCTTAATCAGCAGGGCGGTCTGGTTGTGGAGCAGCGCATGCCACCAGCGCGCGGGCACGAACTCCGGCAGCACCACCGTAATCACGTCGTTGTGCCAGCGGTGATCCACCTCGTCAAGGTAGCGCATCAGGGGGCGAACGAGCGAGCGGTAGGGCGAGTCGAGCACCACCAGGGGAATATTTCCACCCCAGGCGCTCCATTTGGCGCGCAGCTTCGCGGTCTGCTCCTCGTCCATCGCTATGTGAACCGCAATCACATCACCTGGAGCCATCGTCTCCGCGTATTTGAGCGCGTTGATCACGCCCCGGTGGAGCGTCGAGACCGGCACAATCACCGTGTTGTGAATCGGTGGCGGCGGCACCAGTCCCTCCAGCGACAGCTGCTTGGAGGTCGTGACGTAGTGCCTGTGAATGCCGATGAAGACGAGGACCAGGATCGGGATCAGCACGACAACCATCCAGGCACCTTCGGCAAACTTGGCGATCACAATCACCCACATCACTACAAATGTTGTTGCAGCACCAAGGCCATTCACGAGCGCCGAGCGCTGCCAGCCGCGCTCTTTCAGCCGGAACCAGTGTCGCACCATGCCGGCCTGCGAGAGCGTGAAGCTGAGAAACACACCGACCGCGTAGAGCGGAATCAGGTTAGTCGCGCTGGCATTGAAGAGCATCACCAGCGCCATCGCCGCGCCTGCCAGCACGAGAATCCCGTTCGAAAACACCAGGCGATCGCCCAGCGAGGCAAACTGACGCGGTAAATAGCGGTCGCGGGCGATGAGTGAGGTCAGGCGCGGGAAGTCGGCGAAGGCGGTGTTGGCGGCGATAAACAAGATTCCGGCCGTCGCGACCTGCAAGATCGTGTGGAGGAGGCTTCCATCGCCGAAGACGCCGCGTCCCACCTGCGACAGCACCGACTCGGACTCGCGCGGCTGTGCGCCATAGCCCGACAGCCAGGTAATGCCGATAAACATCGTCAGCAGCAGCCCCGCCATCCACACCAGAGTCATGCGCGCATTCTGGGCCTCCGGCTTGCGAAACGCCGGAACGCCATTCGAGATCGCTTCTACGCCGGTGAGCGCGGCGCAGCCAGAGGCAAATGACGACATCAGCAAGAACAGCGTGATCGGCTCGAACTCCGCGCCAGGTTCAAAGACGAGCTCGCCAGGGCCGGCGAGCTCGCCGGGTGGCGGTGTAATCGTGATCGTCTCGCCGAGCAGCCAGCGGATCAAGCCATAGGCCAGCATCGATAGCACCGTTGCCAGGAAAAGATAGGTCGGCACGGAGAAGATCGCGCCGGACTCGCGCACGCCGCGCAGGTTAGCGAGCGTAATCACGGCGATCGCGATCACGGCAGTATGGACGCTATACGGGGCCAGTCCCTGAAACAAGGAAGTGAGCGCGAAGACACCCGCCGAGATCGAGACCGCCACGGTGAGGACGTAGTCGATCAGCAGCGCTGCGCCCGCGATCAGCCCTGGATACCGGCCCAGGTTGTCGGTTGCGACAATGTAGGAGCCGCCGCCGTTGGGGTAGGCGGCGATGGTCTGGCGATACGAGAACGCGACCACGATCAGCAGGAGCGCGATCAGCCCAGCGATCGGACCAGCATAGCGAAACGCCGCTGGCCCGACAATGCCGGCGAGAGCGAGATGCCGTAGAATTTCTTCCGTGGCATACGCCGACGACGACATGGCATCCGATGAAAAGACGGCCAGCGCCGTGCGTTTGTTGAGCCGCTCATGGGCCTGGCGCGCGGTTTCCAGGGGCGTGCCGATCATAAAGCGTTTCAATCCGTCAAGCATGATTACCGATCCTTCGACTGCTGTGCAGCTGCTGCTGGTTGAGCTCGAATCAGCCCTGCCCTTGCTTGCGGATCGGTGGCTTCCGCCTGCTCCATCGGCGGCTCGTTGCGCAGATAGGTGCGCCGCAGCGGCAGATCGTCGTCGCTCTGCTCCCACAGGGCCAGCGCGGCGCGGTTGACATGTACCCACAGCCCCACCAGCGCAAACACGATGATCACCAGGATCAAGCTGGCCGCCTTATGCCAGCTGGGCGTCAGCGGTACGCTTGGTTCGATCAGCAGCATGCCGATCATCAGCACCATCAGGATTTCCAGAATCCACCAGCGTGGTCGGAGTGAATATTTCATAGCTGTATTCCTTATAGAGAACAAAGAACAAAGAACAAAGAACAGAAGATAAAACCGTTGTTCTTTGTTCTTTGTTTAGCTGTTCTTTGTACGCGCCGCGCGGCGCGCCGCTTGGGTGAAACACCAGGAACCGATTGTAGGGAGCGCGTATTTGGATCGTGCTCGGTATGAGCGGGGAGAGTCTATGGAAAGTGTATGGATTGATGGTGCCGGGCCGTAGGCTGCATTGCTCATTAACAGACAACGTTAAATAACATATAAGTACCTATTTAACCTAAGTTGCTACCTGACCAAACAATCGAGACTGTAGGCCAGGAGAAAGAGCACCAGTTTGAGTTCAAATCCGGCTGCTGTGACGGCGTGAATCGTCTTCGGGAACCGCTGTGTAATCAGACTCCCACTCGTTTCAA
>DASWTW010000039.1:0-44563 GCA_036401895.1 Herpetosiphonaceae bacterium | reverse complement strand
CCGAAACCACGGTGCATTCAACGTTCAAGCTGATCGCCGAGCAGGAGATCCACAGCAATATCAGCAACATCGGGCGGCCGATTCCGACGACGACCATGTACATCATGGACGAGCGACAGCAGCTGCTGCCGGTGGGCGTAGCCGGCGAGATCTACGTCGGCGGCGCGGGCGTGGCGCGCGGCTATCTCAAGCGGCCCGAGCTGACGACCCAGCGCTTCGTGCCCGATCCGTTCAATCCCGGCGAGCGGTTGTATCGCTCGGGCGACATCGCCAGGCTGCTGCCGGATGGGGAAATGGTCTATCTCGGTCGCGGCGACGATCAGGTCCAGATCCGTGGCTTCCGCGTCGAGCTGGGCGAGATTCAAACGCGGCTCTTGAAGCATCCGGCGGTCAGCGAGGCGGCAGTGATCGCCCACAAGCAGCGCGGCGACACGCCCGAGCTGTTCGCCTACGTCGTGCTGGAAACGAATGTGGGCCTCGGCGCGCTACGGCGCCATCTGGCCGAGACGCTGCCGCACTACATGGTTCCGTCGGCCTTCATGGTCTTGCCCGCGCTACCACTCACATCGAACGGCAAGCTCGATCGGCGCGCGCTGCCGCTGCCCGACACGGCCCGGCCCGATCTCGACACCGCCTATGTGGCATCGCGCAGCTCAACCGAGGCGCTGCTCGTCGGCATCTGGGCGACGGTGCTCGGCCTTGACGCGGTCGGCGTCCACGACGATTTCTTTGCGCTGGGCGGCCACTCGCTGCTGGCAACGCAGCTCATGTCGCGTGTGCGTGACACATTCGGCGTCGAGCTGCCGCTGCATCACTTGTTTGAAGCACCGACTCCGGCAGCGCTGGCGGAGCGCGTAGAGGCCGCGACTCAGGAGGCAAGCGGCCTGATCGCACCGCCGATCCTGCCCGCCGACTCTGAAATCGTCCCGCTCTCGTTCGCGCAGCAGCGGCTGTGGTTCCTGGATCAGCTGGAGCCGGGCAATGCCTTCTACACCATCCCGGCGGCGTTCCATATTCGCGGGCCGCTCAACCGGGACGTGCTGCATCAAAGCTTGAATACAGTGATCGCGCGCCATGCCGTGCTGCGCACAACTTTTGTCGTGGTCGACGGGCAGCCGCGCCAGGTGATCGCGCCTGAGCTGCTGCTGCCGCTGCTGGTAGTCGATCTTCAGCATGTAGCGGCACCCGAGCGCATGGCGGAGATGCAGCGCCGTGTACAGGCGCTGGCCCAGGAGCCCTTCGATCTGGCTCACGGGCCGCTGCTGCGTGCCACGCTGCTGATCCTGGAGCCTGAGAACCTGGTGCTGGTATTTGCGATGCACCATAGCATCGGCGACGGCTGGTCGATCGGGATTTTGATCCGCGAGATCACGGCCTGCTATGCGGCGCTGAGCACATCTCAAACGCCAGATCTGCCGCCGCTGCGCATCCAGTATGCCGACTACGCCGTGTGGCAGCGTAGCTGGCTTCAGGGCAGCGTGCTCCAAACGCAGCTCAGCTACTGGCGTAGCCGGCTCGGCGCGGAGGGCGACTCCCTGGCGGCGCTGAACCTGCCCACCGATTACCCGCGTCCGGCACGACAAAGCTTCCGTGGTCGCAGCCACACCTTTGCGCTGGCGCCGGACCTCAGCGCGGCGCTGGTGAAGCTCGGCCAGCGCGAAGGCGCGACGTTGTTTATGACGCTGCTGGCCGCATTCCAGGTCGTCCTGAGTCGTTTCAGCGGTCAGGATGATCTGGCGGTCGGCACACCGATCGCCAATCGTCACCACACCGAAACTGAGGGCCTGATCGGCTGCTTCGTCAATACGCTGGTGCTGCGCACCGACCTGAGCGGGAATCCGACCTTCGTCGAGCTGCTGGGCCGGGTTCGTGCAAGCGCGCTGGGAGCCTATGCGCATCAGGATCTGCCGTTTGAGCAGCTGGTCGATGCGCTCCAGCCCGCGCGTGACCTGAGCCGTCACCCGCTGATCTCGGTGCTGTTCGCGCTCCAGAACATGCCGATGCAGGCGCTTGCAGCGCCGGGTCTCACGCTTGAGCCCGTAGAGATAGAAACCACGACGACCAAGTTCGATCTGTCGTGCGCGCTGTGGGAGGCCGACGACGGGCTGCAAGCTTCGATCACCTACAGCAGCGATCTGTTCGCTCCCGCGACGATCGAGCGCATCGCCGAGTACTTCGCGCTGGTGCTGCTCCAGGTGGCCGCCGATCCCACGCAGCGCGTAGCATCCATGCCGCTTCTAACTGTGACCGAACAGCAGCGTCTGCTCAAGCAGTGGCACACCACGCCGGCGCTCTATCCTGAGGCCGGCAGCATTCACCGGCTCTTCGAGGCGCAGGCGGCGCAGCGACCGGCTGCCGTGGCCGTGGTGTACGAAGCGGGTACCGGTGAACGGGTGCAGCTCAGCTATGCCGAGCTGAATCGCCGGGCGAACCAGCTGGCGCGGCATCTCCAAAGCCTGGGAGTCCGGCCTGAGGCGCGAGTTGGGCTGCTGCTGGAGCGCTCGACCGAGCTGATCGTGGGGCTGCTGGCGATCCTCAAGGCGGGCGGCGCGTACGTGCCACTCGAACCGGCTCTGCCCGTCGAGCGACTGGCCTTTATGCTGGAAGATGCCCAGGTCGAGGTTTTGATCGCCGATGATCGCACAGCCGGCGCCAGCAGTCTAGTCTCGCGATCGGCGAGCGGTATGCGGGTGGTTAACCTTGACGCCGACGCCGCGACGATTCGGGATGCATCCGGCGAGAACCTGCTCCACCCTGCCCGGCCGGAGCAGCTGGCCTACGTGATCTACACCTCGGGCTCGACCGGCACTCCGAAAGGCGTTGCGGTTGAGCACCGGCAGCTGGTGAATTATGTATACGCCGTGCTCGAACGGCTGGCAGTGCCGCCGGGCAGCAGCTTTGCGACGGTTTCTACCTTTGCCGCCGATCTCGGACACACCGCGATCTTCCCGGCCTTGTGCCAGGGCGGCTGCCTCCACGTGATCGCTCAGGAGCGCGCATCGAGCCCGCAGCAGTTTGCGGACTACATGCAGCGCCACGCGGTCGACTGCCTGAAGATTGTGCCGTCGCATCTGGGCGCGCTGCTGAGCCACGCCGCGCCTGAGCAGGTTCTGCCACGACGGCGTTTGATCCTGGGCGGCGAGGCGCTGCGCTCCGACATCCTGGCCAAGATCCAGGCGCTGCCAGGTACGTGTCAGGTCGTCAACCATTACGGGCCGACCGAAACTACCGTCGGCGTGCTTGCCTACATGGTGCCGGAGAATCCGCCAGCGCTGGCGTCAGGCGCGGTGCCCCTCGGACGGCCGCTGGGCGGGATCGAGGTTTACCTGCTCAATACCCAGCTTGAGCCAGTCCCGATCGGTGCGCCGGGCGAGCTGTACATCGGCGGCGCAGGTGTATCGCGCGGCTACTTGAACCAGCCGGCGCTCACGGCAAGCCGGTTCGTGCCCAATCCCTTCAGCCATGAGCCGGGCAGCCGCTTCTACCGCACCGGCGACCTTGCTCGGTTCCTGCCCGACGGCACGATCGAGTTTCTCGGTCGCGGCGATCAGCAGATCAAGCTGCGCGGCTTCCGCATCGAGACCGGCGAGATCGAGGCCGTGCTGGTGCAGCATCCGGCGATTCGAGAGGCGGCGGTGCTGGTCTGGGAAGATCAGCCGCCCGCAGGCGGGCACCCGGCGAAGCGGCTGGTGGCGTACGTTGTACCGGAGGAGAACCTAGAACCTGGAACTGAGAACCTAGGGGATAAGAGCGAAGCTGGTTCTAGGTCGCCGGGCGCCCTCCGGGCATGGCACCCGGTTCTTGGTTCTGCCGAGTTGCGTCAGCATCTCGGCTCGCGCCTGCCCGATTACATGCTGCCGACGGCCTTTGTAACGGTGCCCGCATTACCGCTCACCCCGAACGGCAAGCTTGATCGCCGGGCGCTGCCTGCGCCGGAGCAGACCCACGAGCGCGGAGAGCGTGTCGCGCCACGCACCGAGCTTGAGCAAACACTCCGCGACATCTGGCAGGACGTGCTGCGGGTTGAAGCGATCGGCATCTACGATAACTTCTTTGAGCTGGGCGGCGATTCGATCCTCAGCATTCAGATTATCGCGCGCGCCAGCCAGGCGGGCATTCACCTGACCGTCCGCCAGATGTTCGAGGCCCAGACCATCGCCGAGCTGGCAGCCGTAGCCAACACGGCACCCCTGCTCACGATCGACCAAAGCACGGTGACCGGGCCGGTGCTGCTCACGCCGATTCAGCGCTGGTTCTGGGAGCAACAGCTTGCCGAGCCGCAGCACTGGAATCAGGCGGTGCTGCTAGAACCCCGCGCGCCGCTGGACCGCGAGTCGCTGGCGATCGCCGTGCGGCATCTGCTGTTGCACCACGACGCGCTGCGCATGCGCTTTGTTGCCACCGACGCGGGCTGGCAGCAGAGCAACGCTGCGCCCGACGCCGCTGTGCCGCTGTCGCATGTCGATCTCGGCGACGTGCCGCCGAAGCAGCAGGCGGCAGCGCTGGAAGCCGCAGCGACCGAGATCCAGGCCAGTCTCAACCTCCAGCATGGCCCGCTGCTGCGAGTAGCGCTGTTCACGCTGGGCGCGGATCGGCCGGGCCGCTTGCTGATCGTGATCCATCATCTCGTGATCGACGGCGTTTCATGGCGCGTCCTGCTGGAAGATCTTCAAACGGCGTACCAGCAGGCGGTGCAGCGCGAGCCGCTGCGGCTGCTGCCCAAAACAACCTCCTTCCAGGAGTGGGCAGCGCGGCTCTCCGACTTTGCTCAGCGTCCTGCGCGCGATGCAGAGCGCGCCTACTGGCTGGACCCCGAGCGCGCACAGGTGCCGGCATTACCGCTGGACGATCCTTGTGGAGCGAACACCGGCGCATCCATGCAGCAGATCTCAGTGGTGCTGGACGCCGACGAGACACAAACATTGCTCCGTGATGTGCCCCGCTCGTACCACACCCAGATCAACGATCTGTTGCTCACGGCGCTGGCGCAGACGCTGGCCGACTGGACCGGACACGATCGGGTGCTGGTCGATCTGGAAGGCCACGGCCGAGAAACGCTGATCGACGGCGTCGATCTTTCGCGTACGATCGGCTGGTTCACGACTCATTTTCCGGTGCTTCTCAAGCTCAGCGCTCAGGCCGGCCCGGCAGACGCGCTCATGGCGATCAAAGAGCAGCTACGCCGCATTCCCAACCACGGCATTGGCTATGGCCTGCTGCGCTACCTGCGCGGCGATGCACTGCTGACCAAGCAGCTGGTGGCGCTGCCACAGCCACAGGTGGCGTTTAACTACCTGGGCCAGTTCGATCAAGTGCTGCCCGCATCAGCCCTGCTCGGTCCAGCCTTCGAGTCCAGTGGCCCGGCGATCAGCCCGCGCAACCAGCGCAGCTATGCCGTGGTAATTAACGCGCTGATTATCGGTGGACAGCTCCACGTCGACTGGATGTTTAGCGCAGAGATACTGCATCAGGCTACTGTGGAGCGGCTGTCCCAGCGATTCGTGCAGACGCTGCGCCAGCTGATCGACCACTGTATGCTGCCTGAGTCCGGCCAGTACACGCCTTCAGACTTCCCGGATGTACAGCTGACGCAGGCGCAGATCGGGCAGATCCTGGCTGAAATTCCGCGAGCCGCGCAGAACGTCGAGGCGATCTATCAGCTTGCGCCGGCCCAGCAGGGTATGCTGTTTGAAAGCGTGACCACGACCGGCTCCGGCGTTCATATCGAGCAGCTGACAAGCACGCTGGTCGGCAGCGTAGATTCGGCGGCGTTTGAGCAATCCTGGCAGCAGATCGTCGACCGGCATCCGATCTTACGCACGGCCTTTGCCTGGCAGTCGCTCGACGTGCCGCTCCAGGTGGTGCTCCAGAAGGCGAGCGTGTCACTGGTGCGGCAGGATTGGCAGAACGACACGCCCGATGAGCAGCAGGAGCGGCTGGCGGCTTATCTGGACGAGAGCCGAGCGCAGGGCTTTGATCTGGCCCAGGCACCCTTGCTGCGCTTCGCGCTCTTCCAGCTGGCACCCGAGCGCTACCAGTTCGTCTGGACGCGCCACCATATCCTGCTCGATGGCTGGTGCCAGCCGATCATCCTTGAGGAGTTCTTGGAAACGTACCGCGCGCTGAGCCAGGGTCACGCAATCCAGCTCACGCCGCGCCGGCCATACCGCGACTATATCGCCTGGCTCCAGCGCCAGGACCTGGCCCAGGCACAAAGCTTCTGGGAAACAGCGCTTCAGGACATCCAGGTACCAACTGCGCTCGGCATCCCAGGCGACGCCGCAGTCGACGCGACAGCCCGCTACGGCGACCTTGAGGCGCGGCTGGCGGCGGAGACAACACACGCACTCCAGACCATGGCCCGCCAGCGCCATATCACGCTGAACACACTCGTGCAAGGCGCGTGGGCTGTTCTCTTGAGTCGCTACAGCGGCCAGGAAGATGTCACCTTCGGCATTACGGTATCGGGCCGTCCAGCGGATCTGGCCCAGAGCGAGTCGATGCTGGGACTGTTCATCAATACGCTGCCGCTGCATGTCGCAACACCGCGCGACGTGGCTGTGCAGGACTGGCTGATCGACCTGCAATCCCACAACCTGTCGCTGCGCGCCTACGAGTATTGCACAGCCGGACAGATTCATCAGTGGAGCGGAGTACCCGGCACAACGCCGCTGTATGAAAGCCTGCTCGTCTTCGAGAACTATCCGATCAATGCGGCGCTGGAGCACACGGCGGATCTGGCGCTGACGCTTGGCGAGGTGCAGACCAGAGGCGCACAGACCCACCACGCGCTGACCGTCCTGGTAAATGTCGAAGCCGAGCTGACGTTCCGAGTCATCTACGACGCCCGGCGCTTCGACGAGAACGCCGCTCAGACGATCGCCGCGCATCTGCTGGCAGTGCTGGAGCAGATGGTGGCCGACTCGCCGCAGCCGCTTCAGGCCCTGATCGATCACATTCCGGCTGAGCAGATCCCGATGGTCAGGCAACCGGCCAAAGAAGATCGGCAGACCGCGCAGGCCCTGGATATGCAGCGCACCGTCGTTGAAGATGTGCTGGCCGGCATCTGGGCCGACGTGCTCGGCATCACCCAGATCGATCGCCACGCTAACTTCTTCGCGCTGGGCGGCCACTCGCTGCTGGCAACTCAGGTCGTTTCCCGCATCCGCCAGGAGTTCGAGATCGAGCTGCCACTGCGGCGTTTGTTTGAGGCCCAAACCCTCGCCGAGCTGGCGAGCGTGATCGAGGACGCCGACAAAGAAGCGCGTGGATTGCCGGTTCCGCCGCTCGTGCGGGTTGAGCGAACCGACTATCTACCGCTTTCCTTTGGCCAGCAGCGTATGTGGTTTCTCAACCAGCTGGTGCCCGACAGCCCGTTTTACAACACGCCGACTGCCGCATGGCTGCTGGGAACGCTCGACATCGAGGCGCTGGCCCATAGCCTGAACGAAGTCGTCCGTCGCCACGAGAACCTGCGTACAACCTTCGCGCAGAAAGCGCCCGCCGACGACGATCAGCCGGTCCAGATTATTGCGCCTGAGCTGACTCTGCCACTGCCGCTGATCGATCTATCGTCGATGCCCGAGGCTGAGCGACAAGCGGCGGCGCGGCGGATGGCGCAGGAGGAGGCCGAGCAGCCGTTCGATCTGAGTCGCGGCCCGCTGATCCGCACCAGGCTGCTCCGCCTGAGCACCGACCAACACCTGATTCTGCTCACGCTGCACCATATTGTCAGCGACGGCTGGTCGCGCCAGGTGCTGATGGGGGAATTGGCCGCCCTGTATACCGCCTTCTCGGCTGGACAGCCCTCGCCGCTGCCGGAGCTGCCGTTTCAATACGCCGACTATGCGGTCTGGCAGCAGCAGTGGCTTCAGGGCGCGGTCATGGAGCATCTGCTTGGCTACTGGAAGCCGCAGCTGGCGGACGCGCCGACAGTGCTGGCGCTGCCGACCGATCGACCGCGCCCGCCGGTCCAATCGTTCCGGGGCGCCGACTACCTGCTCCATATCTCGCAGGAGCTGCTGGAGCGGCTGACCACGCTCAGCCGGCAAGAAGGCGTCACGCTGTTTATGACGCTGCTGGCCGCCTACAACGTGCTGCTGGCCTATCACAGCAACCAGTATGACATCCTGGTTGGCTCGGCGATCGCCAACCGCAACCGCAGCCAGATCGAGGGCCTGATCGGCATGCTCGCCAATATGCTCGTGCTGCGTACCCGGCTCAGCAACGATCTGCGATTTCAGACGCTGCTGGCCCAGGTGCGCGATACCGCGCTCGACGCCTATGCGCATCAGGACTTGCCGTTCGAGAAGTTGGTCGAGGAGATCCAGCCCGAGCGCAGCCTAAGCTACTCGCCGCTCTTTCAGGTCGCCTTTGCGCTGCAAAACGTTTCCGTCGCGGAGATCGCGCTCGACGATCTGCGCCTGAGCGTGCTGGAGGCCGAGCGCAGCACGGCAACCTTTGACATCCATCTCCGCATGTGGGAATCCGCGGAAGGATTGCATGGCTCGTGGGG
This sequence comes from Herpetosiphonaceae bacterium, assembly GCA_036401895.1. Lineage (GTDB taxonomy): Bacteria > Chloroflexota > Chloroflexia > Chloroflexales > Kallotenuaceae > LB3-1. The sequence goes on along the minus strand of DASWTW010000039.1, from coordinate 36,048 downwards.
CTACAGCACCGATCTCTTCGACGAGACGACGATCGCGCGCCTGGCCCATAATTTTCATCTGCTGTTACAAACCATCGTGGAGCAGCCGCACCTGACGGTCGGCGCGCTGACCGCGCTGCTGGCAGAGCACGAGCGGCAGCAGCAGCGCAGCAAGGCCGAGGAGCTGCAAGCCAGCAATAGCCAGAAATTGCGTAGACTGCGCAAAACCGAGCGATCGCCACACGGGAAATGAGCTGCACCAGCAGCGTCGGCCTGAGCTGATGGGAATCCAGAGACGCGCAGATCACACGTTTAGCTGTCCTTAGTAAGCAGGAGCAATTGATGCAAGCACCAACCTTCGAGGGATTTCGCCTGTCTCCGCAGCAGGATCATCTGTGGGAGCTACAGCCCACGCTCCATGATCCCACCTACCGGGCTCAAGGCGCCGTGATCATCGAAGGTCGGCTTGATGCCCAGGTGCTGCGTACGGCGCTGGAAACGCTGTGTGAGCGCTACGAGATTCTCCACACGACATTTCGTCTACAGCCAGACATGACCGTTCCGGTGCAGGTGGTGGTGGCCGACACCACGATCGACTTGAGCACGGCGCGGGATCTCAGCCAGCTCGATCCGAAGGCCCAGGAGCAGGCGATCGCGGCCTGGCTTGAGAATGCTCGCGCTCAGCCTCTGGATCTGGAGCAGAGTCCACTGCTGCGGGCGGCGCTGCTGGCACTCGACGCGGAGCGCCATACGCTGCTGCTGGCGCTGCCCGCGCTCTGCGCGGATGCCGTGACCTTGCAGCTGCTGGTCGAAGAGCTGGCAGCCACCTACGCCGAGCTAACCACTCAGGAGCAGCGGGACGTCGAGCCGCTTCAGTACATCGACATCTCGGAGTGGCAGCACGAGCTGCTGGAAGGCGCGGAGACTCAGGCCGGACGCGACTACTGGCAGCAGCACGCCCCCACGCTGAGCGATCAGCCCTTGCCCTTTGAAACGCGCGATCCTCACGCCGCCGGCTTCGATCCCCGGTCGATCGCGTCGGCGCTACCGGCTGAAAGCTATAGCGCGCTGGCAGCCTATGCCCGGCAGCATCAGGTAGCGATCGACGAGGTCTTGCTGGCGTGCTGGATGTGCTTGTTCTGGCGCTTGACCGGCCAGACCAGGCAGCAGATCGGGATCGAGTCTGCTGGCCGCAAATACGAGGAGCTTCAGAGCGCGCTGGGCCTCTTCGCGAAAACGATCCCGCTGACCTGCCGTATCGATCCGCAGGCCAGCCTGACACAGCTCGTGGCGCGCGTGCGGCGGACCGCGCATGATGTCCAGCTCTGGGAAGAATATTTTGCCTGGCATCTGGTGGCGCCCACGAGCGAGCAACAACGCTTTTGCCCGCTCAGCTTTAGGTTTGGGGAAGCGCCCCGGCCTCAGCACGCTGCGGGCGTGACGTTCAGCCTGGCTACAACCTACGCCTGTGTCGATCGCTTTAAGCTCAAGCTGGAGTGTGTCGCCGCCGCTGCCGGGCTCGTGACGACGCTCCACTACGATGCCCGGCTCTTCGTCGCAGCCGATATGCAGCGGCTGCTGGCGTCGTTTCAGCAGCTGGTCGCGAGCGCGCTCTCCACGCCGGATGCGCCTGTGAAAGATCTGGAAATCCTGAGCGCTGACGAGCGCCGGCAGATCCTGGAAGACTTTAACGGAGCGCGGGTGCCGCACGCGGAGATCAAGCTGTTCCATCAGCTGTTTGAGATCCAGGCTGCGCGCACGCCGGAACATCTCGCCGTGCTGTTCCATGAGCAGCGGCTCTCCTACGCCGAGTTGAATGCGCGCGCCAATCAGCTGGCCCATTACCTGCTACAACAGGGCGTCAAACGTGAAACGCCGGTGCTGCTGTGCGCCGAGCGCTCGGCCGAGCTACTGATCGGCATTCTCGGCATTCTCAAGGCGGGCGGCGTGTACGTCCCACTTGACGCAAACTATCCCCAGGATCGGCTTCAGTGGATGCTCGAAGACTCAGGCGCGACCCTGCTCGTAACCCAGTCGGCGCTTAGGGAGCGGCTGCCGGCCCATGCAGCCACCACGATCCTGCTCGATATAGATTGGGAATCTATCCGGGAGTGCGCCTCCCAAAATCCCGACATTGCGATCGATCCAGAGCATCTCGCCTACATTATGTACACCTCGGGCTCGACAGGCTATCCCAAGGGCGTGATGATCAGCCACGGCAACCTGTACCCCTACATCCTCGCCATGCGCGAGATGATGGGCGTGACAGCTGACGACGTGCAGCTACACATCGCGTCGTTTGCGTTTGCGGCGTCGGTGCGTCAGTTTATGGTGCCGCTGATAGCCGGCGCCGCGCTTGTGATCGCCGATGCCGAGCAGATTTTGCATCCTGTCGCGCTCTTCGAGCTGATCAAGCAGACCGGCGTAACGATCATGGGCGTTTCGCCCTCCTACTGGCGCACCTGTGTCGAGGCGCTCAAACAGCTGGAGCCGGCCGCACGCGCAGATCTCCTCGGGAATCGTCTGCGGCTGCTGCTCTCTGCCAGCGAGGCGCTCCTATCCGACCTGCCGCAGACCTGGCGCTCTTTCGCCCACGACGTGCAGCTTGTGCATCTGTTCGGCCAGACCGAGACGACCGGCATTGTGACCTCGTTTCCGATCCCGCAGCTTGACGACTCCGCCGTGCGAGTGGTGCCGGTCGGTACGCCGCTGCCCAACATGGAGCTGTATCTGCTCGACGACCATCTGCGACCAGTGCCGATCGGCATTGCCGGCGAAGTGTATATCGGCGGTCCCAGCATCGGACGGGGCTACTGGCGACGGCCCGAGCTGACGGCAGAAAAGTTTATTCCGCACCCGCTCCGTGATGATCCGGGCGCGCGCCTCTACAAAACCGGCGATCTGGCCTTCTTCCACGCCGACGGCACGCTGGAGCACCTCGGGCGCATCGACCAGCAGGTCAAGCTGCGCGGCTTCCGCATCGAGCTGGGCGAAGTTGAGGCCACGCTGAGCCAGCATCCGGGAGTTGTACAGGCGGTAGTCGTCGCGCGCGCGGACGTGCCGGGCGATAGCCGTCTGGTTGCGTACGTCGTACCCAGCCACCAGACCAGCGATGTCGGCGCGAACACGCAGACGCAGCCCGTGGACGCGGCAGATCTCCAGGCGTTTTTGCAGGCCAAGCTGCCCGCGCACATGATGCCATCGGCCTTCGTGCTGCTCGAAAAACTCCCGCTCACGCCAACCGGCAAGCTCGATCGCGGCGCGCTGCCGGCTCCCGATCAGCCTCGGCAGAGCCAGGCAACGTTTGTGGCTCCGCGCACGCCGGCCGAGCAGATCGTGGCCGGGATCTGGGCTGATATTTTGAAAGTCGAGCAGGTAGGCGCTCACACGGCGTTCTTTGCGCTGGGCGGCCACTCGCTGCTGGCGACGCAGGTCATGTCGCGCGTGCGCAAAACCTTCAATGTCGAGCTGCCGCTGCGGACGCTCTTTGAGGCGCCGACGGTTGCCGGGCTGGCCGCCAGTATCGAGGCCGCGCAGCAGGCAGCGACCGAGCAGCAAGTCGATCCGATTGTGCCCGTCGCGCGCGACCAGGCACTGCCGCTCTCGTTTGCCCAGGAACGGCTATGGTTTCTGGAGCAGTTCCAGCCCGGTACGGCAGCCTATAACATGGTTTTCGCGCTCCATCTCAAGGGAACGGTTGATGTCCACGCGCTTGAGCAAAGCCTCGACGAGATCGTGAAACGCCACGAAGGGCTGCGCACCAGCTTTCATAGCTCGGCTGGCCGTCCGACACAGGTGATCGCTCCAGCCGTAAGCGTGGCCGTGCCGGTCGTCGATCTGTCAGCGCTCGCGCCCGATCAACGCGAGCCTCGCGTCCGGGAAGTGATGGCGCAGGAAGCGCAGCGGCCGTTCGATCTAGCGATCGCTCCGCTTGGCCGGGTGCTGCTAATCCGCCTTGAGCCCGACCAGCACCTGCTGCTGTTGACGCTGCACCACATCATCAGCGATGGCTGGTCGACCGGCGTGCTGATTCAGGAGCTGGCCAGCCTGTACACCGCCTTTACAACCGGCTATCCGCACCCAGAGAGTACCCGGCTCCCCGCGCTGCCGATCCAGTACGCCGACTACGCGGTCTGGCAGCGCCGGCAGCTACAGGGCGAGACGCTTCAGCGGCAGCTCGACTACTGGCGAGCTCAGCTAGCGGATGTGCCGGTGCTGCAATTACCAACCGATCGGCCACGGCCTGTGATGCAAACGTTTCGCGGCGCTGCCCAGCCGATCCATATTCCACGTGCCCTGAGCGACGCGCTGCGCAGCTTGAGCCAGGATACCGACACGACCTTGTTCATGACGCTGCTGGCCGCCTGGCAAACGCTGCTGATGCGCTACTCGCGCCAGGAGGACATCTGTGTCGGCACCTACATCGCGAATCGTAACCGCTACGAGGTTGAAAACCTGATCGGCTTCTTCGTCAACAACCTGGCGCTACGTACCAACCTCGGCGGCAATCCCTCGTTTCGTGAGCTGCTGGCGCGCGTTCGCGATGTATGCCTCGAAGCCTACGCGCACCAGAGCATCCCGTTTGAAAAGCTCGTCGAGGAGTTGCAGCCACCCCGCGATGTCAGGCACACGCCGTGGTTCCAGGTGGTATTTGTGCTGCAAAACGCACCCCGCGAAGAGCTGGAGCTGCCGGGCCTGATGCTCAGCCCGCTTGAGAGCGAGCGTGATGTGGTCGACTTTGACCTGATCCTTGAGCTGTTCGAAGGCGATGATGGACTGACCGGCAGTCTGGCCTACAATCTCGATCTGTTCGACGGCGCCACGATCGCGCGTCTGCTCGACCATTTTTCGACGCTGCTGGCCGGAATCGTGACCCAGCCCGAGCAGCGCATCGGCTCCCTGCCGCTGCTTTCCAGCCCCGAGGCCGAGCAGCTCCTGAGGATCGGGAATCATGCAGCCAGCCCCGATCTACCGGCTACGACGATCCATGAGCTGATCGCAGGCCAGGCGGCGCGGCAGCCGGCAGCGATCGCGGTTGTGTGTGGCACTGAACAGCTGACCTATGGAGATCTCGACGCCCGCGCGAACCAGCTCGCCCACTACCTGCGCTCCCAGCACGCCGGACCCGAGATGCGCGTCGGTATCTGCGTCGAGCGCTCGCCGGATATGGTTGTCGGTGTGCTCGGGATTCTCAAAGCCGGCGGCGCGTACGTCCCGCTCGATCCCGACTATCCGGCCGAGCGGCTGGCCTCCATGCTTGAGGATAGCGCCGTGTCGATCTTGCTGACCCAGGAGCGGCTAAGCGCCACGCTGCCTTCGGTCACGACGCAAACAATCTGTCTGGATCGGGACTGGCCGCTGATTGCACAGCAGCCCACCAGCGCGCCCGCCAGTGAAAGCACGCCCGATCAGCTGGCGTATGTGATCTATACCTCGGGCTCGACGGGCACCGCCAAAGGTGTGATGGTGTCGCATCGCTCGCTGGTGAGCGCCTTGCAAGCCTGGGAAAGCGCCTACCAGCTATCGACGCTGCATGCGTTTCTGCAAATGGCGAATCCCTCGTTCGATGTGTGGATCGGCGACCTGGTGCGGGCGCTGGGCTCAGGCGGGCGGCTGGTGATCTGTCCCCGCGATGTGCTGCTGGACCCGCCCGCGCTATATCGGCTCATGCAGCAGCAGCAGATCGACTGCGCCGAGTTTGTACCGGCGGTCATTCGGCCGTTGGCCCACTACCTCGCCGAGCACAACCTGCGGCTAGAGTATATGCGCCTGCTGATCGTCGGCTCGGATGCGTGGTTTGTTAGCGAGTATCAGCAGATCCGCGACAGCTGCTGCACGCCCGCGACACGGCTGATCAATTCATACGGCTTGACCGAGGCAACGATCGACAGCACCTACTTCGAGCGGACCGACATGCAGCTATCGCCCGAGTGGCTGGTGCCGATCGGCCGACCGCTGGCCAACACCGAGGTCTATGTGCTCGACCAGCTCATGCAGCCGGTGCCGGTGGGCGTAGCCGGCGAGCTGTTTGTCGGCGGTGTGGCAGTCGCACGCGGCTACCTGCATCGTGCCGCGCTGACCGCCGACAAGTTTGTGCCGCATCCTTTTAGCGCTACAGCAGGCGCGCGGCTCTACAAAACCGGCGACCTGGCGCGCTATCTGCCCGACGGCAATCTTGAGCTGCTCGGCCGGATCGACCAGCAGATCAAGCTGCGCGGCTATCGCATCGAGCTGGGCGAGATCGAGGCGGTGCTTCAACAGCATCCGGCCGTCCAAAGCTGCGCCGTGCTGCTCCATGACGAGCGGCTGGTGGCGTACGTGGTGGCGAAGGAACAAAAGAACAAAGGAACAAAGGAACAAGGGGAGACGGAGATTTCCCCTCGCTTGCCGCAACCGCGGGTGCCCTCTGGGCGAAGGCTTGGCGAGGTTTGGGGAAGGGGGCTGGGGGATGAGGGCCTGTCCTCTACTGTCCGCGCCTACCTCCGCGAGCAGCTGCCGGCGCACATGATCCCATCGGCGTTTGTGCTGCTGCCGGCGCTGCCGCTCACGCCCAACGGCAAGCTCGATCGCCGCGCGCTGGAAGCGCTGGGCTACGATCATTCAGCAGACGAGAAAACCTACACCGCGCCACAAACAGCCACTGAGGCACAGCTGGCTCAGATCTGGGCGGCAGTCCTGGGCCGGGAGCGGATCGGCATCCACGACAATTTCTTCGAGCTCGGCGGCCACTCGCTGCTGGCGACGCAAGTCATCGTGCGTATGCGCGAAACATTCCAGATGGATCTGCCGCTGCGCAGCTTGTTCGAAGCTACGACGATCGCCGAGCTTGCCGACTACTTGGAAACACTGCGCTGGCTGCATGAAGATACCCCGGACCAATCGTACGCTGTGGTGCCGGACCGTGAAGAGGGGGTTCTATGACGGTCGTCGCGTTACTCTCGCGGCTCCGCAAACAGGAGATCCGAGTCTGGGTCGATCAGGGCCAGCTGCGCTATAGCGCGCCGCCCAACACATTGACGCCAGAGCTGCGCGCCGAGCTGATCGCGCAGAAGGCCGAGATCATCGAGTTCTTGCAGACGATGCCGCGCCAGCAGGCTGCTGCCCCGATCGTGCCACGAACGACGCACGACCAGCACGTGCCGCTGTCCTACGCGCAGCAGCGGCTCTGGTTTCTCGATCAACTGGTGCCGGGCAACCCGTTCTACAATCTGCATATCGCGACCCGCCTGCGTGGACGGCTTGACGTCGCGGCGCTAGAAAAAAGCGTGCAGACGATCGTCCAGCGGCACGAGATCTTGCGGACCGTGTTTGTGATGCTGGACGGGCAGCCGATGCAGGAGATCCGCTCCGAGCTTCAAGTAGCGCTGCACGTGATCGACCTGCACCCAGAGGGTACCCGGCTGCCGGCTGCGGAGCGCGACGCGGCGGCGCGGCGGCTGGGACGAGACGTTGCGCAACAGCCGTTCGATCTTGCGCACGGCCCGCTGCTGCGCTGCAATCTGCTGCGCCTATCCGACGACGAGTACGTCGGCCTGTTTACCATGCACCACATCATCAGCGACGATTGGTCGCTGGCGGTGCTGGTACGCGAGGCCGCAGTGCTCTACAGCGCGTTCACCGCAGATCAGGGTATCCCACTCGCGCCCCTGCCGCTCCAATACGCCGATTACGCGCGCTGGCAGCGCCAATCGCTTGCCGGTGAGCGCCTCAACACGCTGCTGCGCTACTGGCAAACCCAGCTTGCCGATCTCGCCACGCTCCAGCTGCCAACCGATCGCCCGCGCACGCATACCCAGAGCATGAGCGGCGCGCGCCAAACACTATCGCTGTCTTCGGCGCTCACCGCCGCGCTCAAGGATCTGAGCCAGCGCCACGGAACCACGCTGTTTATGACGCTGCTGGCGGCATTTCAAACCCTGCTCCATCGCTACAGCGGCCAGGACGATATCGTGGTTGGCACGCCGATCGCGGGCCGTGCCCACAGCACGGTCGAGCAGCTGATCGGCTGCTTCATTAACATGCTGGTCTTGCGAACCGATCTAGGGAAGAATCCGACTTTTGAGATCCTCTTGCAGCGGGTGCGGGATGTGTGTTTGGGTGCCTACGCGCATGGAGATCTGCCGTTTGAGCAGGTGGTGGAGGCGCTCCAGCCCGAGCGCGATCTCAGCCGCTCACCGCTGTTCCAGGTGATGTTTGTGCTGCAAAACGCGCCGGCAGCGGCGATCCAGCTGCCCGGCGTTACATTCGAGCCGATCGCCGTGGAGCATGAGACCGCGCGCTTCGATCTCACGCTGTCGATGGTGGAAATCGAAACCGGCCTCCAGGCGATCGCCGAGTACCAGGTCGATCTGTTTGACAGCTCCACGATCGCGCGCATGCTAGAGCATTTCCGCGTGCTGCTGGAAGCGGTGGTCGCCGATCCCGGCCGGCGACTGTCGGAGCTGCCGCTGCTGAACGAGGCCGAACAACAACAGCTTGCGCGCTGGAACGCGACGGCCGCCGCTGTGCCCCAGGATGTATCGATACCCGATCTGTTCGAGGCACAGGCTGCGCGCACGCCAAACGCTGTAGCAGTGATCTGGCAAGATCAGCAGCTCACCTACAGAGAGCTTGACCAGCAGGCCAATCAGCTGGCGCGCCATCTGCAAACGCTTGGCGTCGGCCCGGATGTGGTGGTCGGCGTGTGCCTTGAGCGCTCGCTCGACCTAGTGATCGCGCTGCTGGGCATCCTGAAAGCCGGCGGCGCGTACGTCCCGCTCGATCCCGTCTATCCGGCCGAGCGCCTCAGCTACATGCTGGAAGATTCACACGCGCGCGTGGTGCTTAGCCAGCAGATGCTGCCAGCGGCACCGCTGGGCTCCCACACACAAGCCGTCGCCCTCGATCAGCTCAGAGAAGCGCTCCCGCGCTATCCCGTGGCTCAGCCGCAGCGCCGGATCAGCCCCGACAACCTGGCGTATTTAATCTACACATCGGGCTCGACCGGCCGGCCCAAGGGCGTGATGGTCAGCCATAGCCAGGTGATCAACCTGTTCACCGGCATCGACGCGATCGTCCAGCCCGATGCCCCGGGAGTATGGCTCGCCGTCACCAGCATCTCGTTCGACATCGCCGTGCTGGAGCTCTTCTGGACGCTGGCGCGTGGCTTCAAGGTGGTGCTGCAAGCCGACGATATGCGCGCCGCCGCAGCTGCCGCCTCGCCGCAATCAACCGACTACAGCCTGGCGGCGCAGCTACGACAGCATCAGGTATCGCATCTCCAATGTACGCCCGCGCTGGCCAAGATGCTGCTGACCGACGCCGCGACGGCACAGGCGCTGAGCGGACTTAAGCACCTGCTCCTCGGCGGGGAAGCGCTTCCGGCGGCGCTGGTCGAGCAGCTGCGGGAGGCCACGGATGCTCGGCTTTACAACATGTACGGCCCTACCGAAACGACGGTCTGGTCGGCTGCCTGTCCGCTGAACGGCGACGAGCGCGTGGTGCCGATTGGCCGTCCGATCGCCAACACCCGCATCTATCTGCTGGATCGCCACCTTCAGCGCGTGCCCGTAGGCGTGCCCGGCGAGCTGTATATCGGCGGCGCTGGCGTGGTGCGCGGCTACCTCGGCCGGCCGGATCTGACCGCCGAGCGCTTCATTCCCGATCCTTTTGCCGATCAGCCCGGCGCGCGACTGTACCGCACCGGCGATCTGGCGCGCTACCTGGTCAGCGGCGCGATCGAGTTCCTGGGCCGGATCGACGATCAGGTCAAGCTGCGCGGCTTCCGCATTGAGCTGGGCGAGATCGAGGCCACGCTGGCGCAACATCCCGCTGTGGATGCCGTAGTCGTAACGGCGCGCACAACCGCGTCCGGCGAGCCTACGCTGGTGGCGTACGTCGTAGAGCAAGAACCTAGAACGGGCGCCCTCTGGGCAAAGCTAGAACCTAACGAAAGCCAAGCCGGAAACCCTCTAGGTTCTGGGTTCTCGGTTCTCGGTTCTGCGTTGCGCGAGTTCCTTGCGCAACGCCTGCCCGCCTACATGGTACCGGCGCAGATCATGGTGCTGGACGCGCTGCCGCTCACGCCAAACGGCAAAGTCGACCGGCGCGCGCTGCCCGACCCCGATCACACGCGGCCGGATCTCGCAGCCGAGTTTGTCGCGCCTGCCACGCCGGTCGAGCGTGACGTCGCCGCGATCTGGAGCGACGTCCTCGGCGTTGAACGTGTCGGCATCTACGACAACTTTTTCGACCTGGGCGGCCACTCCTTGCTGGTGGTCCAGGTCATCTCGCGTATTCGCACGCTGTTTCAGGTAGAGATCCCGCTGCGCTTCATGTTTGAAACGCCGACCGTGGCCGGGCTGGTGGTCGAGATTGCGCAGAAACAAGCCGCGCTGATCGACCAGGATGAGCTGGCGCTCCTGCTGGCAGAGCTGGAAGAGATCGCCACCGACGAAGGAGTATAGCCAGGCATGAGCGACTTTGCGAACCGGATTGCGGCGCTGCCCCCGGATAAGCTGGCAGCCCTGATCGCGCGCATGAAAGAGAAGGGCGCTGCCGGCCCACAAAGCATTCCCGTACGTGGCTCGGACGAGCCCGCGCCGCTCTCGTTTGCGCAGCAGCGGCTGTGGTTTCTGGATCAGCTTGAGCCGAACAATCCTTTTTACAATCTTCCGCTGGCGGTGCGCCTGCGCGGCGTGCTCGATCTGGCGGCGCTCACGCATAGCTTCAATACGATCCTCCAGCGTCACGAGGTGCTGCGCACGACGTTTCCGATCCTCGATGACCAGCCGGTCCAGCTTGTCCATCCCGCCCGGCCGCTCGATGTGCCGGTTGTGGATCTGTACGCGGCGAATACCCGGCTGGCTGAAGCGGAGCAGGAGGCGGAAGTCGCACGGCTGGCGATTGCCGAAGCGCGCCAGCCCTTCGATCTGGCGCAGGGTCCGCTCGTGCGGATCAAGCTGCTCAGGTTGCAGCCGGATCAGCATGTGCTGCTGCTGAACGTACACCACATCGTGACCGATGCGTGGTCGCTGGGCCGCGTGCTGATCCACGAGTTCGCGACGTTGTATCAAGCCTATCCGCGCACCGACGCGACGATCCTTGCGCCGCTGCCGATCCAGTACGCCGACTACGCCGTCTGGCAGCGCTCCTGGCTTCAGGGCAGCGTCATGGATCGGCTGCTCGACTATTGGACGGGCCAGCTTGCGGATGCGCCCCAGCTCCTGGAGCTGCCCACCGACCGGCCCCGGCGCGCTGTGCAAAGCTATCGGGGCGCGAGCTATCCCGTCAAGCTGCCGCCGGCGCTCTCCAGGGCGATCCAGGAAAGCAGCCGCCGGCATGGAGTAACGCCCTTCGTAACCTTGCTCACGGCGTTCGCGGTTCTGCTCGCCCGCTACAGCGGCCAGTATGACTTTGTGCTTGGCTCGGACACGGCCAGCCGCAATCGGGTCGAGCTTGAAGGATTGATCGGATTCTTTGCCAATACCTTGGCGCTACGCATCAACCTGGAGGACCGGCCAAGCCTTCAGCAGGCGCTCGCGCGTACGCATGAGGTCGTGCTGGGCGCTACCACGCATCAAGATCTGCCCTTTGAAAAGCTGGTCGAAGTGCTCCAGATCGAGCGTAATCTGAGCCACAACCCGCTGTTTCAGGTCATGTTCTCGCTCGATACGACGGCCAAGCGCGACCAGCAGCTTACGCTGCCGGGGCTCACCCTGGATCTTCTCCCGGCCGGCACGGGCGGCGCGATCGTTGATCTCAACCTCGACATGGATGACGGCCCCGACGGTCTCCAGGGAACGCTCACCTACAGCACTGATCTGTTCGATGCCGCGACGATCGCGCGTATGGCTGCGCACTTCGAGACCATACTTACCGCGATCGTAGCCGATCCGGCGCAATCGATGCTGGATGTCGCGCTGCTGAGCCCCGCCGAGCGCCGGTATCTTTTGGAAGAGTGCAACGCCACCCAGGCCGATTTTCCACGCGATCTGTGCTTTCCGCAGATCTTTGAGGCGCAGGCGAGAGCGACCCCGGATGCGGTAGCGCTCAGCTTCCGAACGGGTACCCGTGAGCGGGTGCAACTGACCTACGGCGAGCTGAACCGCCGGGCGAATCGACTGGCGCGGCAGCTCACGGCACAGGGCGTTGGTCCTGAGGTCATCGTGGCGCTGCTGGCTGAGCGCGGCGTAACGCTGCTGACCGCGATCCTGGCCGTTTTCAAGGCGGGCGGCGCGTACGTCCCGCTCGATCCGTATCACCCGCCGGCGCGGCTGCAACAGGTGCTGGCCGAGAGTCGCGCGCCGCTGGTGCTCGCCGACGCTCCACGTATGACGCAGGCATCCCGCGTCGTCGCAGATCTCACGTCTAGCGGCGCTCCCACGCTGCGCTGCCTGGATGATCTGCTGGCTCAGGATGACGACGACACGGATCTGCCCGTGCGCGCTGGGCCCGGCAATCTCGCGTATGTGATCTACACCTCGGGCTCGACCGGTGTTCCGAAAGGAGCCATGCTCGAACATCGCGGCATGTTGAATCATCTGTTTGCCAAAGTTCAGGACTTGCAGCTCAGCGCCGGCGACACCGTTGGACAGAACTCCTCGCAATGTGTCGACGTTTCGGTGTGGCAGTCGCTCGTGGCGCTGCTGGTTGGCGGGCGCACACACATTGTCGACGACGACACAGCCCGCGATCCGGTCGCGCTGCTGGCGGAGATCAACCAGCAGGCGATCACCGTTATCGAAACCGTTCCCTCGCTGCTGCACGCGCTGCTGGATACCGCCGCCGATCTCGACGTGAGGCTGCCCACACTGCGCTGGATGATCTCGAACGGCGAAAACTTGCCGCCGGATCTATGCCGCCGCTGGTACGCGGCCTATCCGCAGATCCCGCTGCTCAACGCCTACGGCCCAACTGAATGCTCCGACGATGTCACCCACCATCTCGTCGCCAGCGGCGCCGGGCCGGACGAGATCGCGATCCCGATTGGTCGCCCGATCGCCAACACGCGCCTGTATGTGCTGGACGCGCGGCTACAGCCGGTGCCGATCGGCGTGGCCGGCGAGCTGTATGTGGGCGGCGTTGGCGTGGGACGCGGCTACCTCAATAATCCGCGTCGGACAGCCGACGTTTTTGTGCCCGACCCATTCTCGCATGTGATAGGCGCGCGCCTCTACCGCACGGGCGATCTTGTGCGCTACGGGTCCGACGGCAGCATCATCTTCTTGAACCGGATCGACCAGCAGGTCAAAGTGCGCGGCTTCCGTATCGAGCTGGGCGAGATCGAGGCCGCGCTGGGCGAGCATCCGGCCGTCAGCCAGCAGATCGTGATCGTCCGTGAGGATGGAGCGAAACGGCTGGTGGCGTACGTCGTTGAGAAAGAATCTAGAACTGAGAATCTAGACGTTGAGCCAGATGGTTCTGGGTTCTCGGTTCTTGGTTCTGCGTTGCGCGAGTTTCTTGCGCAACGTCTGCCCGAGTACATGGTCCCCGCGATCTTTATGGTCTTGCCGGCACTGCCGCTCAGCGCCAACGGCAAGATCGATCGCAAAGCGCTGCCCGCGCCCGATCAATCAGCCTTTGTATCCGCGACGACGTTTGTCGCACCGCGCACCACAACCGAGAGCGTCGTCGCCGGCATCTGGAGCCAGCTGCTTGGCGGCGACCAGATCAGCCGAGACGCGAACTTCTTCGAGCTGGGCGGTCACTCGCTGCTGGCCACACAGGTCGTGTCGCGGATTCGCGCCGCCTTTCGGCTAGAGCTTCCGCTGCGGCTACTCTTTGAACGACCGACCGTCGCCGGCTTAGCCGAGGCGATCGACCAGGCAGCGAGAGCCGAGCAGGGATTGATCGCGCCCGGCATTCAGCCAATCGAGCGCACAGATGATCTGCCGCTGTCGTTTGCACAGCAGCGGCTCTGGTTTCTCGATCAGCTCACGCCAGGTAACACGGCCTACAATATTTCGTCGGTTGTAAGGCTGGGCGGGCCGCTGGACATCGCGCTGCTTGAGCGCAGCCTGAACACAGCCGTCGAGCGTCACGAGGCATTACGAACCACGTTCGCTATGGTCAACGGCCAGGCAACGCAGATGATCCAGCCGGCGACGCTGACGTTGCCCGTGATCGATCTGCACCCAGACGCGCAGGACGCCGAAGTGCGGCGGCGAGCCGTCGTCGAGGCTCAGCGACCGTTTGATCTCCAGCGCGGGCCACTGCTGCGGGTGACCCTTTTACGGCTAACAGCTCACGAGCATGTCCTGATCCTGGTCATGCATCACATCATCGCGGACGGCTGGTCGATGGGCGTGCTGCTGTACGAGGTCACCACGCTGTACCGCGCCTTCTCACAGGGCCAGCCATCACCGCTGCCGCCGCTGCCGATCCAGTACGCCGACTTTGCTGTCTGGCAGCGGGCCTGGCTTTCCGGCGCCGTACGTGAGCGACTGCTGGGCTACTGGAGCGAAAAGCTGGCCGGAGCACCGCCGCTGCTCACACTGCCGATCGATCGCCCACGGCCGGCTGTGCAAACCTATGCCGGAGCCAGCCACGCGTTTTTCGTCGGCTCTGAAGTAGCAGGCGGCCTCCAATCGTTGAGCCGTCAGGCAAACGTCACGCTGTTTATGACGCTGCTGGCGGCTTTTGCCACGCTGCTGGCTCGCTATAGCCGGCAAGCTGATATGGTCATCGGCTCGCCGATCGCGAATCGGCATCAGGCTGAGACCGAAAACCTGATTGGCTTTTTCGTCAACACGCTGGCGCTGCGGATCGATCTGCACGGCGAGCCGAGCTTCGAGCGGCTGCTGGAGCGTGTGCGCGAAACCTGCCTCGACGCCTATGCGCATCAGGATCTGCCCTTTGAGCAGCTCGTCGAGGCGCTCCAGCCCACGCGTGACATGAGCCATCTGCCGCTGTTCCAGGCAATGTTCACCTTGCAGAATGCGCCCCTGCCGTCAGCTGAGATCCCTGAGCTGGAGATCACCGCGCTGGACATTGCGACCGAAACCGCGCAGGTCGATCTGCTGCTGCTGGTGACGGAGACCGACCAGGGACTACAGGCTGTGCTGAACTACAACACCGATCTGTTTGCGGCAGCCACGATTCGGCATATGGCGCAGCGCTTCCTGACGCTGCTGGAAAGCATCTGTGCGATGTCCAGTCGGCCGATCACGACGCTGCCGCTCTTCTCGGCTGCCGATCGAACGGCGGTGCTCGCGCAGCGCTATGATCGGATCGCGAAGATGCCGGCGCTGAGCTGTCTGCACGATCTCTTTGCAGCCCAGGCCGAGCGCAGGCCGGAGGCGGTAGCGGTGCAGTTCGAAGACCGGCAGCTCACCTACGCCGAGCTTGATCGCCGCGCCGAGCAACTGGCCGGCTATCTGCGCGCGCTCGGCGTGAAACCAGAAACACTGGTCGGCGTGTATCTCCAGCGATCGCCGGAACTGGTGATCGCGCTGCTGGGCATTCTGAAAACCGGCGGCGCGTACGTCCCGCTCGATCCGGCTCATCCGGCTGAGCGGATCGCGTTTATGCTGGAAGATGCGCAGGTTCGTGTGCTGATCACCGAGACCGCGCTGGCCGAGACCCTGCCTGAGCTGAGCGCTCGCACGATCTGCCTGGACCGCGATGCCGACCTGATCACGGCGGCGCCCGAGACGCCGGCGCTGAGCCAGAGTCATGTCGACAATGCCGCGTATGTGATCTATACCTCGGGCTCCACCGGCAAGCCCAAGGGCACGATCGTCACGCACGCCAACGTCGCGCGATTATTTGCCGCCACCCAACCATGGTTCGGCTTCGACGAGCGCGATGTATGGACGCTCTTCCACTCGGCAGCCTTTGATTTTTCGGTCTGGGAGCTGTGGGGCGCGCTGTTGCACGGCGGCCGGCTGGTGATCGTGCCGTATCTGGTCAGCCGCACGCCGGATGCCTTCTACGCGCTGCTCCGCGACACCGGAGTAACCGTGCTCAACCAGACGCCGTCGGCATTTCAGCAGCTGATGCCGATCGCGACGCGGCCATCCGAGGTAGCAAAGCTGGCCCTGCGGCTGGTTATTTTTGGCGGCGAGGCCCTGGACGTGCCCGGTCTTCAGCCGTGGTGGGTACACTACGGCGATCAATCGCCGCGCCTGGTCAACATGTACGGCATCACCGAGACCACCGTGCATGTCACCTATCGTCCGCTCGACGCTGGTGATAGCACACTGCCGGCGAGCGTGATCGGCGGAGCAATTCCCGATCTCCAGGTGTATGTGCTCGACGCGTACCTTCAGCCGGTGCCGCAAGGAGCGTCCGGCGAGCTGTTCGTCGGCGGCGCTGGCCTGGCGCGGGGCTATCTCAATCATCCCTCGCTGACCGCCGAGCGCTTCCTGCCCGATCCGTTCAGCTCGACTCCAGGAGGACGCCTGTACCGCAGCGGCGACCTGGCGCGAATGCGGCTCGATGGAGAGCTTGAGTATCTGGGCCGGATCGATCAGCAAGTCAAGATTCGCGGCTTCCGCATCGAGCTGGGCGAGATCGAAGCGCTGCTGGCACAGCACCCGGCAGTGCGATCGAGCTGTGTGATCGTGCGCGAAGACCAGCCGGGCGATCGGCGGATTGTCGCGTATGTCGTGCCGAAGGAGAACCGAGAACCTAGAACCCAGAACCTGGAAGATGATTCGGATGGTTCTAGGTTCTTAGACGCCGGGCGCCCGTCATGGCGCCCTCTGGGCATGGCACCCGTCATGGCACCCGGTTCTACCCTGCGCGCCTTCCTCCAGCAGCACCTGCCCGAGTATATGCTGCCCGGCGCATTTGTGCATCTGGATCAGCTGCCGCTGACCGTGAACGGCAAAGTGGATCGCGCCAGATTGCCCAGGCCCGACATGACTCGACCCGAGCAGGAAACGACGTTTGTCGCGCCGCACACGCCGGCCGAGCAAACACTGGCCGCGATCTGGTCGCAGGTGCTGGAAATCGAGCAGATCGGTATCTACGATAACTTCTTCAACCTGGGCGGCGACTCGATCCGCAGCATTCAGGTGCGGGCGCTGGCGCAGGAGCAGGGCCTGCATTTCTCCTTGCCGGAGCTGTTCCAGCATCCAACCGTGCAAACGCTGGCACAGGTCGCGAGCACCTCAGGCGTTCCCGCTGCGGTGACGCAGGTGCAGCCGTTCGAGATGCTGAGCGACGAGGACCGTCGGCGGCTGCCAAGCAACATCGAAGACGCGTACCCGCTGTCTCGCTTGCAGGGCGGAATGCTCTTCCACAGCGCCTACAGTCCCGACAGCGCCTTTTACCACAACGTGAGCAGCCTGCACCTGCGCGTCCACTTCGACGCCGCTGTTCTGCACACCGTGCTGGCGCGGCTGGTCGCCCGACATTCGATGCTGCGCACATCGTTCAATCTCACCGATTTCGGCGAGCCGCTTCAGCTGGTTCACCGAACAGCGGTGCTGCCCTGTCCCGTCGACGATCTACGCCACCTGTCGCCGGCTGAGCAGGAAGCGCATCTGGCACAGTTTACGGAGCATGAGAAACACCACAAATTCGATCTGGGCCGTGCGCCGCTGCTACGCTTCCACGTCCACCGCCGGAGCGACGACACATTCCAGTTCACCTGGACGGAGCACCACGCGATCCTCGACGGCTGGAGCGTCGCCTCACTGCTGAGCGAGCTCTTCACGTCATACTTCACGCAGGTGACCGGCGCTCCAGCCCAGCCAGATGAACCACCCGCCGCGCTGTTCCGCGATTTTGTAGCTGCCGAGCGACGCGCGCTCAGCTCAACGACCGCACGTGACTTCTGGTCGCGTAAGCTGAGCGATCCGACGCTGCTGACCGTGCCGCGACTGGACGTGGATACAGCCGGCGATCTTCCGGCGGTCCAGCATCAGCCTGTTGCGATCCCGGCCAGGCTTACGGCGGATTTGCAGCAGCTGGCGCGATCACTTGGCGTGCCGCTCAAGAGCGTGCTGCTCGCCGCGCATCTCAAGGTCATGTCGGTGCTGGGCGGGCAGCGCGACGTCGTTACCGGTCTCGTCACCAGCGCACGGCCCGAGGTTCAGGGCGGCGAGCAGGTGCTGGGCTTGTTCCTGAACACGCTACCGCTGCGTCTCAGCCTGCACGACGAAACCTGGGCTGAGCTGGCGCAGGCAGCATTCACTGCCGAGCGTGAGATCTTGCCCTTCCGCGAGTATCCACTGGCCGAGGTCCAACGGATCGCCGGTGGGCAGCCCTTGTTCGAGACCGCGTTTAACTTTGTTCATTTTCACGTGTACCACAGCTTGTCGGCGTTCGATGGGCTGGAAATCGTAGACAGTACGTTTGTCGAGGAGACCAACTTCACGCTGCTGGCGGACTTCAGCCTGAGCGTAGACGGCGAGGAGGTGCAGCTGAGTCTGGCGTACGACCGGCAGGCCCTGCGCCAGGAGCAGATCGAGACCATCGGGCGCTACTACGTCCAGGCGCTTACTGCTCTTGCTCACGCAGCCACAAGTCGTCACGCGGCTCACACGCTGCTTTCGGCCGCAGAGCAGCAGCAGCTGGCAGCCTGGAACCAAACGCGTGCCGATTATCCGCAGCGCTGCGTGCATGATCTGTTCGCAGCGCAGGTGCAGCGCGATCCTGAGCGCATCGCGCTGATCTGGGAAGAGCAGCAACTCACGTATGGCGAGCTGAATATGCAAGCCGACAGAGTCGCGTGGCAGGTCCGGCAGCTCGGCGCCGCACCCGGCGTATCGATCGCGATCTACTTGGAGCGATCGCCGCTGCTGGTGGTGGCCTTGCTGGGCGTGCTCAAAGCCGGCGCGGCCTATATTCCACTCGATCCGGCATATCCACACGATCGCCTGGCCTGGATGCTTGGCGATAGCCGCCCCGCTGTGGTGCTTACCGAGACCTCATTGATCAAGCGCTTGCCGGAGTTTTCCGGTCATGTCGTGTGTCTCGACGAGCCCGCGCCGGAGCGGCAGGACGTGCCTGCGATCGAAGCCGGCAGCTGCCCACAGGATCTGATGTATATCATCTATACCTCGGGCTCGACCGGCACTCCGAAAGGCGTACAAATCCCGCATCAGGCCGTCGTCAACCTGCTGTGGTCGATCCGCGCCCGGCTTGGATTCAGCCCAGAAGATACGCTCCTGGCGATTACAACGCTCTCCTTCGACATCGCAGTGCTCGAAATATTCCTGCCCTTGCTGGTCGGCGCGCGGCTGGTGCTGGCCGATCAGAGCGCAGCTAACGACAGCGCGCGGATTCTGGCCGATCTTGAGCGCTGGCATGTCAGTGTGATGCAGGCAACGCCTGCGACCTGGCGGCTGCTGGTCGAGGGCGGCTGGCAGGGCAGCCATGGCCTGCGCGCTTTATGCGGCGGCGAAGCGCTAGCGCCACAGCTTGCGGCACAGCTGGCGGCGCGCGTCGATCGGCTCTGGAATGTGTACGGTCCCACCGAAACCACGATCTGGTCGACGATCGCCGAGATTCGCCACAGCCCACACCAGGTATCGATCGGCCGTCCGATCGCGAATACGCAGGCGTATGTCCTCGACGACCAGCTCCATATGGTCCCGATCGGCACGCCCGGCGCATTGTACATCAGCGGCGATGGCCTGGCCTGGGGCTATCTCAACCGTCCCGCGCTGACCGCGCAATCGTTTGTTCCGCATCCCTTCGCATACAGCGCTGAAGGCTCACAGCCCGGCGCGCGGCTGTACCGCACCGGCGACATGGCGCGCTTCAACCCTGACGGCAGCCTCCAATACCTGGGCCGCAGCGATCACCAGGTGAAAGTGCGCGGCTTCCGCATCGAGCTGGGCGAGATCGAAACGGTGCTGATGCAACATCCCGAGATTAGCGCTGCGGCTGTTGTCGTGCGGCCGGATCACGCCGGCGAGCAGCGGCTGGTGGCGTACGTCGTTGAGAAGAACCAAGAACCAAGAACCAAGAACCTAGGGGGTGAGGGCGAACCTGGTTCTAGGACGCCGGGCGCCCTCCGGGCATGGCACCCGGTTCTAGGTTCTGCCGAGTTGCGCCAG
Organism: Herpetosiphonaceae bacterium; assembly: GCA_036401895.1. Lineage (GTDB taxonomy): Bacteria > Chloroflexota > Chloroflexia > Chloroflexales > Kallotenuaceae > LB3-1. The sequence continues at coordinate 16,075 of DASWTW010000039.1, read as the reverse complement.
CATCTCGGCTCACGGCTGCCGCACTACATGGTGCCGGCGACGTTTGTGAAGCTCGACGCGCTGCCGCTGACGCCCAACGGCAAGCTCGATCGCAAAGCGCTGCCCGCTCCTGATTACACCTCGCCGCAGAGGGTGCCGCCGCGCACCATTCGTGAGCTTCAGCTGGCGCAGCTGTGGGAAGAGATCCTGGATTTCCGGCCGATCGGCGTCCACAATCATTTCTTCGAGCTGGGCGGCCATTCGATCGGCGCTGTGCGGCTGCTGACCCGGATCGAGCAGCGCTTTGGCATCAAGCTCTCGATGGCCGCCTTGCTCAGTCATGCCACAGTTGAGCAGATGGCGCAGCTGTTTGAGGAGCAAGCGGCACCACAGCCGGCCTCGACGCTGGTTGCTCTCCAGGCTTCGGGAGCGTGCCCACCGCTCTTCCTGGTTCATCCCCTGGGTGGAACCGTGCTCTGCTACGCGGATCTTGCCCGTCGGCTTGGGCCGGATCAGCCCTGCTATGCGTTTCAGTCAGCCGGACTGGAAGGCGACGCAGACCCGCATACCAGCATTGAGGCGATGGCGGCGGAATATATCGAGGCCCTGCAACAGATCCAGCCGTCAGGGCCGTATCTCCTCGGCGGCTGGTCGCTGGGCGGCATTATTGCGTTTGAGATCGCGCAGCAGCTGCGGCGGCAGGGCCAGCAGATCGCGCTGCTGGCGATCCTGGATGCACAGGCTCCCGCGCCGCAGCCATCCTCCGACCAGCCAACGGATGATACCCAGCGTCTGATGGCCTTGCTCGATCCGGATCTGGACGTGTCGCCGGAAGAGCTGCGCGCGCTCACGCCTGAGGAGCAGCTGGTCTATCTCGTCGATCGGGCCAGAGCCGCAGGTAAAATCCCGCCGGACTTTGGTTTGGCACACGCGCAGGCCCTGCTGCGGGTGTACACCGCCAACATCGCCGCCTGGGAAGCCTACCGCCCGCAGGAGTATGCCGGCCGAATCACGTTATTCAGAGCCGGCGAGCAGGCTGAGGATACCACAGCGCTGCCGCTTGACGGCGGCTGGGGCGCGTTTGCCGCCGACGGCGTCGACATCCACATGGTCGCCGGCTCGCACGAGACGATGGTGCAAGAGCCGTATGTGGAGGAGCTGGCCCGGCAGCTACAATCAAGTTTACGGCACATGTGAGCCACGACGAATGATCGGCGATCGCTTCGCCTTACCTGGGAGAAGAAGGTTTCGATGACTCTTACTATGCACGCGTTCCGGAATCAATCGGACTTGCTCGCCATGCAATCCTTGCTGCGGACCTTCCCCAGCCGGTTCGACAGCTATCCGACTGCCGACGATCTAACCGAAACGCTCATCCCCGACGCCGACAATACCGTTGTCTGGCGCAGCGCCGAGGGCGACGTAGCCGGCTTTGCCGTGGTCAGCCCATACCTCAATCTGCATCACCATTTCCAGCCCGGCGCGCTCACGACGGCGATCGAAGATGAGCTGATGGACTGGGCAGTTGCGCGCGTGCGCGCGGTGGCGCAGGATCAGCAGGAGATGGTCCTGGGTGCGCACGCCTGCGACGAAGACACGGCCAAAACAACCTTTCTTACGCGCCATGGCTTTGTGCCGAGCGCCGACGTAGTCCTGACGATGCATCATCCGCTTGACGATTCCATCCCTGAGCCTGCGCTGCCCGCCGGCTGGACGCTGCGCCCGCTGCGGGGAGCAAGCGAGATCGCGGCGTATGTTGTGGCACATCAGGCGGCTTATGGCACGCAAAAGATGACCGCAGAGCTGCGCTCGTCCATCCTCGACAATCCACGCTACCGGCCGGACCTGGATCTCGTCGCGATCAGCCCCGACGGCACGCTGGTCGCCTTTTGTGTCTGCTCGATCGACGATCTTCTGAATCAGCAAACCGGTCGTAAGGAGGGCGAGATCGGCATTGTGGGGACGCGCCCTGAGTTTCGCGGGCAAGGTCTGGGGCGAGCCATGGTGCTAGCCGGGCTGCGTGCGCTCAAAGCGCAGGGCATGGATACCGCGACGCTCAGCGTTGGCAACTGGAACACGGCCGCGCTAGGATTGTATCAGGCGCTCGGTTTTCGCACCGTGGCCCAGCAGCGGTCGTATGACAAGCAGATCGTCTGAGCTGCGATCGCGCTGCTTCCTACTGATCTTTTGAAAGGCATAGCATGAGCGATCGATCGCCGACGAGCCTGTGGAGCTTACTTGTGCGCTATGTGCGACCGCAGTGGCCGAAAGCTGCATTGCTGGCCGTCTTGCTGCTACTCGGCATTGGACTGGAGCTGGTCAATCCGCAGATTTTACGCCGCTTCATCGATGCTACGCGCACGAGCGGCACAGCGCAGACGCTCTCGACGCTGGCGATCTTGTTTATCGGTGTTGCCCTGATCAATCAGGTATTCACGGTCGCCGTCAAATATTTGAGCGAAGATGTGGGCCTAACTGCGACCAATCTGCTGCGCGCGGATCTCACGCTGCACTGTCTCCAGCTCGATATGACGTTCCACACACGCTACACTCCCGGCGAGCTGATCGAGCGGATCGACGGCGACACCTCTGCGCTGGCCAACTTTTTTTCGCAGTTTGTGATCCAGCTGGGCGGCAGCGTGCTCCTGCTGATTGGCCTGATCGTCGTGGTGTCGCGCGAGCTATGGCAGGTCGGCGTGCTGCTCGGCGGGTTTATCGTGCTGACGTTCCTGGTCGTCTTCTTCATGCAGCGGGTCACCCAGGAAGCGATCGTGGCCGAGCGACAAGCGACCGCCGAAATCTACGGCTTTGTGGAAGAGCGGCTCGTCGGGCTGCGCGATATTCGATCCAGCGGCGCGCAAGGCTACGTTATCCGGCGCTTCGTGCAGCTGGCGCGAACGTTCTACCACAGCTATATCAAAGGTCAGTTCCTGTTCGGCCTGACGCTGGACATGGTATCGACGTTGTTCTTCCTGGTCAAGATCGCGAGTCTGGCGCTGGGCGCTTACCTGTTGTTCCGGCAGCAGATCACGATCGGCACAGTGGTGCTGCTGTATAGCTACAGCGAAATGCTGGAGCGGCCGATGACCCAGATTATGGAGCAGGTCGGCGATTTCCAAAAAGCCAGCGCCAGTATCACGCGTATTCAAGCACTCTATAACCTGCGCTCGGCGATTCAAGAGCACGCCGCCGATCGGCTGCCGGACGGAGCGCTGGCGGTCGAGTTTCAGCAGGTAACGTTCAACTACCATGCCGACGAGCCGATCATCAAGAACGTTTCGTTTGAGCTGGCGCCCGGCACCGTTCTGGGCATCCTCGGCCGCACAGGCAGCGGCAAAACCACGATCTCGCGGCTGCTCTTTCGCCTGTACGAGCCCGATAGCGGCCGTATTCGCCTGGGCGGCAAAGATCTTCACAGCGTTGCGCTGGCGGATCTGCGGCAGCGCATCAGCCTGGTGACGCAAGACGTGCAGCTCTTCCATGCGACTGTGCGCGACAATCTCACCTTTTTTGATCACAGCTTTTCGGATCAGCAGATTTTACAGGTCTTCCACGAGCTGGGCCTGTGGGATTGGTATCAAACCCTGCCGCAGGGCCTGGATACGCACCTGGCCTCTGGAAACGACCTTTCGGCCGGCGAAGCGCAGCTGCTGGCGCTAACCAGGGCCTTTCTCAAGAATCCGGGCCTGGTGATTCTCGACGAAGCATCATCGCGCCTCGACCCGGTGACCGAGCAGCGAATCGAGCGAGCGCTCCGGCGGTTGCTGGAGCACCGTACCGCCATCATCATCGCGCACCGTTTAGCGACGATCGAACAGGTCGACGAGATTATGATCTTGCATGACGGCATGATCCAGGAGTATGGGCGGCGCGAACACCTACAGCACGATCCGGGATCGCGCTTTTCGGAGATCACCCGCACGAGCCTGGAGAAAACACCTGTATGAAAGTCTGGCAGTTTGTTATTCAGCTAGCGCGCCCACGCGCCGGGCTGTATATCTTTCACGGCTTTTTGTGGCTGGTGTTCTACATGGTCGCCGCCGCCAGCGGCATCGTCGTGCAAGCGTTTTTTGATGCCCTCACCAGCGAGCCGCTCTCGCTCCGGCAGGTTTGGATCATCGTCGGGCTGCTGGTCGCGGTGGCGTTGCTGCGCAGTGTGATGCATCTGGTATCGAATATTGTTGAATATATTTTGTACGCAACGTTCGTGATTCGACTGCGCAAAAACGTATTCGAGGATCTGCTGTATCGATCCGGTCATCAGGCGCTGCCCAGCTCTCCCGGCGAGGCGATCAGCCGCTTTCGGGATGATGCCGACGAGCTGGCCTTGCTCACCAATTTGAGCGTCGAAGTTGCCGGCAAGCTGATCTTTCTGGCCTTTACCATCGGCGTCATGGCCAGTATCAATCTGTGGATCACGGCTATTGTGATCTTGCCCTTACATGCGATCATGCTCCTGATCAATCTGGCCAGCTCGCGCATCAAAACCTATCGCCGTGTTCGCCGTCAAGCTGTCGGCAAAGTGACCGGCTTTTTAGGCGAGATATTTGGGGCGGTGCAGGCGGTCAAGGTCGCCCACGCCGAGCGACAGGTCGTGACGCATTTTTCGACCTTAAACGAGGCCCGGCGAAAAGCAACCCTGCGCGATCAGCTCCTGGCCGAGCTGTTGAACTCGACCTATCTGAACACGGTCAATATCAGCACCGGCATTATTATGCTGCTGGCAGGGCCGCTGATGCAGCAGGGCGCGTTTACGGTCGGCGATTTCGCGCTCTTTATCACCTATCTCGGCGGTATTGCGTATCTGATTAATTCTGTAGGCAGCATGGCTATGCGCTACCGGCAGGGAGAAGTCGCGCTGGAGCGCATGACCACACTGATCCACGATGCGCGTCCGGAGCCGCTGGTGAAGCCTACGCCCCTGTATCTCAAAGGTGCGCTGCCCGAGGTTGCCTCACAAGCCATGACGCCGGCTGATCCATTGAGCACCCTGGACGTTATCAACCTCAGCTACCACTATCCGGGGTCGAAAAACGGGATCGAAGGGATCAATTTTCGGCTACAGCGCGGCTCGTTTATTGTGATTACCGGACAGATCGGCGCCGGCAAAACCACCTGCCTTGAAGCATTGCTGGGTTTGTTGCCGATTGAAAGCGGCGAGATTCGCTGGAATGGCGCGCGCGTTGCCGATCCGGCGACGTTCTGTGTGCCGCCGCGCTGCGCGTACACGCCGCAGGTGCCGCGTTTATTCAGCGATAGCCTGGAAAACAATATTCTTCTAGGGCTGCCTGCTGATACCGCCAATGTCGATGCCGCCTGTCGTCTGGCGGCGCTGGATGCGGATGTAAGCGGATTCGAGCAGGGGCTGGCTACGCTGGTCGGGCCAATGGGCGTGAAGCTCTCCGGCGGACAGATTCAGCGAACTGCTGCGGCACGCATGTTTGTACGCGCCGCAGAGCTCTTCGTATGCGACGATTTATCCAGCGCGCTGGACGTGGAAACCGAGCAAATTCTTTGGGAGCGTGTGTTCGCGCAATCCGATTGTACCTGTCTGGTCGTGTCTCATCGTCCGTCCGTGCTACGCCGCGCCGATCACATTATTGTGCTCAAGCAGGGACGCGTAGAAGCCCAGGGCAGCCTCGACGATCTGCTGGCTACCTGTGAGGAAATGCAGCAGCTGTGGCAAGGCAATAAGCAGAGCAGCACTTCCCATACGAAATCTTGTTGATATAGGAAGGTGCCGGGCAGTGCAACCACCAAAACCTATGCCTCACCATTCGCCGGCTGCCCTGCTCGCAGGAGCTGCGCCCAGTCCAGCTCCGCCCAGTCTAGCTCCTCCTCCACACGCTGGAAGGCAGCATCGCCGATTGTGCCGTCGGCTCGCAGCGCCACGAGCCGCCGCCGCTGAGCATCGGTCGCGGCACGCACCACCGCAGTATCGACGGCATGGCCGTCGGCGGCAGGAGTGGCCGCGCGTGGAGATGCTGAGTAGTCGGGCGCAGCACCATCCTCGGCCATGCCATCGTTGGCGAACTCCTCCTCCGCGCGACGTAACTGAAACTCGTAGCGGTACCGCACAAGCTCCGCAGCTTCTGCGCCCGGACACACCTTTGCTGCCGCGACTGCCGAGCGCAACGTCTCAACTCGTGCGAGATGTACCTCGCGCTCCACGGTTCCATCATCCTGGAGTCGCAGGCGCAGGAGAAGAGGCCGCAGCGTGAGGCCCTGAAGCACCAGCGTGCCGAGCACTACCCCGAACGCCGTCACGATGATCAGATCTCGATAGGGAAACGCAGCGCTGCCCTCACTGCCGGTTGGAAGTGCAAGCGCGGCGGCGAGCGTTACCGTCCCACGCATGCCGCACCATCCCACCACCGCTGCGCTACGCGCGCTGAGCCCGACAGTATCGTGCCGCTTGGTCGTCCAGCTCCGGCGTGCGGCGCTGCGCCAGCGGCTGACGGCTGCGGCGCCGCTCACCCACGCGATGCGCGACAGGATGACCGCCACACACACGATCGCCGCCACCACCGCGTATGTCGACCCGGTCGCCTCGGTCGCGCGCGCAGCAATTGACTTGAGCTGGAAGCCCACGAGGATGAACGCCAGCACATTCAGGACGAACACCGCGACCTCCCATACCGCCCAGGCTGGAATGCGAATGCGCGCCGGTAGGATCTCGGGCACGCGGCGCGAGGCCGTCATCGCGAAGACGACGAGCGTGATGATCCCGGAAAGGTGCAGCCGCTCGGCAAGTATCCAGACGCCGAATGTGGTGCAGAATTGAACCACCACCGCAGTTGCCACATCGTGGATGCGTACGGTCACCATGAGCATGATTCGCGACAGGATCAGCGCAAGCACAACGCTGCCCAGGGTGACGAGCAGCAGCGTCGGCAACACACTCCACCCCGACAGGATACCGGTAAGCGTGGCACCGACCGCGAGGCGATAGACGAGCAGCGCGCTCGCGTCATTGAAAAGGCTTTCTCCTTCGAGGATCACCAGCAGCCGGTTCGGTGGACGAAGCTGCTTCAGCACGGTGGTAGCGGCTGCGGCGTCCGGTGGTGCGACAATCGCACCGAGCGCGACGGCTGCGCCCCACGGCATGTCGGGAACCAGCGCCTTGACCACGATCGCCACGACGACGATGGTGAGCGCAACAGCACCGAGCGCCAGGCTCGCGACTGAGCGCCAGTTCGCACGCAGATCGCGCGGCGAGGCGTCGAACGCGGCATCGCTGAGCACTGGCGCGACGAACAGCGCGAGCGCCAGCTCGGGATCGAGCACAAGCGTCGGCACACCAGGGATGAGGGCGAGCGCGGCACCACCGAGCGCGACTAGCGCCGGGTATGGCGCGCCAAACCGTCGCGCGACGGCGGCGAGGACCGCGCCACCCAGCAGCAGCGCGACGACAACCTCGAATACTTCCATCGTCCCTCCAGACTTCGGGCGGCTCAGCTGCGACAGGCACCGTCAGGCAGTGCCCACCACTGCTATGATACAACGTTTGCTCCGCACGACCTAGCTACCTGCTCCCGGTGTCAGAGGGTACGAAGCGACTACGCCTGGTACTGCTCGTCGCTGACCTGTTCCATCCAATTGACCGCCACGCCGTCGAGCGCCTCTTGAATGGCGATATGTGTCATCGCGGTGGTCGGCGATGCGCCGTGCCAGTGCTTCTCGCCGGCTTCGAACCACACGACATCTCCCGGCCGAATCTCCTCGATCGGGCCGCCCTCGCGCTGAACGCGGCCACAGCCCGCCGTGACGATGAGAACCTGACCAAGTGGATGCGTGTGCCACGCCGTGCGCGCGCCGGGCTCAAAGGTAACCGCGTTGCCGGCCGCCCGCGCCGGAGCATGTGCGGCGAACAAGGGATCGATCCGTACCGTGCCGGTGAACCACGCGTCTGGCCCCTTGCCGGATGGCTGCGAACCGCTGCGCTTAATCTCCATGGGCTTCCTCCTAATACCGATCTCCCAGAACCGTGATGGTTGCCATTGCACCGTTTAGGTCGGACGTTGTGCTTCACCCAACGCCTTCACGATGTTCGGATCACGGTGGTCGAAGAAGCTGCTGGTTTTGGTGTCCAGCGTGGCAATCGCCACCATATCATCCGAGCTTAGATCGAAGTCGAAGATATTGAAGTTTTCAACGATGCGTTCCTTGCGGACGGATTTAGGGATTGCCACGACTCCGCGTTGGGTCAGCCAGCGCAGAATGACCTGTGCCACGGTTTTCTGATGCGTGTCTGCGATGGAGCGCAGCACATCGTTTTCGAATATATTGTGTTTGCCTTCTGCAAATGGTCCCCAGGATTCAATCTGCACGGTGTTGTCCTGCAAGAATTTCTGGGTTTCGATCTGCTGATTGAAAGGATGGGTTTCGATCTGATTCACCGCCGGCACGACGTCGTTATGTACGATCAGATCCATCACCCGATCGGGGTGGAAGTTGCTGACGCCGATGGCACGTATCCGGCCGTCGTGATACAACGCTTCCATCGCGCGCCACGCGCCATACACATCGCCAAAAGGCTGGTGGATCAGGTACAGATCCAGATGCTCCAGCTGTAACCGCTGCATCGATCGTTCAAACGCCTGCTTGGTCCGTTCGTAGCCGGCATCCTGAATCCAAAGCTTGGTGGTAACAAACAGCTCTGCTCTCGGCACACCACTGCGTTTAATAGCGTTGCCGACGGCTTCCTCATTGCCATACGCAGCTGCGGTATCAATCAGCCGATAGCCCGCGCGGAGTGCTTCAAACACGCTCCGTTCGCACTCTTCGGCATCTGGTATCTGAAACACGCCAAACCCTAACAGGGGCATGGCTACTCCATTATTTAATGTCACCGAGGGAATAGCTGACATAGGTATCCTCCTTGTACACACGTCCGGCTAATATATCTCGTTCTCGGTGCTATCGGGTATTACTCAATCCAGATAGTCACCGGGTTGCGGAGCGTGCCATCACTGCGTAGTGACGCGATCCGCATTTCTTCAGCCGTCCCGATCCTGCTAGCTCGTCGCTCGTCCATGTCGTCACGTCCTGCCTCCGGCTATGGACGTAGCAGCACCTTGATCGCGCGGCGCTCGTCCATGGCGCGGTAGCCCTCTGCCACCTGATCTAGGGGCAGGGTCATGTCAAAGACCTGGCCGGGGTTGATCGTGCGGTTCCAGATCAGGTCGATCAGATCGGGCAGGAAGCGCCGCACCGGGGCTGGACCGCCGTGGAGATGCACGTGGGCGAAGAACAAGTTCTCGCCGTTCAGCTCGACGCCATGGGGAACGCCGACGTAGGAAACGTACCCGCCTTTGCGCGTGGAGCGGATAGCCTGTAGCATCGCTTCTTGCGTTCCAACGCACTCCAGGACCGAGTCAGCGCCGATGCCATCGGTCAGCTCCATGATCCGGGCCACGCCCTCGTCGCCGCGCTCGGTCACAATGTCGGTCGCGCCGAACTCGCGGGCGAGCTGCTGCCGCGTCGCGTGGCGACTCATCGCGATGATCCGCTCGGCGCCCATCTGCCTGGCGGAGAGCACGCCGAGCAAGCCAACAGCGCCATCGCCAACGACCGCGACGGTCGAGCCGGGCTTTACGTTGGCCGCATCGGCGGCAAACCAGCCGGTGCCCAGAACGTCCGACGCGGTGAGCAGGCTCGGGATCAGGTCATCGGCCGGCATGTCCGGGGTCGCTACGAGTGTGCCGTCCGCGAGTGGCACGCGCACCACCGGTGCCTGCGCTGTGCTCATAAACTCCCGCTGTACGCAGGATGACTGGTAGCCGACCTAGCAGTTCGGGCAGGTGTTGTCGGAGGTGGCGAACGAGCCGACGACAAACTGTCCGGGCCTGAAGTTCCTGACCGCGCCGCCGACTTCCTCGACGATGCCGCAGTACTCATGGCCCATCGGCTGCGGCTGCGTGATCGGCGCAATGCCACGATAAGGCCACAGGTCCGAGCCGCACACGCAGGTGGCCACAGTGCGGATGATGGCGTCGGTCGGCTCGATAATGATCGGGTCAGGGCGCTCCTCATAGCGCACATCACCCGGAGCATACAACATAGTTCCTCGCATACAGATCCTCCTCTTCCCTGGCTCTCTGGCCTGGTGTCGACAGGAAATTTTCACGCCCTGCCAACGCCGAGCTTTGCTTGCATAAAATTCCAGATCGCTGCTTATGGATCTGGGATCGTTTCCTTATTACACAGGTAGTATAGGAGCGGCCGAGCACAGGTGGTAGAATGATTGTCCAAGATTGTTGTATGATTCTCCAGATGTGAGATAGATGATGCGGGAGCACGGAAGAGCAGGCTATGGATTCAATCGATCATCGACAGGCAGAGCACGAAACAGATAGAGCGCAGGCTAGCCGCGACGAGCTGGCCCGGCGAATCGGGCAGGTTACCCGCGACCAGGAGCGGACGGAGCCGCTGCCCGGACTGTGGTTTCGCCGCGTCTGCGCGCCTACCGAGCTGGGGCATGGTGTGTCGGTCCCGGCCTTCTGCGTGATCGCGCAGGGCAGCAAGGAGATCCTGCTGGGCGAGAAGCGCTACCGGTACGATCCGGCGCAGTATCTCATCGCCACGGCCGAGCTACCCATCGCCAGCCGCATCACCGACGCATCGCCGGAGCGGCCATTTTTGAGCCTCGTCCTCACGCTCGACCCGACCCTGGTCAGCTCGGTCCTGGTCGAGGCCGGGCACCTTGTACCGCAACGCCCGTCCGCCGTGACGGCCATCGACGTCAGCCCGTTAGACGCCGCCCTGCTTGACGCCGTGGTACGGCTCGTCCGGCTCGTAGACTCCCCGACCGACGCGAGCATCCTGGCACCGCTGGTGCAGCGGGAGATCGTGTATCGGCTGCTGATGGGCGCGCAGGGAGGCCGCCTCCGGCAGCTGGCTGTCGTTGGTGGTACAACCCATCGGATCGCCGAGGCCATCGATCGGCTCCGCAACGGCTTCGATCAGCCATTGCGCATCGAGGATCTCGCGCGCGATCTCGGGATGAGCGTCTCGGGCTTTCACCAGCACTTTCGGGCGGTGACCGCGATGAGCCCCTTGCAGTTCCAAAAGCACCTGCGGCTCCAGGAGGCGCGGCGGCTTATGCTCGGCGAGGGCCTCGATGCTGCCAGCGCCGGCTACCGCGTGGGCTACGGCGATCCCTCGCACTTTACGCGGGAGTACAAGCGGCTTTTCGGCGCGCCACCGATGCACGACGTCGAACAGCTACGGGAAGGTGGTAGAGCTCGTATGGCCCAGGGCAGCGTGTAGCAGCCGATTTATAGTCACTTCGGGTTTACTCGTGTTGCACTGAGGAGAATCGCCTACCATCGCCGCTGCCATGAGCGATCTGAATCATATACCTTGAGATCCGACCACCCCGCCAGGCATAGCCGGATCAGTGATTGTGCAAACCGGCAGCTCCGCCGTCTCGGCGTCCATTATCTTGCCACGTTCCTTGATTACCAGAATTTGACAATTCATACTAACCTCCCTATACTGAAAATACGTCGTTACCAAACCTTCTTTGCTTAGACTAACCAATCGCCTACGGGTTGAGCCACATACCAACACACGACAAAACTCATATTAGTCGTACGTTCAACACAGTAATGCTGCCACAGCCCTAGCTATCATTTCCCCCGTGATGTGTTAGATGTGTTACTGGTGCTGCTGATAATTGGGGCATTAGGATATGGTATGGAGTTGCACCAATGACTACGGCGCTGTTGCAGCCGAGCGCGCTATCTACACTTGTTGAGCTTTTGCACTGGCGTGCGACGCACCAGCCTGACCAACATATCTACACCTTTCTATCGGATGGTGAATCCACAGCCCAGAAGCTAACCGCAGCTCAGCTTGATCTGCAAGCCCGCACGATCGCCGCACAGCTCCAGGCATCCAATCTATCCGGCCAGCGCGCGCTGCTTCTTTTTCCACCTGGGCTGGAATATATAGCCGCTTTTTTTGGTTGTCTCTACGCGGGAGTGGTTGCGGTTCCAGCGTATCCGCCCCCGGCCAACAGGCCGCCACTCCGGCTGCAAGCCATACTTGCCAATGCTCGCGCGACAGCCGCACTTACGACAACCGCAACCTTTACCAAACTTGAGCCCCAGCTTGCGAGTGCTCCTGAGCTTCGGGAGCTGCACTGGATCGCTACAGATACGCTTACACAGGGAGCTGATGCCTGGCACGCTCCTCGTATCGACGATACAACGCTTGCCTTTCTGCAATACACCTCGGGCTCTACTGCCAGCCCGAAAGGCGTGGTGCTGAGTCACGGCAATCTGCTGCATAACCTGGGACAGATCTACCGCTGCTTCGGACACTCAGCGCAGAGCCAGGGCGTGATCTGGCTGCCGCCCTATCACGACATGGGCCTGATTGGCGGCATCCTCCAGCCGCTGTATGGTGGTTTTCCAGTAACGCTCATGGCTCCTGTCGCGTTTTTGCAAAGCCCGATTCGCTGGCTGCAAGCGATCTCGCGCTACCGAGCAACCACCAGCGGCGGCCCCAACTTCGCCTACGAGCTATGTGCGCGCAAAATCACGGCCGAGCAGCGCGCGACGCTCGATCTGAGCAGCTGGGAGGTCGCGTTCACGGGCGCCGAGCCAATCCGCAGCGAAACGCTCGATCTGTTCGCCCAAACCTTTGCCGAATGTGGCTTCCGGCGCGAGGCGTTTTATCCCTGTTACGGATTGGCTGAGGCAACGCTGATTGTCACAGGGGGCGCGCTTCATGCCCCGCCGGTTCTTCAGACGATCGCGAGCGCTGAGCTGGAGCAGAACCGTGTTCAATCAGCCGATGGAACTGCCACCCAAACGCTTGTCGGCAGTGGGCAGAATCTGCCCGACCAGCGGATCGCGATCGTCAACCCGCACACACGCCAGGCGTGCCGGCCGGAGGAGGTCGGCGAGATCTGGGTGGCAGGGCCAAGCGTCGCGCAAGGGTATTGGGAGCAGCCCGAGCTGACAGCCGAAACCTTCCGGGCGCGGCTGGCCGACGATCAAAGCGGCCCCTTCCTGCGCACTGGCGATCTGGGATTCCTCCACGAGGGCGAGCTGTTCGTGACAGGACGGCTCAAAGATCTGATCATTATTCGGGGACGTAATCACTACCCGCAAGATATTGAGCTGACGGTAGCACAAAGTCATCCGGGATTACGACCCGCCGGCGGTGCCGCTTTTTCGATTGAAGTGCATGGCGAGGAGCGGCTGGTTGTCGTACAAGAAGTTGAGCGGCAGTATCGCAAGACCGATCCTACAACGATTGTCGACGCGATTCGCGCGGCTGTTGCGACCCAGCACGATGTGCAGGTCTACGCGGTTGTGCTGCTCAAGCCTGGCGGTATCCCCAAGACTTCCAGCGGCAAGATCCAGCGCCATGCCTGCCGCAGCGGCTTTCTGGCAGGCACGCTTGATGTGCTCAGCAGCGATGTGCTGACTGACGCCGACGCGCCGGCCGAAGCGATAACGCTCACGCGCGAAGCGCTGCTCATGCTGCCGGACTCCGAGCGGTCTGCGGCAATCAACGCCTACCTGCAACAGCGGATCAAGCAGATTGTGCGCAGCAGCGCGCAGCACCTGGACCCGCAGCAATCTTTGAGCGCGCTGGGCATCGACTCGTTGCAGGCTGTAGAGCTTGCCACGCAGCTTGAGGTGGATCTAGATGTCGTGCTGCCCATGGCACGACTGCTCGAAGGCCCGAGCATTAATCAGCTGGCTGCCGAGCTCCTGAGCCAGCTCGAAGCGCCGGCGACGACGCTCGAGCCGCTGAATATTCTTCCAGATCCCGCAGCGCTCTCGTATGGCCAGCGCGCGCTCTGGTTTTTGCACCGGCTGGCACCGGCAAGCAGCGCCTACAACATCGTCGGCGCGGTGCGGATGAGCGAACCTGTGGAAGTCGCCGCGCTGGCACAGGCGCTCCAGCAATTGATCGCGCGACATCCGGCGCTCCGCACGACCTTTGCCCTGCGGGCGACGGCGCTGCAACCTGAGCCAGTCCAGCAGGTCCATGCAGAGATGAGCATTCCGGTTCACGAGGTCGATGCGACAGCCTGGGATGTCACAGCGCTCGACCGCTACCTGCATGAAGCCGCGCAACAACCTTTCGATCTTGAGCACGGCCCGCTGCTACGGCTAACTCTGGTGACCTGTGCCGCGCAACAGCAGATTTTGCTGCTGGCCATGCATCATATCGTGACTGATTTCTGGTCGATGGCGGTGCTGGTGGACGAGCTGGGCCAGCTCTATGCAGCCGCCCGTGACAACCACGAGATCGCGCTGCCACCGCTAAGCCATGACTATAGCTCCTATGTCCAGTGGCAGCATGAGCTGCTTCAAAGCAGCAGCGGCGCCCAGCAATGGAGCTACTGGCAGCGTCAACTGGCCGGCCCGCTCCCGGTGCTGGATCTGCCGAGCGATCGTCCGCGTCCGCCAGTTCAGACTGATCGCGGCGCGACCGAGAGCGTGCTGCTCAGCTCCGAGCTCCACCAGCAGCTGATGCGTCTCAGCGAGGCCAATGGCGTCACGCTGTACATGACGCTGCTCGCCGCCTTCCAGGTATTGCTGGCCCGCTACTCCGGCCAAACCGATATTCTGGTCGGCTCGACAACGTCGGGGCGCAACCGGGCTTGGCTGGCACCATTGGTCGGGTATTTCGTCAACCCTGTCGTTCTGCGCACCAATCTGGCGCACAACCCAACATTCGCCGCGCTGCTCCAGCAGGTACGGCAGACGGTGCTGGATGCCTTCACGCATCAGGATTATCCGTTCCCGCTGCTGGTCGAGCGGTTGCAGCCGCAGCGCGACCCGGCCCGCTCGCCGATCTTCCAGGTGCTGTTCACGTTCCACCAGGGGCCACGCCTTGACGCACATAGCCTGGCAGGGCTGGCGCTCGGACGAGCAGGGACGCAGCTACAATTTGGACCAATCCCGGCCGAGGTCGTCGAGCTAGAGCAGCAGTCAGCCCAATTCGATCTGGCGCTGCTCATGGGCGAGCTAGCCGATGGGCTCGGCGCAACGCTGCAATACAATCGCGATCTCTTCGACGCCACGACGATCCGGCGAATGCTTGATCACTTTACAACACTCCTTGCGGCAGCAGCCGGCGATCCGGCGCAGCGCGTGTGTGATCTGCCACTGCTCACGGCTCCCGAGCGGCAGCAGCTCCTGCAAGCGTGGAATGCGACACAGACGGCGTATCCCGAGCAGAACTGCCTGCATGATCTGGTAGCTGCGCAGGCACGACGCACGCCTGATCGGATCGCGGTGACGTTTGAGGGGCAGCCCCTGAGCTACGACGAATTGAACCGTCGTGCGAATCAGCTGGCGCACACGCTCCGGCGTCGTGGCGTCGGTCCTGAGGTGCGCGTTGGGCTGTGCGTCGAGCGCTCGCTCGATATGATCGTAGGGTTGCTGGGGATTCTCAAGGCGGGTGGCGCCTATATTCCGCTCGATCCAAACTATCCTGCCGAGCGCATCGCCTATGTGCTGGCTGATGCTCGCGCGCCGATCCTGGTGACCCAGCAGAAGCTCACCGACACGCTACCGCGGACCGACGTTGAGATCCTCTGCCTCGACAGCGATTGGCCGTCCATCGCGCTGGAGTCGCGAGACGATCCCGAATCTGCCGCAAGCCCGGAGCAGCTGGCGTATGTGATCTATACCTCGGGCTCGACCGGCAAGCCGAAAGGCGTGCAGATCCCACATCGCGCGGTGGTCAATTTCCTGGCGTCCATGCAGCGTGAGCCCGGCCTGACCGAGCAAGATGTGCTGCTCTCGGTGACCACGCTGGCCTTCGACATCGCCGCGCTTGAAATCTTCTTGCCGCTGACGGTCGGCGCGCGGCTGGTGCTAGCATCGCGGCTGGATGTCGTCGACGGCAAGCGGCTGGGAGCGCTGATTCAGGATGCGCGGGTAACCGTTATGCAGGCCACGCCTGCCACCTGGAGGCTGCTGCTGAGCGCCGGCTGGGCCGGAAGCCCTGGTCTGAGGATGCTCTGCGGCGGTGAGGCGTTCCCGCTCGATCTGGCCGAGCAGCTCGTGGAGCGCGGCGCGGCGGTGTGGAACATGTACGGCCCGACCGAGACAACCAT
>DASWTW010000038.1:0-2432 GCA_036401895.1 Herpetosiphonaceae bacterium | reverse complement strand
CCTTAGACGATACCGCGCAGATTGAAGCGTATATCCAGGAGACACTGGCGCGCACAGGCACGATCCACGGCGTGATCTACACCGTCGGCAGCGCCGGGCCGCAGATCTTTGCGCCGATCCAGGATCTTACACCAGAAGAGTGTCGCCAGATCTTCACCGCCAGCTTGCACGGGCTACAGGCGCTCGATCAGGCGCTGCGCGGCGTCAGTCTTGACTTCGGGCTGATCGTCTCGTCGCTGGCAACGGTGCTGGGCGGACGTGGGTATGCGGCGTACGCCGCCGCGCATCTAACGTTGGATGCGCTCGCGCAAGAGATCGCGCACACGCAGGCGGGGCGCTGGCTGAGCGTGGGCTGGGACGCCTGGGCGATTCCTGACGATACCACGCGGCTGTCAGCACTCAGCGCCGATCACAACCAGCTCACGCTGACCGCCGACGAAGGCTTGGCCGTGTTCCGGCGCGCGCTCAGCGCACGTATGGCTCAGCGCCTGGTTGTTTCTACCGCCGATCTTCCTACCCGCATCGCGCAGAACGCCGAGAGTATTTCCGCTTTACGATCGCAGCTACAGGGGGGATCGAGCGCCGAGTCAAAGGTGCTGCACCCACGCCCGCAGCTCCAGACCGAATATGCCGCTCCGCGCAACGAGATCGAGCAGACCCTGGCCGAGATCTGGCAGCGGGCGCTGGGCTTTGAGCAGATCGGTATTCATGACAACTTCTTCGAGCTAGGCGGCGACTCCTTTATCGCGATCCAGGTCATGGCGGGCTTGAAAAAGCAGCTCAACGTCGAGCTATCCGCTGTTAAGCTGTACCAGACCTTGACCATCAAGGCGCTCGCCGAAGTGCTGAACCAGGACGAAGCGACAGAGCAGCAGCGGCGCAACGAGAAGCTTGACGACTTGAGGCAGCAAATGAGCCAGCGCCGGCAATACCAGCAGCAGCGCCGTGCTCGACGCTAGCGAATGGTGAGGCGGTGTGTGATAGACAGCTATGATTATCGGTACAAACTGCCGACTTTCCGGCGCGGATACCGCAGCAAGATGCCGGCAAGATCTGCGCGACGGCATAGATAGGCAAGGTTGCTAGAACAATGCGATTGCTACGAAAAGTGCTCAAAGGTCTGCTGGTGTTTCTTGTCGTCGTCGTCATCATAGCATTGGCTGGCGGTACCTGGTTTGTGCGCCGGACATGGCCGCAAGTGGATGGCACGATGGCAATGGCGGGGTTGCAGCAGCCGGTGGAGATCATTCGTGATCAATGGGGTGTTCCGCATATCTACGCAGAGAATGAGGCCGATCTCTTCTTTGCGCAGGGCTACGTCCATGCCCAGGATCGGCTGTGGCAAATGGAGTTTAATCGCCGAATAGGTCATGGCACGCTGAGCGCCGTGTTCGGCGCCGCGACACTTCCTTTTGATCGCTACACGCGAACAATGGGCCTGCACCTTGCCGCTGAGCGTGAGCTAGCGATGCTCGACGCCGAAACTCGTTCGGTGCTCGATAGCTATGCGGCGGGTATCAACGCTTATATCACGAGCCACGGGGGTCGCCTGCCGGTTGAGTTTCAAGCGCTGAGCCACACGCCCAAGCCCTGGACGCCGCTTGATACGCTGGTCTGGGGCAAAGTCATGGCCTCGACATTATCGTGGAATCATGTGCTGGAAACTCTTCGCGCCGATCTGCTAACCAAGCTGGGCCAGCCTGCCGCGCAGCAGCTGATGCCACCCTATGCCTACGGCCTGCCGATCAATGTGCCGGATGGTATCCAGGAGTACAACTGGTCGCCGGAGGCCGGCACGCCCCTGCCCGACGATGTCGCCGAACTGCTTAATCGTCACCATATCAGCCAGGGCAGCAACAACTGGGTGCTTGACGGCAGCCGAACTGCTAGCGGAAAGCCGCTCCTGGCCAACGATACCCACCTGGGATTAGGGATGCCCTCATCCTGGTACGAGAACGGTCTACATGGCGGTCGCTTCGATACCGTGGGCTTTACTTTTCCTGGCGTGCCTGCGGTCATCATTGGTCACAACCAGCGGATCGCCTGGGGCGTTACGGATCTGCCCTCGGATGTGCAAGATCTGTACGTCGAGAAGCTGAACGATCGTGAGCATCCGACTCAGTACGAGTACATGAATACGTGGCATGATCTGGAGATTCGGCAGGAAGTCATCGAAATTCAAGGCAGCGAGCCGATCACGCTGGAGGTAGGCATCACGCGCCACGGGCCAATCATCAACGATATTGTGCCGCGTATGGCCGAGGGTGAGCCTGTTGCTCTGCGCTGGTCCACGCTTGACGGCGCCAATCTGATGCGCGGCGTGCTTCAGATCAATCTCGCGACAAACTGGGACCAGTTTCGCACGGCACTGACGTTCTGGGACTCCCCGACGCAGCACTTTGTCTATGCCGATGTAGACGGCAACATTGGCT
>DASWTW010000037.1:0-7247 GCA_036401895.1 Herpetosiphonaceae bacterium | reverse complement strand
AGCAGGTTGCCCAGGCTTTCCAGCAGCGCCAGCGGTCGAGTGCCGGCCTCGTCGCGGGCGCGGTGCAGATGATCGTGGTAGTCGGGCGACTCGTAGAAGGCCAGATCGACGCTGGCGGATTTGGCCTGCACCAGCGCCGCGATCCGGTCACGCGTCAGCTCCGACTGCGCGGCCCGCACCCACTCCAGCACGCTCTGAAGCACCTCGCTCAGCAGCAGCCCGCCGACCAGCAGCCCGGCGGTCACCACGATCGGCCCGAGCGACTGAGCGCCCGCACCAACCGCCGCCACCAGATCGTCGACCAGCCGTCGCGTCAGAAAGACCGTGAGCACCGGCAGCAGGCCCTGGACGATCAGCAGCGCGACCCAGGCTAGCGTCCAGCCGGCCGCCGCGTCCCAGACGAGCCGGAGCGCGCGCGGAATGGCGCTAAGCTGAGCGATCAGCGGGCGGAGCCGCAAAGAGTTCATCCAGGGATTTCCTTAACAAAACCAGAGAATACAATATGATTCATGTCAACACCACAATTTCGAACATATTTGGATGATTGAAAATTATTTTGATGGTGATTGACAAATAATAATCGTTTGATTATCCCGTAGGGGCGTGATTTATACACCCTGAACCTGTTGTTCCACCAGATCCACGATGCCGGGTAGCGCCGACAAAGAGTAAGGCCGTCGCAGACGGAAGATCGGCACCTGCGCTGCGAGCTGCGCGCACAGCCGGAAATGCACCGCCGTCGCGCCTGCATCGCCGACAACACGCAGCGCGTACGAGTGACGCACCAGCTCGATAAACGCCTCCTGCGAACGACACGGCTCCAGCGCTAGCTCAGCGCCCTCGGCCAGCACATAGATCCGCCTGAGCGGACGCGCCGCCTGCGAGAAGCGCTCGTCCACGCGGTAGGCCAGCCGCACGTCCTCGGCGTCGAAGCGGGCCAGCGATTGGGAGGGATAGCCCAGCGCCACGGCCGGCTCGGCGTCGAGCTTGAGCCTTGGGATCGCCGGAAACGCCAGCGGCTGCGCGCCCGCCCTGAGCTGTAGCGCCGCCACATCATCCGCAACGATCGCGTGGCCGCGACGATGCAGCGCGGCGGCAGTTGTGGATTTGCCCCAGCCGGACTCGCCCACGAACGCGACGGCGCTGTCGCCGATGCCGACGATGCTGGCGTGCAGCACCAGCAGGCCGCGCTGATGCAGCAGCACGCCCAGCGCCGGGCCGAGCAGATAGATCCGCAGCACCTGCTGATCCACATGCGGCAGCGGCTCGACGAGCAACTCATTGCCGCCGCGAGCGAGAATCGTCCCGGCATCGGCCCAGAACAAGCAGGCCTCGCCGGCCGTAGCCCACAGGCAGCGCTCGCTCGATTGAGTCAGCTCAGGTGGCCGCGCGATTGCGCCGATGCGGATCGTAATGTCGGCGGGCGCGGCGGGATTGGCAGGCGCGGCGATCAGCTCCGGCAGCGGGATCTGCGAGCTGATCAACAGGCCGTACGCCTGATAATAATAGTTTGTCGGTTCGGATTGGAGCGTTGGTGCGGTATTCATGCTGCGCTCGGGCGGTGATTGATCAAGGAAGCGGAAGCGCCCAGCGCCTCCGCCTCACACGCTCGCGGCTCGAATCGGACGGCTGCCACCGGACGATCCTTGTCGCGAGCGCTCCGATCGATTAGCTCTTGCGGGTATTGACGCGGCCGTCGAGACGCACGCCGCCGGTTCCCAGCGTGATCTCGGTCACGCTGCCGTAGCAGCGCAGCTCGGGCTGCTGATAGGGCTGCTTCTCAGCAGACGCGGTCGAGGTCTGGGCGGACTGTGTTTCGGTCTGTTGCATGGTTGGGTCCTTTCTCGCCGGGTTGACCGGCTGGTGTTGGATAGAATGATGAACGTTTCAGAACCTGGTCGACATTGCTCTGGCGGCCCGGCGATCAGCCGCCCGTCGAGAGCGCCAGGGCCTGGTGCAGACCGGCGCTGCGCGGCGGAATCAGCTGCTTGATCGCGCCGCCGTCGAGTGAGCGGAACCAGCCCTCAAGACAGAGCAGCGTGATCAGGTAGCCGGTTGCGCCCCGCGACTGCTCGACCGCCGCCCAGAAGGGCTTGGGCTGAGCGTAGCCGCGCTCAAAAATATGTGTGACCCGGCTGCGTGCAAACCAGGCGCGGATCGCGCCCGGCGCCAGGCAGCGCTCGATCACCGGCGAAAAATCGACGCCGACATTGCCGACGCGCACGGCATCGGGCAGGATTCCCGCCAGCGCCCGGCGGTGATGCAGCCGGCTGGCGCGCAAAAACGTGCGCTCGGCGTGCTCCCACTTGAACTCCGCCGGCATCGACAGCACTAGCTCGATCAAACGCCGATCGGTGTAGGGATGGCGACGCTCAAGCGGCTGCGCAACCGGCATCGTCACCGGCACCATTGGCGGCGTGATCTCGGCCAGCGTGCCGCGCGCCACGGGACAGCGCACATCGAAGCGCCGCTGTCTGGCCTGGCGAATCGCGTGGTCGACCTCGCGCACACGATGCTGCAAGCGCGGCGGCAGGTAGTCCGGCAGCTCGATCGGTTTGCGTCGCTCCCAGAAGCCGAGCCCGGTCGCCAGCAGCGGCCACGGAGCCAGCGGCGCGACGCCAAACAGCGATAGCTTGAGCAGCGCCGCCTGCCAGGAGCGCCCGAGATCGACGCCGAAGCGCCGCGCCAGCTCGCCGAAGCGCCGCCGTCGCAGCAGATCGAAGTAGACCAGCTCGGAGCCGCCGTTGAGCGCGTCGCCGAGATCGCCCGTAAGCAGCACGCGGCAGCCGGTCTGATCCACAAGATCGTAGAGCTGCGTCACGGCGCTGGGCATCCGCAGCTCCTGCGGCCCAAGTAGCGTGTAGGGCGTCCACTGCTCATCCATAAACTGCGGCGCGTACAGCCGATCGGCGGGCAGCATGTGCGCGTGCAGCGGGTAGCGATGGAGCACCGGCACGATCCGCTCGCGCTCGTCGACCTCGATCGACTCGTCGAAGACCAGCGAGAACGAATGCAGCTCAGGCCGCTCGGAGACCGGAACCCGTCCCGCAAGGCTGGCGACCGCCGGCGAGTCCAGGCCGCCGCTCAGCTCGATCGCTACATGGGAGCGGCTGCGCAGCCGGCAGCGCACGGCCTCGTCCAGCGTGTGCAGGTAGTGATCCAGCACCTCGGGCTCGGAGCGCCGGTCTACCGGCTGGTCGCGCCAATCCCAGAAGGAGCGCGTCGTAATGCGGCCATCGCGGGCAGTCAGACACGATCCGGCAGCCAGCGCTCGAAAGCCGCGAAACAGTCCTTGATCCCAGCCGTTATACCACTGAAACGCCGGCGCGAGATATTCCAGCACCTGCTCGTCGTCGATCACCAGCGGCACGGTCGGATCTTGCAAAATCTGCGCGCGATCGGTCGCCAGGATCAGCCGGTCGCGATCGCTGTAGAAAAAAAGCTGCCGCGCGCCGCCGAGATCGCGCGCCGCGAACAGCGTACGGCTGCGCTCGTCCCAGATCGCAAAGGCCCAGTCGCCGATCAAACGATCGACGCAGGACTCGCCCCAGGCCAGGTAGGCTGCCAGGATCAACGCGGTGTCGGTGTTGCTCGTCGGCAGATAGCGGCGCGGCAAGCTCTGGCACAGCTCGTCCCGGTTGTCGATGCGGCAGCTCGCGACGATGCGCAGATCGCCCGCCACGACGGGAACGCCCGGCTCGTCCTCGGGCAATGTCGCCAGATCCGCCTGCGCCAGCCCGACCGAGCCCTCGGCCCAGGTCCACGCGCCGTCGGGATAGCGCCGCCTGACGCAATCGTTCATGGCGTGGAGCAGCAGCGGATCGACGGGCTGGCCGTCCCACTGCACAATCGCGGCGATCGCGCTCACAGCAGCCCGTCCCGCCGTGATGATTGCCCGGCAGTGGGCAGCACGGATTCGGAGCGGAAGCGCCTAGTTTGCATGCTGTCTTTCCAGGGGAGCCGCCGGTAAAGGAGTGTAGCGCGCCAGGGTGCTGGCCGAGCCGCCGATCACGATCCGGCCCGCCGACTCGACCCAGGCGTGGGCTTCAAGCCGCCCGCGTTCGTCGCGCGCCACACCGATCTTGAGATCCGCCGCGTGGCCGTGTCGTCGCAGCAGCACCTGAGCAGCCAGCGCCTGCGGCAAGCAGGTTGCGCGGGGTAGATACACGCCGGCGATCGCCACCGCCCAGCCAATCTGCTCGATCGAGAAGCACGGCGATGCAGCTTGAGCTCGCGCCGGCAACCGGTGAACGATCCGAAACGGCAGCAGCCAGAGCGCCACACGGATCACGCCCAGCAGCAGCCAGGCCCGCAGCAGCAGCCGGCGCTCGCCCGGCGACAGTCTGAGCCATTTACGCAGCAGCGACATCGCTCACTTCGATGAGTTGGACCTCGGCCAGGTTGCTCAGCAGCGCCAGCAGATCGCGCTCACAGCGCTCGGCGTCGACATCGTACTCGGCCATGATCGCATCGCGCAGCGCGGCAACCGACTGCGGCTGCTGAAGCAGCTCCCAGATCCGAGAGCCGATCGCGTCCAGGCCGTAGTACATGCCATTCTTGAGATTGAGGATCACCGCCTCGCCCTCCAGATCGGAGGATACCTGTTCTTTGGTTGCGACAACGACTGCGCTCTTCGAGATCATAGATCATCCTTCGTGTGGGAATTCTCCGCAGGCAGAACACCGGCGCATCTCGCGCAATGTCCAGGAGCAGTATACAAACTTGACCCACCGGATCAATGATTGCGCTTCCTATGTACAGCAGTACTTTTGGCTAGGAAAGCCTGGTCGTTCTGAGTCGTCGCTTGCTCGGCTCGATCATGACTCTGATCCAGACCAAACAATTATGTCTAGTCTATCGACAGCGGACGTGTGTTATTCCAAATCCGCACGATGATAGCACAAAATAATCGCAAACGATCGTTTTATGGCAGGCAAAAAACAACATGCATCCAGCTATTGAAGAAATAACGTAGGTTAACATTCGCTTAATCAAAACCCGTTACACTATCGCGTCCGAACAATCAGCATCCAGTTTGCCCGCAAGTTAGTACTTCTCACTCAGAAGATATAGGACTGATGCTGTTCGACAGCGTGTCGTGGTGCTTGGTAAGCTACCCAGCGGACAGGTGACCAATCGATATTGCCTGTAAAACCCCGCTTCAATCGCGTCGTCGATCTTTGCGCCAGGGAGCGAGCGTCTTATCGTTATGGCACAACATTTTTGCTGGAGCAGCGCGCTACGCCTTCTCGGCACCGCATCCAAACGATCGACGGCGATCCATTCCGGCGCTCAGTCTCATCCATTCCACTCTCACCCCGCAGCGCACCACCAGCGATTCGGCATCCCCACCAGCCGAAGCCGCTGCACGCACCTATCATACAAGGGAGACATCTGAATGTCACACCAGCGTCAACGCAGCTTCGCGATGTCGCTTCTGCTCACGGGTCTACTGGTCACGCTGATGAGCTTCGGCGGCGGCTGGGGAGAAGCCTATGGGCAGACCGCTGGACCGACTCCTACACCGCGCCGCGCCTCGCTCAGCGTCACCAAAGAGGCCGACAATCCCCGCCCGCAGCCCGGCGATACGGTCGTTTTTACGATCCGCGTGCAGAACATCGGCGACGTACCGGCGACGGATGTTATCGTGCAGGACAACGTGCCGGGCACCTTCGAGATTCTGGACGCTACCTCGTCGACCGGCACCGTCACCGTGCAGGGCCAGACAGTGCGCGTCCAGATCGCCCAGCTCGATCCAGGCGCAACCGCAGTGATCACGATTCGCGTACGACTCCGCCCCGATGCGCAGGGACGGCTGGTCAACATCGTGATCGTGCGCCAGGGCAACTCCGCGAGCGAGGAGCAGCGCGCCGAGGCCGTGCTGGACGTTGCCGACTCGTCCGACGACGGCGGACAGGCCGCGCCGACAGCCACGCCGCAGGGTCCGCGCAGCTCGCTGGGCAACACCGGCGCCGACACCAGCATGCAGTGGTGGCTGCTGCTGCTGGGCCTGATGCTGATAGCGGCCGGCAGCGCGATCTACTGGCGCGCCCGAGCGACGAGGTAGCAGCATCATGCGCGGCGGCAAAACGATCGGCTTGATCCTCGGCATACTCATGCTCGGCGCTGCGGCGCTGGGCCTGACCGGCTACCTGCTGCGTGGCCGGGTGCTGAGCGCCGTCGCGGCTACCGCGCAGGTCCAGGCCGATCTTCAGCGCCGGGATCTACAGGCCGGCTGTGCCGATCTCGAAACCGCCGCCGCCGCCTGGGAGAGCGCCGCCGCGCTGAGCCAGCCGCTCGCGCCGATGCTGCGCCGCATAGGTTGGCTGCCCGCGCTGGGCGGAGATCTGCGTGTCGCGCCGGATGCGATCCTGCTGGCAAAGCACGGCACTGCCGCCGGATCGTCCGCCTGCCGCGTACTTGAGCCTGCGCTGGCCGCGACCACCACCCCCGATCGACTGGCCGCAGCCGGACACCAGCTGAGCCAGCATACCGCCGAGCTGGCCGCGATCCAATCCGATCTTGAGGCCGCACACCGCGCCTGGCAAACGATCGACCCGTATGTTGGAGAAAGCCCACGCCTCGCGCCGTATCAATCCCAATTGCAAACCTTTGACCGCCTGGCTCCTGTCGCCACGCAAGCGCTGAGCAGCGCGCAGCAGTCAGCGCCGCAGCTGCCCTGGCTGCTGGGCATCGAAAGCTCACGCCGCTACCTGGTCGTGCTTCAGAATCCGTTCGAGCTGCGGCCAACCGGCGGCTTTATCGGCCTGGTCTGCGTGGTGCAAGTGGCCGAAGCTAAGCCGTCCTTGGAGCGCTGCCAGCCAAGCGAAGCCTACACCGCGCCCGCCAAAGCCGCGATGCCGTTTCCCTACACGCGCTACCTGCGCCTCGGCGGCTGGTATCTGCGCGATGCCAACTGGTCGCCCGACTTCCCGACGACGGCGCGCACGCTGCAAGAGTTTTGGATCAGTAACGGGCAGCAGCCGGTCGACGGCGTGATCGCGGTCGATCCCTACGCGCTGGTGCCGCTCTTGAAGGCCAGCGGCCCGCTCAAGCTCGGCGACGGCTCCACCATCGACGCGGAGCAGATCGTCGCGGCGATCCTGTCGCGCTACTACGACGGCGCGATCTACCGCGACAAAGGCCAGCTGGCCGAGCTGCTGCCGGCGCTGTTCCAGCATCTGCTGACGACGGATCTGGCGACACTGCCGCAGGTTGCCGCCGCGCTGCACACCGGCGTCGCCGAG
>DASWTW010000036.1:0-3268 GCA_036401895.1 Herpetosiphonaceae bacterium | reverse complement strand
GCGGAAGTATCGCATAGCCCGGCCGCGATCTCGTCCCAGCTCAGGCCCTTCAGCAGGCCCATGGCGATGCTCGGCAGTGCGATATACACGGCGTGATTGCCCAGCAGCGGCGTTTCCAGGCGCCGAGATTCGCCCTCGTAGTGGACCGTAAAGGTGATACCGCTCAGGCCCCGGCTTTCGATCGCATCGGCCCACAGATCCGCCTCGGGATCGAGACCATACAAGAACGGTCGCGCCTGCGTATGGTTGATCATATCGCGCACGCGCTGATCGTCGATGTTGAGGATCGCCACGCCATTGGCCGGCAGCGACTCCACGATCTCGCGCTTGGCGATCGCCACAGTGTCGGGCGTTTTCATGCGCTCCAGATGCGACACGCCGACGTTGGTCACGATCGCGTACCTGGGCCGCGCCAGCTCGCACAGCAGCTTAATCTC
Source organism: Herpetosiphonaceae bacterium (assembly GCA_036401895.1). Taxonomy (GTDB): domain Bacteria; phylum Chloroflexota; class Chloroflexia; order Chloroflexales; family Kallotenuaceae; genus LB3-1. The sequence continues at coordinate 2,831 of DASWTW010000036.1, read as the reverse complement.
GCCGGGACCATACGTGCCCATCTCGATCACGGCGATCTCGTGCTCGGGCTCCAGACGCAGCAGCGTCAGCGGTACACCGATCTCGTTGTTGTAGGACTTGCCGCTGTACAGCGTTTTGAGACGCTGGCGCAGCACGGCCGCCGCGACCTCTTTGGTGCTGGTCTTGCCCACGCTGCCGGTGATACCGATCGTCTCGGCGCTCATGCGCTGGCGATGGATCGTGCTCAGCTGCTGCAAGGTCGCCAGCGGATCGGCCACCGCGAACACGATCGACTGATCCGGCTGCACCAGCGACAGCGAGTCGCTGTCGGCGATCACGGCTACCGAATGATCCAGCGCTTGCAGATGCTCCGCCGCCCAGTCGCGCCGCACGATCGCGCCGGCCGCGCCACGACGCAGCGCATCGCCCACAAACTGATGACCATCGGCCTGCTCGCCCGGCAGCGCGACAAACAGATCGCCCCTTTGCACCAGCCGCGAGTCGATCGCGGCGCTGGCAAACGAGCGCTGGCTATGTAGTGACGGGAGCGCCGTTTCGACGCTCCCTCGCAGATTCATGCTTTGTATGATGTCAGCAAATGCGATCACAACCTTCGACTCTCCGACGAATTACGCGCCGCATTGTAGCACGGGTTCCGATTTTCGCAGCATCCTTATGTCATCCTTCAGTGGCTGCCCAGCCCCTACTGTGGACCGCCGATCACCTGTCCTGGTCCCACATAATTGGGATCGGGCGGGATACGGAAGTGCGTCATCAGCTTGGTGACAATTCGCTGATAGACCGGGATCGCGGCCTCGATGCCCCACTGCGCTTTCTTGGGCCGGTCGATCTTGACCAGCACCGCGACGCGTGGATTGTCGCTGGGCGCGAAGCCGATCACCGAGCCGATCACACTGTTGTTGTCATAGCCGCCGTTAACCGGGATCTGCGATGTGCCGGTTTTGGCCGAGACCCGGTAGCCCGCAACCAGCGGCTGATCCGCCCAGTTGCCGGTGCTCGGCCCCCAGACCAGGTTGGCGTAGTGCTCGGCGTTGGTCGTCAGCATGCTGCGGATCGCGTCGGTCACGCCTTGATCCACGACGCGCCGCACCACACGCGGCTTGACCGGCGTACACTGCGTGCCGAGGCATTTTTCTTTGACCACGTGCGGCCACATCAGCGTCCCACCGTTGGCGATCGCGGAGAACGCCGTGAGATGCTGGATCGGCGTGACGGCGATGCCCTGGCCGAAGCTGTTCTGGCCCAGCGTGAGATCGCTCCAGTTCTCGGGATTATCCTCGGGCCAGTTGACGATGCCCTGGCCCTCGCCGCCAAGATCGATGCCGGTCAGCTGGCCGTAGCCGAAGAGCTTGATATAGTTGTAAAAGTCGTCGCGCCCAACCATCTCGCTGAACTGGACCGCCGCGACGTTCGACGAGTTATAAAGCATCTGGCCCGGCGTCTGCGATCCGTTGCCCGCGCGGTTCCAGTTGCCGACGTCGTAGCCGTAGCGGTGAATAACACCGCCGTCGTAGACCGTGGTGTCGGGCGTGAAGGCCCCGGTTTGCAGGCCCATCGCCGTCAAGATGACCTTGAAGGTCGATCCGGGCTCGTACACATCGGTCAGCGCGTTGTTGCGGTTGACCTTCTCGGGCTCGTACTCGGTGTAGCGGTTGGGATCGAAGACCGGCCAGGTGGCCATGCCCAGGATCTCGCCGGTGCTCGGGTCCATGATCAGGATCGTGGCGCCCTCGGCCTGCTGATCCTCGACGACGCGCCGCAGCTCGTCCTCGGCCAGCTTCTGGATGGTGCTGTCGATCGTCAGCTTCACGTCGACGCCGTCCTGCGGCTCGACGATCTGCGTCGGCGCGATCCAGATCGGACGCTGATCGCGGTCTTGCTCAGCCTGAAGTGTGCCCGTAATACCTTTGATCTCGTCGTTGTAGAACGCCTCCACGCCCGCAATGCCCGTGCCTTCGTAGTTGGCAGCGCCCACGATGCGCGAGGCGAACTCACCCTGCGGATAAACGCGCTTCGCCTCCTCGATCAGGAACAGGCCGGTCGGCGGCTCGCCGTCCTCGCCCAGCTTGCGGATCTGATCGGCCGCCTCAAGCGAGATCCAGCGCGACAGCCGTGTCCACTCACGAGTCTTATCGCTCAACACCGGGAGCAGATCCGAGACCTCGCGACTGATGATCGGCGCGAGCAGAATCGCCATCTTCTCCGGCTCCTCGATCTTGGTCGAGTCGACGTATAGACTGTTCATGTTGACGTTCATCGCCAGCGCGACGCCGTTGCGATCGGTGATCGTGCCGCGCCGGGGCTGCAACACCACATGCTTTGTCAGCTCGCCCTGCACCAGCTCGTCAAGCCGCCGACCTTTCAGCTCTTGATAGACCTGGATCAGAACCAGCTGCCGCGTCGTGAGCAGGCCCATCACAAACACCACCAGCAAGATGATGTTGATGCGCCAGCGCGGAACAGCGGCACGTCGCGGAGCAGAAATCTGGGCCATAGTTGCTCACCGTGGCATACCGCACGGGCTTAGCCCGTACGGCACGCTCGATCATTCGTTGGAAGCTACAACCGGGACGGCGGGCAATTCGATCGTGGCGTAGCGCAGCTGATCGTTGGTGGCCGGGCGCAATCCCAGCTTCTGCGCGCGCTCGACGATCGTATCCAGGCGGCTGGCCGTCGCAATACGATACTCGTACTGCTCGGCCTCGTGGAGCAGCTGCGTGTGCTCACGCTCCAGCTCCTGGAGATGGTAGCCGGCCGTTGCCACACGGCCCGTCTGGGCCAGGAATAGGAGGCTCAGGATGCAGACAATCACCACCGCGCCCACAATCAG
>DASWTW010000035.1:0-20334 GCA_036401895.1 Herpetosiphonaceae bacterium | reverse complement strand
CTTCTGGATCGAGGGATAATCGATCCAGTGGTAGAGGCAGCGTCGCTTGAGCGCATCGTGGATCTCGCGAGTACGATTCGACGTCAGGACCACGACGGGCGGCTGCTCGGCGGCGATCGTGCCGATCTCGGGGATCGAAATCTGGAAATCGCTCAGCACCTCAAGCAGAAACGCCTCAAACTCGTCGTCGGCGCGATCCAGCTCATCGACCAGCAGCACCGGCGGCGGCTGATCCGTGCTCGGCTCGATCGCCTGGAGCAGCGGGCGCTTGAGCAGAAACTCGGCGCCGAAAATATCGTGGAGCGCGCGATCTTTGGACTCGCCCTCAAGCTCGGCGGCGCGCAGATACAACATCTGCCGGGGAAAGTTCCACTCATAGACCGCCGTCGACACATCCAGACCCTCATAGCACTGAAGCCGGATCAGCCGCGTGCCCAGCAGCTGCGCCAGCACCTTGGCGATCTCGGTCTTGCCGACGCCGGCCTCGCCTTCCAGCAGCAGCGGCTTGCCCAGCTTGAGACCAAGATACACTGCGGTCGTCAGCGAGCGATCGGCGACATAGGCGCGTGCCGCCAGCGCAGATTGCAGCTCGTCGATGGATGAGAAGGTTGGCATCACAGGCATAGCAAGTCCCTTCCGGCGCGGACGCCCCAGCGCGCCCGGCGCATCTTTCTTTATCGTACCACGATCGACGGGGCCGCAGCGGAGCGCGCCGATCGTCACCCAGCCACAACCGCTCCTGAAACCACGGGCCTGTATGCTGGGAGATATAGAACAGAGTTTCATCCGATCGCTTGCAGCAACGGTGCCAAGCTTTCTCGCGCCCTGAGCACGGCACGCTCCACCAGCTTTCCCGCAGACTGTGCCCGCGCGTGAAACACCAGCGATCGGCTGATCAGCATGATTGGAAGCGCCGCGCAACCATCGTCTGAGCGTGTGTCACCATTTTGTCACCACCCTGGAACCAGGATGTTACCCCGTAGGAGAGCGTATGTCGATTGTGCTTGAACATCTGAGCAAGCGCTACGAAGGCCATCCCGTTGTCAATAACACCTCGCTCGAGATCGCCAACGGTGAGTTCTTCGTGCTGCTCGGCCCCAGCGGCAGCGGCAAAAGCACCGTGCTGCGGATGATCGCCGGGCTGACGGGGATCGACCAGGGCCGCGTGCTGCTCAACGGCCGCGATGTGACACATCTACCGCCACAGCAGCGTAACGTCGGCTTTGTGTTTCAGCAGTACGCGCTGTTTCGGCACATGACCGTCGCCGACAACATCGAGTTTGCGCTGCGCATTCGCAAAGTTGCCGCCGCCGAGCGGCGCAGAAAGCGCGACGAGCTGCTGGATCTGGTGGGCCTGGCCGGTCTCGGCAGTCGCATGCCGCACCAGCTGTCGGGCGGTCAGCAGCAGCGCGTAGCCCTGGCGCGTGCTCTCGCGCACCAGCCGGCGGTGCTGCTGCTCGACGAGCCCTTCGGCGCGCTGGACGCCAAGATTCGCACGGAGCTGCGCCGTACACTGCGGCAGATCCAGCAGGAGCTTGGCACCACGACGATCTTTGTCACCCACGACCAGGAAGAAGCCTTCGAGCTAGCCGATCGGCTGGGCGTGATGAACGTCGGCCGCCTGCTGGAGGTCGGACCACCCACCGAGCTGTATCAACGACCACAGACCGAGTTCGTGGCGACCTTTCTCGGCACGGCCAATCTGCTGCTTGGCGAGTGTACCACCGAGGGTGTGCGCGTCGGGCCGCTGCACTTCCCGCTTGAGACCGAGGCGCAGCAGATCACCGTCCCGCAGCGGGTGCAGGTGCTGTTCCGGCCCGAGGACGTGACGCTGCTGCCGATCTCGCAGCCGCCCACAGGCGCAATCCTGGGCCAGGCCGTGATCGAGCATATCACCTTTGTCGGCTCGTTCGAGCGGCTGCGATTGCGGCTGCCACCGCTGCCCGGCGTTCGTCCGCTGGCCCCGGCAGCGCCCTTCGGCAGCGAGACGATTCTGGTCGAGGCGGCGCGCACGCAGGATCAGGCCCGCACACTCCCGCTCTCCAGCGGCGATCAGGTCTGGGTTGGCGTGCGGCGCATCCACGCGCTGACGCATCCAGGGCTGAACATGCTGATCGTCAGCGACGAGGCGACGACAACATCGGCCGCGCTGGCGGTTGGCGGGCAGCTCGCACGCATGGCGCACGCCCGCACCACGCTGCTGGGCTACGGCAAGAACACCGCGATTTTGCAGCAGCAGCTTCAGACCGCCCGTGAGCAGCTGGGCAGCGGCCTGCCCGCCCTGGATACGATCACCGCCACCGAGCCGCCCGCGATCGCCGTTACCCGTGTGACCGAGCGCGAGCCCTACGATCTGGTGATCCTTGGCGTACACAACCAGCCCGATGTAGAGCTGGCCGAGCAGATCCTTCAGTCGGGCGAGCATCATCTGCTGCTGGTGCCGCGCCCACAGCCCACTCCCACCCGCCTGCTGATCTGTGTCGCCAGCGGTGAGCCCGGCAAAGAAGACGTGCTCTTCGCCGGACGGCTGGCGCGGCATCTCGGCGCCGAGGCTACGCTGCTCTCCGTGGTGCCTCAGGGCGACGGCCACGCCCAGGATCGAGAGCGCGCCGAGCGCTTCCTCACCGCCGGTGCCCGAACGCTAGCCACGCTCGGCATCAACGCCCAGACCACGATCCGCGCCGGCCAGGTCCGTGACGAGATCCTCGCCGAGATGCGCGAGGGCGGCTACGATCTGCTGGTGCTTGGCTCGCCGCTCAGCAGTCGCGACGGCCGGGCCGCGCTGGTCGGCGTCGTGGGCCAGCTGCTGAGCCAGGCAACCGAACATCCCGTGCTGATCGTCCGATCGCGCTACGCGTCGGCCGCAGTGCGCATTCCTACATCCAACCGTGCAACTAAGTTAGAGGAGATCCTCCGATGAGCAAACGCGTCACTACACTGCTGCTGATCTTAATGCTGTCCACGCTGCTGGCCGCCTGTGGCTCCGGCACGACTTCAGGCACCGATAGCACCGGCACGGGCACGCAGGCCAGCACTGCACCGGAAGCTAGCGCCAGCTCTGCCGCCGGAACAGATGCCAGCGCCGCGCCCGCCGCGCAGGATGGCGAGATCACGCTGACGCTTGGCGCCTACACCACGCCCCGCGAAGCCTACAAAGAGCTGATCCCGATCTTCCAGGAGCGCTGGAAGCAGCAGACCGGCCAGACCGTCAACTTCGAAGAGTCCTACCTGGGCTCGGGCGCACAGTCACGGGCGATCGTCGAGGGCTTCGAGGCCGACATCGCGGCGCTTTCGCTGGAGGCCGACATCACTCGCATCCAGGAGGCCGGGCTGATCACCCACGATTGGAAGTCCGCCCAAGATAATGGCATGATCAGTACGTCGGTGGTCGCCTTCGCGGTACGCCCAGGCAATCCCAAGGGCATCAAAGACTGGGGCGATCTGGGCAAAGCGGGCGTCGAGGTGCTGACGCCGAATCCGCAGACCAGCGGCGGCGCGATGTGGAACGTGCTGGCGCTCTACGGCGCGGCTCATCGCGGCTTCGTCGACGGCGTGGCCAAGGGCGATGATGCTGCGGCGACCGAGTTCCTCAAAGCGGTGCTCAAAAACGTGACGGTGCTCGACAAAGGTGCGCGCGAAAGCATCACCAACTTCGAAAAGGGCGTCGGCGATGTGGCGATCACCTACGAGAACGAGGTGCTGGTCGCGAAGCAGGCCGGCGAGCAGATGGATCTGGTGATTCCGCGCTCGACGATCTTGATCGAAAACCCGATCGCGATCATCGACACCTATGTCGACAAGCACGGCACGCGCCAGGTTGCCGACGAGTTCGTGAAATTCCTCTACACCGAGGAAGCACAAACAATCTTCGCCAAGTACGGCCTGCGCTCGCTGGATAAAGAAGTCGCTCAGGCGACTACGGCGCAGTATCCGGCCGTGGAAGATCTGTGGACCGTTCAGGAGTTCGGCGGCTGGTCCAAAGTCACGCCCGACTTCTTTGGCGACACCGGCATTTATACAAAGGCGATTGCCGAGGTACAAGGCCAATGACAACCATTACGTCAACTCGCTACCATCCGGCCAAAGAGCGCGCAGCGCTGCCCTGGGGCCGCTGGGGCGTGCGGACGGTCGCCCTGACCTATCTCACAGTCATGCTGCTGCTGCCGCTGGCGGTGATCATCCAGGACGGGCTGAGTGATGGTCTGGGCGGCATCTGGGCGGCGATCAGCCAGCCTGTGGCGCGTCACGCGCTGCTGCTGACGCTGTGGACGGCGGCGATCATGGCGGCGATCAACGCGGTAATGGGCACGCTGACCGCCTATGTGCTGGTGCGCTACTCGTTTCCGGGCAAGTCGCTGCTCAACGGCATGATCGACCTGCCGTTTGCGATCCCGACGCTGGTGACGGGCGTGACGCTGGTGGTGCTCTACGGCCCGCAGAGCGCGATCGGCTCGTGGCTGAACAATCAACTCGGCTGGCGGATCATCTTCGCGCCGCCCGGTATCATCATTGCGCTGCTCTTTGTCGCGTTTCCGTTCGTGGTGCGCACAGTCCAGCCGGTGCTGGAAAGTCTGGACCGTGATCAGGAAGAGGCAGCGGCGACGCTCGGCGCAGGCGCGTGGACGATCTTCCGGCGTGTCACGCTGCCGCCGCTGGCGATGCCCTTGATCAGCGGCACGCTGCTCAGCTTTGCCCGCGCGATCGGTGAGTTCGGCGCGATCGTGATCGTGGCCGGCAATCTGCCGATGCGCTCACAGACGGCGGCGGTGTACGTCTTCGGCCAGGTCGAGGCCGGCAATCAGCAGGATGCCAGCGCGGTCTCGATCGTGATGCTGGCGATCGCCTTTGGGCTGGTGGTGCTGGTGGATTATCTCCAGCCGCGCCGTGGGCGACCGGCGGTGGAGGAGGCACAATGAGCGTAGCTCTCGACTCCCAGCTTGGCCGACCAGCCACAGCTGTCGGCGTCTGGCGGCGGCGCGTCTTGATCGGAATCGTCGTGGCCTACATGGCGACTCTGATTCTGGCTCCGATCGGCGCGCTAATCCAGGGCGCGTTCGCCAGGGGCCTGGCTCCAATGTTCAGCGCGCTCAGCGATCCCGATGTGCTTTCGGCCTTCTGGCGCACGCTGCTGATCGCCGCGATCACGATCGTCGTCCACGTGATCTGCGGTACGACGGTCGCCTGGGTGCTGGTGCGACATCGCTTTCCGGGCCGGCGGCTGCTCAACGGCCTGATCGATATGCCGTTCGCGATCTCGCCCGTGATCGCCGGTCTGATGCTGATCCTGCTCTTTGGGCGGCGTGGCCTCTTCGCGCCGCTGATCGAGGCGACCGGCGTGCAGATCGCGTTTGCGCTGCCCGGCATGATCATCGCGACGCTCTTTGTGACAATGCCGTTCATGGTGCGCGAGCTAATGCCGGTGCTGGAAGCGTTCGGGATCGAGCAGGAGCAGGCGGCATCCACGCTGGGCGCGAGCGGCTGGCAGACCTTCCGGCTGGTGACGTTTCCGGCGCTGCGCTGGGGCTTTATCTACGGCCTGACGCTGACCTTTGCGCGCGCGCTGGGCGAGTTCGGCGCGGTGCTGGTGGTCAGCGGCGGCGTGCAGGGACGCACCGAGACCGCCACGATGTACGTGTTCCGCGCGCTCGACGAGCGGCAGTACATCGGAGCGTACAGCGCGGCGCTGGTGCTGGGCCTGTTTTCGCTGGTGCTGGTGCTGGGCGCGGAGATTCTGCGTCGTCGGGAGCGGTAAAACTTCTCCATCGCAGACAGCGTACAGATCAAACAAACGTTGCCACGCTGAGATCCAATCAAGGCGTGGCAGCGCGATCTTGGCGAATCGTTGCTAGGAATGCAAAATTTCTATGATCTTGGCGGTTACTGTTTGGAGCTTTGTGGAAGATAGGACACCCGCGCGGTAAAGAATAATGGCCGAGTCGGCGGTAAAAATGCGATTAGGTCGAATATTACTATCTTGACGCAGACTCCCGCTCGTAAAATCCTGGTCAGTGAGCGAAATAGCGTACTGATCTTTCGCTACTTGTCCGGTTATCTGGCAGAGGATAACATCGTTACCGGAGAGCGTAGCGACAACCAGCGCAGGTCGGCGTTTTGCATCACTGAGATCTGAAAAAGGAAACGGCGCAACAACAACATCACCTTTTACAAATGAGCCCATGCGGCGTCCTCTTCGGGTGTATCCCAATCACGACGGAGAACGGCCTCAGAGGCTAGCATGGTTTGCAAAGCATCCGAGCTAGCGAGAATTTCAGCCGTTCCGTTTTCGCGCTCTACAAGATATGATACGAAGTCGTACACGACACGCAAGCGCTCAGGAGAAAGCTTTTCTAGCCGTTCCTCGATTTGTGAAATTGTCACAGGTTCCATCTTGTATCTCCAGAATGATATGATAGTTATTGTACAACACGACACAGTATGGAGGCGGCAATCATGGAAAAACAACCGAATTATACAGAGTCAACTCTTGTTCCCGGACAGCCCGGCTATCGCAACCGGCCCGGACGCACCGGCCTGGACCCGCTAGAAAATAGCCAGGATCAGGGCTACTTTATCGGGCTGGCGATTCGTGGTCTTTTCCGGCGCATTCGGCGTTTGCTGACCAGGCGCTAGCGGATCTCGTCTATCTTCTGAAAATCGCGCTACAATAGAGCCGTCCGCATTTGCGTAGGATGGCTGACGATTCGTGTTCTAGCCCCAAGACTCATGCAGCATCTCAGACACCGGCTACGGCTCAGCACGCTCTTGATCGGCCTCAATGTTGGGCTGCTGCTGCTGGCTGTAACCGGCGTGGCCTTCGTGGCTGTACGCCTGTTGCAGCAGCTTGCCGACGAGCAGTCGCTGGCGCGCGTCTCACAGGCCGGCCTGATCGCCCGCCAGGAGATTATTCTCGCCGGCGACGACGCGCTGACTTCGGCGCGGCTGCTGGGTGAGCGTCCAACGCTGCGACGCCTGCTTCAGGCCAACGACTCCACCAGTCTGTCGACTTTTCTCAGCCAGTTTCAGCTTACCAGCGAGCTTAGCGGCAGCGCGGTGCTTCGCGACGGCGCGATCGTCGCCCGCAGCGGAGCGGATCTGCCCTGGACTACGATTCTAGCCAATCAGCAGCCAGGTGAGATGCGCTTTCTGCTGCCTGCCCCAGGCAACGAGGCGCTGGTGCTTGGCGCGTGGTCACAGGTTACGGAGCAGCCGGGAGCCCTGGTGATCGTCGCGCACCTGCTCGACCCGGCCTTTGCCGAGCAGCTGAGCGCAGAGATTAATCTGCCGGTGACGGTGCTCAATCGCCAGTCCATGCAGCTGCCCGGCGATACGCAGCTTGACGGGCTGCGCCGGCTGGCGCTTGAAACCGGAACGCCGGGCGCGGCGCGCATCGACGAGCTGGGCCAGTATGTTGCGATCGCGCCGATTCGCTCGTTTAGCGCCGATCTCGTCGGCCTGGTCGAGATTCACATGCCGACCAGCAGCACGACCGATTCGCTGCAAAAGCTGTTTCAAACGCTGCTGCTGCTCACGTTGCTGGTGACCACGCTGGCGGCGCTGATGAGCTTTTTGCTGGGGCGGCGGCTCGGCAGTCCGCTGCAAGCGCTCACGGTTGCGGCTGAGCGCATCGGTACCGGCGATCTGTCTACGCCGGTGCCGGTCGCGTCGGGCGCTGAGATCGGTACGCTGGCGACGACGCTTGAAGAGATGCGGCGGCATCTGCTCCAGCTTACGGCCGATCTCAGACGGCAGCAGGCCGAGGCCCAGGCGATTGTGACTGGCATCGTCGAGGGCGTTTTCACTGTGGATCGCCAGCGCCGCATTCGCTATCTCAATCCACAGGCTGCCGCGCTGCTCGGCGTGGACGTCGACTCCGCGATCGGCAGGTTTTGCGGCGATGTGCTGAATCCTCAGGGTCCGGGCGGCGCTCGTCCCTGCGAGGAGCAGTGCCCGATTCTCCATGCTCGCTTTCGTGGCGGCGCTCGCGCGACCGAGCATCTGCTGCTCAAAGATGGTCAGCGCCGCACGGTAGTGATCACCAGCGCGCAGCCCGTGGATGAGCTACAGGTGCAGGTCATGCGCGACGAGACCGAGATCGAGGCCACGCGGCGGCTGCGCGACTCGGTGCTGGCGAATATCTCGCATGAATTTCGCACGCCGCTTTCGGCGCAGCTAGCCTCGATCGAGCTGCTGCTGGATCAGCTTCCCGAGCTGTCGATCGACCAGATCGGCCAGCTAGTGCTGGCGCTTCAGCGCGGCACGCTGCGTCTGACGCAGCTGATCGATAATTTGCTTGAGAGCGCGCGCCTTGAGTCCGGCCAGGCCACGATCCGCAACCGGCCCGTCGCGCTGGACGAGGTGGTCGAAACGGCGTTGGAGCTGACGCGTCCGCTGATCGCTCAGCGCCAGCAGGAGGTAGTGATTGAGCTGCCCTACCCGCTGCCGATGATCTCCGGCGATGCGCCGCGTTTGACGCAGGTGCTGGTGAATCTGCTGGCCAACGCCAACAAATTCGCCCCGACCGGCTCGACAATCCAGATTGGCGGCAGCGTCGACGCGGCAACCGTGACGCTGTGGGTGCAGGATCAGGGGCCTGGATTACCGCCGCAGGCCGGTTCGTCGCTCTTCGGGCGCTTTGTGCGCTCCACCGCCGAGGAGCCCGAGCAGAGCGGTGTGGGGCTGGGCCTGTGGATCACCAAGTCGATCGTCGAGCGGCACAGCGGGCGGATCGAGGTTCAGAGCAGCGGCAGCGGAACGCGCATGTGCATCATTTTGCCCCAGGAGCAAACCTATGAAAATATTGGTCGTTGACGACGATCTTGAGCTACAGGGCTTGATCAGCTTTGCGCTGCGCCAGGCGGGCTACCTGGTGGTCGGCGCCTCCGACGGCCCCGGCGCGATCGATATGTTTGATCGCGAGCAGCCCGATCTGGTGATTCTGGATGTTAATCTGCCTGGATTGAGCGGATTCGAGGTCTGCCGGCGGATTCGCGAGGAGGCTACCACGCCGATTATGATGCTGACGGTGCGCAGCAGTGAGGAAGACACCGTACAAGGGCTGGATCTCGGCGCCGACGACTACCTGACCAAGCCGTTCAGCCCGCGCACACTGCTGGCGCGCGTCCGGGCACTGTTGCGCCGCGTCGAGATCGAGCGGCCGGCACCGCTTACGGCGGGCGATCTTCAGCTCAACGTCGAGGATCAGACCGCCCGCATCGGTGCGCACCCTCCGATCCGGCTGACCAACCTTGAGTTTCGGCTGCTGCAATATCTGCTGGCCAACGCTACGCGCACCATTCCCACGGACCGGCTGACCAACCATGTCTGGGGCTATCGCGGCCTCGGCGATAAGCAGCTGCTCAAGCAGCTTGTGCATCGTTTGCGCCAGAAGATCGAGCGCAACCCGACCGAGCCGCAGTACATTATCACCGTGTCCGGGATTGGCTACATGCTTCAGCCGAGCGGCGAGGGGTAAGGAGGAAAGGCCCTCATCCCCGGCTTCGCCACCCCTTCGCCCAGAGGGCACCCGGTTGCGACAGGAGAAGGGGAAGTAACGATAAAAATTGACGAAATTACCAAGATTAGTGTTGCAATATTGAGTTCAAGGGCGTGATAAATCACGCCCCTACGGATGATCCATCTATCCATCTTGTAAAATGTTTACTCTCGGCGCCTCAGTTCTTGGTTCTTGGTTCTCCTCTTTGTTCTCTTGTTTCTTGGTTCCTTTGTTCGTCTTTTGGTTCTAGGTTCTAGGTTCTAGGTTCTTCGTTCTCCGTCACGGCCGCCACGCCGGGCTCGTTCCTTCTTTGGTGAGCTGGGTAGGCTCGGCTGAGTCGCCGTTGAGCGAGAGCAGCCACAGGCCCGACAGATCGGGCTCGGAGCGGCTTTCTTTTTGAAAGACCAGCGCTTGATCGTCGGCTGACCAGTCGATCGCCCAGATCTCGCGATTGGTGAATAGCTCGTCGAGCGCCGGCTGCGCGCTGCCAAGTTCCAGCGTTGCGATGCCGGTGTCGATCTGCGGGCTGCAATCCTGGGCGGTGATCAGCGCCAGACGCGGCTGCGTGTGGGCAAAGGTCGCCTGATAGACACACGCGGTTGGGGCGTAGTCCAGGCTGAGATCGATCGTGGTGTTGGCTGCCGGATCGATCACAAAGGCGTTGTAGCCGCGACCACAGTTGATCGACAGCGCAAGTTGCGTTTCCTGGGCGGCGCTCAGATGCACGGGCGTACACAGGCCGCCGGGCTGCGTGTAGACGATCGTCTCGCCGCCTGATGCATCACGCTTGATCACCTCGATCTCGGTCTCTTCGCCCTGCTGGTGACGCGCATAAAAGAGCGTGCCGTCGCGTGCGTAGGCCGGGTGAAGATCGTTCGCCGGATTGTCGGTGATGCGCGTCAGCCCCGATCCGTCGGCGCGGATCGTCGCGATCTCAGGATTGCCGTCGTACATGCGCATAAACGCCAGCGTCTGCCCATTCGGCGACCAGGCCGGATTGCTGTTTTCGCCCTCGGTTGTCAGCTGCCAGGTACCGCCGCTTGCGAGATCGAGCAGCCAGATGTTGTTTTCCTTGACATACGCGATCTGGTCGCCGGGCTCATCGGCAGCGGCTGTCTCGGTCTCAGCCGGAGCGCTGGTCTCGGCAGCGCTGGTCGTGGGCGGCGCGGCGCTCGGCGTGACTGCTGCGATCGTCGGCGTGGGCTGCGGCGCGGCAGATGCACTTGGCGGCGCTGGCTGCGTAGTCGTCGGCTGCTCGGCGGGAGCGGCAGGACCGCCACAGGCCACCAGCATCGCCAGCATCATCAACGATAGGCCGCGAACACAGGTTGATCGGGGGGCGAAAAACGTTGATCCTCGGACGTGCAAAACAAAGCTCTCCTTGACTTAAAGTAAAGGCCCTCACCCCCGACCCTGCGGGTCACCCCCTCTCCCGCTTCGCAGGCGAGGGGAAGAGTGGTACTTCCCGTTTCTTTCGTTCGGTTCTTGGTTCTTGGTTCTCGAACTCAGACAAAAGGACACAGCCTGCGCTGCAAGCCGTGTCCCTCCGCATTGAGATCGATGAGCTACTGGGCGCGCTCCACCGCTTTGGTGAGCGCCCGCTTGGTCAGCACCTGCGTCAGATGGGCGCGGTACTCCTCCGACGCGCTGATGTCGCCGATGAAGTCCAGCCCGCTTGACGCCTGAGCCGCAGCCGCCGCGATGTTGTCAGGCGAGGAGTGCTGGCTGAGCAGCTGGTTCTCACCAGCTGTTGCACGCTGCGCCTTGGGACCGGCTCCGGTCACCGCGATCCGGCACGCCGCGATGTTGCCGCCGTCGTCCATCTGCACGAGCGCCGCAACGCCCACAATCGCGTAGCCGGACGCCGGATGTTTGAACTTCTCATAGGCCATGCCAACCCTGCCCGACATCTGCGGAACCGTGATCTCGGTCAGCAGCTCGCCCTCGTCCAGCGCGCTCTGAAGCATGTCCACAAAAAAGTCATCGATCGCGATCGTGCGCTCGCCGTTGGGTCCGACCGCTTTGATGTCTGCGCCCAGCGCCAGAACTACGGCCGTCATGTCGGCGGCAGGATCGGAGTGGGCGAGCGCACCGCCGATCGTGCCCCGGTTGCGCACCTGCGGATCGCCGATGTTCTTGGCGCACTCAACCAGCATCGGCACGCGCTGCGCCAGCTCCGACGAGGTTTCAAGCTCATGGTAGGTGGTGTACGCGCCGATCGTGACCGAGCCGTTGGATCGAATGCCTTTCAGCTCGGGGATCTTGCCGATGTCGACCAGCATCGCCGGCGACGCCAGCCGCAGCTTCATCGTCGGCAGCAGCGAGTGGCCGCCGGCCAGGACCTTGGCCTCGGGATTCTGGCTGAGCAGATCCAGCGCCTCCTGGATCGTCGTGGGCGCGGCATATTCAAAATCGCTAGGAAACATAGTTCCTCCTGTACGGAGAACCAAGAACCAAGAACCAAGAACCTAACGGTAGCTTCGGCTTGGTTCTAGGTTCTAAGTTCTAGGTTCTTTGATGAATCGCCCGCCACACTTTCTCGGCGGTGTACGGCATGTCGAGATGGCGAATACCTAGATGCGACAGCGCATCCACGACGGCGTTGGAGACGCACGCGCCCGAGCCGATCGTTCCGGCCTCGCCCGCGCCTTTGACGCCCATCGGATTGACCGGCGACGGCGTTTCGGTGCGATCCAGCTCGTAGCTCGGCACCATGTCGGCGCGCGGAATCGCGTAGTCCATCAGCGAGCCGGTCAGCAGCTGGCCGTTCTCGTCGTAGACCGCGCCCTCGTAGAGCGCCTGCGCCAGGCCCTGAGCGATACCGCCGTGAATCTGGCCCTCCACGATCAGCGGATTGATCACGCGGCCCACATCGTCGACCGCGACATAGCGCAGGACACTCACCTTGCCGGTCTCGGGATCGATCTCGACGGTGCAGATATGCGTGCCGAACGGGAAGGTACAGTTGGGCGGATCGTAGTAGGTCGTCTCGTCGAGGAACGGCTCCATGCCCTGCGGCAGATCGTAGGCCACGCTGGCCTGAAGCGCAATCTCCTGGATCGTCTTGACCGCGTCGGGAGCGCCGCGCACAAACGCCTTGCCGTCCTCGAAGACAATATCTTCTTCCGCCGCTTCGAGCATATGTGCCGCCAGCCTGCGCGCCTTTTCTTTGATCTTGGTGACGGTCTTGTGAATCGCCGTGCCGCCGACCGCCGCCGAGCGCGATCCGTAGGTGCCGTAGCCAAACGGCGTGCCCTGCGTATCGCTGTGCTCGACCATCACATCCTCGTAGGGAACGCCCAGCTCATCCGCCACCAGTTGCGCAAACGTGGTCTCGTGGCCCTGCCCGTGCGGCAGCGAGCCGGTCGTGACCACCACTTTGCCGGTCAGATGCACCTTGACGTTGGCGCTTTCCCACAGACCGGCGCCCCAGCCCTCGCCGGCCAGACCGATCCAGGCGCTCGGCGCAACACCGCAGACCTCGCAGTACGACACCACGCCGATACCGAGCAGCCGGCCCTCCTGCCGCGCCGCCGCTTGCTCCTTGCGAAAGCTCTGGTAATCGATCAGCTCAAGCGCGCGATCGAGCGCCGGCTCATAGTTGCCGCTGTCGTAGGGCAGCATGCCCAGGCCGGTGTCGTAGGGGAAATCCTCGGGCTGAATAAAGTTTGCGCGGCGAACCTCAGCCGGATCGAGACCGGCCTCGTCGGCGAACAGATCCAGCGCCCGCTCGATCACATAGGTCGCCTCGGGCCGTCCCGCGCCGCGATACGCATCGACCATCGCGGTATTGGTGTAGACGCCGTCGACCTCGCAGAAAATGCCGGGGATCTTGTACACGCCGGAAAGCATACGGCCGTACAGCGTCGTCGGGATGCCCGGCGCGATCGTGGAGCAGTAGCCGCCGAGATTGGCGTAGGTGTGAACGCGCAGCCCGGTGATCTTGCCGTCGCGAGTGCCGGCGACCTCAATGTCGGTGATATGATCGCGGCCCTGGGCGGTCGTCGCGCAGTTCTCGCGCCGCGACTCGATCCACTTCACGGGAGCGCCGACCTGCTTGGCGGCATACAGCAGCGCCGCCATCTCGGGATACAAGAAGATCTTGGCGCCAAAGCCGCCGCCGACATCGGGAGCGATACAGCGCATCTTGTTTTCGGGAATGCCGAGCACAAACGCCGTCAGCAGCAGACGCATCACGTGCGGCGCCTGGTGCGACATCCACTCGGTGTACTCGCCGGTCGCCGGGCTGTACTGCGCAATATAGCCGCGCGTTTCCATCGGCGTCGCGATCAGGCGCTGATTACGAATGCGCTGCTTGACTACCACTTCCGCGCTGTCGATCGCCTGGGCAGCGGCCTGCTCATCACCGCAGATCCAGTGGAAGACCACATTGTTGGGCGCGTTCTCGTGCAGCTGCGGCGCGCCCGCCTCCGTCGCCTGCTCGGCATCGACAACTACGTCGAGCGGCTCGTAATCGACCTCGACCAGGTCCAGCGCGTCGTAGGCGATGTACGGCGACTGAGCGATCACCATCGCCACGCCCTCGCCGACGAAGCGCACGGTATCGACGGCCAGCGCGCGCGGCGTGTTGATATTGCTGGCGGTGCCACGGCCGGGAGCCCAGGCGCAGGGCAGCGGATTCTGCTCTTTCGCGATCTCCTCGCCGGTGATCACTGCGACCACGCCGGGCAGCTTGAGCGCGGCCTCAGCGTTGATACTGCTAATCCTGGCGTGGGCGTAGGGCGAGCGCACGATCGCCGCGTGGAGCATACCCGGCAGCTTGATATCGTCGATGTAGTTACCTTTCCCGGTGATCAGCCGGGGATCTTCGCGCCGTTTGAGCGCCTGCCCGAACATTTTGGTAGGTGCGTCTGCGGTTGCCATTAGCTTCTTCCTTCCCCTGCTGGCGCGTCATCGCTGACGCCGGCGTTCTCGCTTTGCCACTCTTCTACGGTCTCCGGGTGCTCGGGTGCGCCCTCGTCGCGCTGAGGATGCTCTAGCTCGGCGGGTGTCTCGGGCGTTTCCGGCTTGGCCTCGTCATGCATCGCATGGCCGTTCGATCCGCTGCCGCTCATCTGCCCGGCCGCGTACTGCACCGCCCGCACGATGTTCTCGTAGCCGGTGCAGCGGCACAGGTTGCCCTCCAGCGCGTGGCGAATCTCGGCCTCGCTGGGATTGGCATTCTGCTGAAGCAGCGCCGACGCCGACATGATCATGCCGGGCGTGCAAAAGCCGCACTGGAGGCCGTGCTTCTCCCAAAAGCCCTGCTGCATCGGGTGATACGTGTCGCCCTTGGCCAGGCCCTCGATCGTGGTGACCTCGGCGCCGTCCGTCTGAACCGCTAGCATGGTGCAGCTTTTCACACTCTGTCCGTTGACGTGAACAACGCACGCGCCGCATTGGGAGGTGTCGCAGCCGACATGCGCGCCCGTAAGATTGAGGTACTCGCGCAGATAATGCACGAGCAACAATCGTGGTGGAACGTTGTGCTGGTAACTTCTGCCGTTGACCGTCACCGAAATCTCCACGTTGACCTCCTTTGGTCTTACCCGAAGTCTTAGAGGGCTACGCTGTGCTCATGGAACAGCGGTAGAGGCGTGGCCGGTTGTCGCTGGGGGAGAGTGAACGTTCGTATGGGCTGAGCGCGGGGAAGCTCGCTCAACGTACGTTTGATCAAACGTACGTCGCATCTCGCGCACAAGATGCAGCATGATCCGCGTGTGCTCCGCACATTGAGCCTGGTGATCGGTGGAAGAGGATGTGTCGAGCCATAGTCCTGCCTCGTCTGCTATGTGCGCCATTAGGCCGTGAGCGCCCCAGGCTCAGCTAG
Organism: Herpetosiphonaceae bacterium; assembly: GCA_036401895.1. GTDB lineage: Bacteria > Chloroflexota > Chloroflexia > Chloroflexales > Kallotenuaceae > LB3-1. Next base: position 5,011 of record DASWTW010000035.1, on the reverse strand, counting down.
CCGGAATAGCGGATGGCTCCTGAAATAAAACTACACCTATTATATCCCGAAAAGCACCCGCGCCGCGAACAGGACGACAAGAATCAGCAGTACGGCGGCAATCACCACCGTACATGTCGCGATCGTAGCTGCTTGAGAATCTTCATGCTGCCGGCCTTTGCTCACGGGCACTGCCTCGATTCACTAATCGTCGGTATGCTCGCTATCACGAAAGACTTCTTGCAGGCCGCAGCTCGGGCACTCATACGTTTCGGCCCGCTCCTGGCTCACGACGACGTTCTGCTGCCCGCCGAAGAGGCTTGGCCGTCCTTGACCATTCAGCCGCAGCGGCTGCATGCCCAGCGACTTCAGCGGCGTGCCGCAGCGTGAGCAGAGCAGCGGCTTGAGATCCTGCGGCACAAACGGCTGCGGCAAGAACACGTCGAGCAGCTCCTGGGGAATCGGTCGCGGGCGCATGATCCTGCGATCGACCCAGGCCCACAGCGCCTCCGCCGACGCCACCAGCTTATTATCCGATTGCCGCCGGATCTCGTAGCAGCGCGTCGAGCGCGGGCCGCGCATCTCTTTGACCCAGGTGGTAATGGTCAGCGTATCACCGGCCACCGCCGGCAGACGGTAGTCGATCTCCATCTTGCGCAGAATAAACACGCCGCCGAGCTGCTCGTAGCGCTCAAGCGTCACCCCAAGCTGCTCCGAGTGTTCGATCGCCGCCTGCTCAAGGTAGTGTAAATACACGGCATTATTGACGTGTCCGAGCGCATCCATCTCATAGTGCCGCACGCGCAGGGTAATCGTGAAGCGTTCCATGGTGATTAACCGCTATCCTTGCTCAACCCGTTGTGCAAGTGCTTTCATGCCCTGGTTAATCAAAAGCTTGGCCGCGCCCTCGATCAAGCGCTGGCCCACACTGGCGATCATTCCGCCGACCTGCACATCGCCGCTGTAGCGTAGCAATGTTTGATCGGGAGCTTCCTCTGTCAGCTCAAGCGTGCCCTCGCCCTTGACATGGCCGGGCTTGCCGCGCCCATCGCCGATCAGCCGGTAGCCTGTGGGCGGATCGATGTCCGTCATCCTGATCGTGCCCGTGTACTCGCCTTTGATCCCAGCAACACCGATCTTGGCCACACCTTTGTACGTATTCGGCTCAACCTCTTCAAGCGACTCGACGCCGGGTATCAGCGTGCGCAGCGCTTCGATGTCGATCAGAGTCGCCCATACTTTCTCGCGTGGGGCGTTGAAGGTGTGAGATCCCGAAAGCTTCATTGCGGTCTCCGGGTTTGTTTAGTAGGTTGAAACAGAAGTAGCTCAAACGCTGCCTATGCCGCGCCGGTTACTGGGTGTATCGTACTTCACTTTCGGATCTAGCGTCAAATAGTTAATAGTTATTTAAACGTCTGGCTACTCTGAATCTCCCGCAATCATACTACGAATATATACAAGCGCTAGCGGCACAGCACGTGCATCAGCAGGAGCAGAGCCGACGATGGAGGAGAGTATGGCTGAGGTGCCGGAGGTTGAAACGATCGTGCGTGATCTGCGCAGCGCGGTAGTAGGCCGGATGATCTGCGGAGCGGAGGTGCTTCAGCCCGAAGCCGTACGCTTTCCCGCCCCTGCCGAATTTGTCGAATTTTTAACAAAACGCGAGATTCTGGCGGCGAATCGGCGTGCCAAATATATTTTGCTGCCGCTCTCCGGCGATCTGCTGCTGGCGATCCATTTTATGCTCTGGGGCACGCTGACGCTCACACCGCGCACCACGCGCCGTCCCGCCGAAACCTTGATCGTCTGGCATCTGGATCGCGACGAAGAGCTGCGGCTGCTCGATACGCTGGGCTACGCGCGCGCCGCCGTCGCCGAGCCTGCGGAGCTAGCCGAGCGGCTGGATCTCGACTCGCTCGGGCCTGAGGCGCTCGACCCGGACTTTAGCGTCGCAGTGCTGGCACGTCAGCTCGCCAAACGGCGCGGCGCGATCAAAACCGTGCTGCTCAACCAGCGCGTGCTGGCCGGTCTCGGCAACCGCGACGCCGACGAAAGCCTGTGGCTGGCCGGGATCGATCCGCAGCGCGTGCCCGCCTCGCTCACGGACGACGAGCTAGCCCGGCTCCACGACGCGATCTGCGCTGTGCTTGAGGAAGGCATCGCACTGCGCGGCACCCAGCGCGATCTGTTTGGACGCAAAGGCCGCGCCAAACATCAGCGCAACATCTTTGAGCGCACCGGCCAGCCCTGCCCGCGCTGCCACACGCCGATCCAGCACCTGAAGCTCGGTGGTCGCAACACACACTACTGTCCAACCTGCCAGCACTAGGGAGATGTTCCGACGATCACTGGTGCCCGATGGATAAACCATCGGGCACCAGCGGAGAATGAGCCGACTTGAGGCGCTAGCGTCGGAAAATCTCGTAGATTGCGCCGTTGGACAGCGAAACCACGTATAGATTACCGTTCGGCCCGGTTCTGATATCCGTCGCCACGCCGAAGTTCCGGCCGATCAGCAGCGTCTCGCTCTCGGTGATCTCGTGCTTGGCGAGATTGTCGGCGACGCGATCGTTCAAGCGTGGATCGTCGGTGCCGATCTTCTGGCGATTGCCGGTCAGGTTAAAATGGAAGAGGTAGCCGCCCTGCAACTGAGGTGTCGCGGCACCCACGAACATATCACCTGAGAACTGCGGCCCCAGCCCTCGACCGTTCACGAAGCCGACACCACCTGGCGCGACTTCCCACTTCCAGCTGAACTCGGGATCGCTGTAGTGTGCGCCGGGAAGCATGAAGAGCCGTGCCAGCGCTTCTTGCGGCGTGTCGGCGATGTTGGTCGGCGGCCAGCGGATCTGCTGGAGCGCCTGTTGCCCGAAGGTCGTCTCGATCTGCTTGAATTGAGCAACCCGCGAGGCCGGTCCCGCGATCTGAATCCAGCCGCCGTTCATCCCCGCATCAACCCGATTCAGCTCGCTGAACGAGTCGTCGCCGTTTTCCTGGAGCCAGAGTGCGCCGGACGCGGGATCAACGGCCATACCAATGCTGTTGCGGTGGCCATAGGAAAAGATCTTCTGAATATTGGCTCCGACCTCACCGCCCGTCGTAGCGCCGGCGGCGAAGAAAGGATTGTCAGCGGGCGCACTGCCGTCGTCGTTGAGCCGCAGAACCACGCCGCTGAGATGCGCGTTGTCCGGCGCAGGGCCGCCGAACTGATCGTCCGGCACGGTCGCTCCCGGACAGGTCGCAGTCGGACCGCAGGGCAGATTCTGCAACCAGCCGCGCCGTCCCAGATCGCCGATGAAGATGTAGAGCTTGCCGTCGGCGCCAAAGGTGATCACTCCGCCGTCGTGATTGCCGCGCGGCGGCTGTCCCGCATCCTCCTGGATCGCGCGTATCCGAATCAGGTTGCGATCCCAGGTCAGCGTCGAGCCATTCCACACAAAGCGATCCACGCGATTGCCCAGCAGCGGCGTCGCGCTGAGCACGTTGGTATCAGCGCCCGTGGTGCTCTCGGTCCAGTACAGGTAGACGCCAGGATTAGCCGGGAAATTGGGATGCAGGGCGAGTCCCAGCAGGCCGCGCTCCGAGCCAAAGTTCACCGCCAGATCCAGCGCCGTGCCCTGGATCGTCCCGCCTACCACACGCTGGACGCGTCCGGTGTTCTTCTCGATCACCAGGGCGTCGTTCGTGCCCAGAAAGGCCATGCTTACCGGGGTGACGAGGCCGCTGCTCACTTGCCGCACGCCAAGCCGTGGGTGGAGCATCATAGGCCCACTGGTTTGGGCCGCCGTTGACATGGTTGATCCTGCCACCATGATCATGACGAGCGCGATCAGTACGCCGATCAGATTCCTACGAACTCCTTTGTACGCCATAGGACCTCCTCCTTATCCGCTCGTCATACCGGCGACGAGCAGCTATCTTAACACCACGTCATCTACTGTCATGCTGGTGCGCTAAGCCAGGAGGTGTCAGGGCTGGGACGAGCTGGCAGAGCAATTGACACCCCAGGTACGAGCATCCTGTTCTAAGCCGACTGCGTACTGAGCCTCACCGCACGTCCGATCGCTATGTTTCTACAATGGGGTACGTAAGAAGCGCCGGATTTACATCTTTTTGATCATGCGTCCTGTGACTATAGCTGTCACCTCGATCGGTACACTGTTGGTAATTTCTTCAGAAGCTAACCAGTGATCGCGTCGATGCACATCTATGAGCCGCATCACGCTGTCCGAATTTTGGATCTGTGTTCAGCAGCTCACCGAAGCTCTGGAGGCATGATCGAGGAGTCGTTCCAAAGGCGAACAAGATGGAAACATCGCAGCTGACTGTGAGTGTGGAGCACCAGGCGGAAACCCACCGTTCGTCAAGCTGTAAGGGCCTCCGATCAAGGATTTACGAGGCCGTGAGGATTTGAATCAACAATATGACCAATACAATTACGACATTTCCACACACGTACCACGTCCAATTCAGCTTTCACTTCGACGAAACACAGCGCCTGCTTGAGCTGGCTCGCGCGCTTCCTGACGACGTGTACCGTGCGCAGATCACCTACAGCCATACGAGCATTCACAACACGTTCTCGCATCTGCTGAGCGCCGATCTGCTCTGGCGCAACGTGATTGTCGGCACGCAGCCATCATTTCTGGAAGCTGAAGATATTGCTGGTGTTGATGCGCTTGTCGCGCTCTTCGAGATCGAGCGCCAGAGCTGGCTTGAGCTGATCGCCACGCTAGACGACGCGACACTGCTTAGCACGATCGAGCGTCAGAGCCCTTTTGGTACGGTGGTGCTCCCGATCTGGCAGACGCTCCAGCATGTGATCCTGCATGGCATGGCGCATCACAACGAGATCGCACGCATGCTCTTTGACGCCGGCCAGTCGCCCGGTGACATAGACTTCCTCTTCTATCAGCCAGCAGCATAACGCAATATCAAACCCAACCGGCTTTGATCAACACAAAAGCGGCTGATCCATTCAAGGATCAGCCGCGCAATCGATCCAACCTGTCACTTAGCCGTTCACGACCTC
>DASWTW010000034.1:0-3113 GCA_036401895.1 Herpetosiphonaceae bacterium | reverse complement strand
AGCCGCTGCCGGTCACGCTCGACGAGGCGGTCGCGGGCTTTGGCGGCCGTGCGGCTGCGACTGATGATCAGCCGGCAGCGGAAGCGGCGCGGCAAGGTGAGCGATGATTCCACTGAGCATCAAAAACGTGTCGTTCAGCTATCCCAGCGGCGTGCAGGCGCTGCGCGACGTGTCGCTGGAGGTTATGCCGGGCGAGAGCGTGGCGCTGATCGGGCAGAATGGCGCGGGAAAAACCACGCTGGCGCGGCATCTCAACGGCCTGCTTCAGCCAGGTTCGGGCACGGTCACGGTCGGCGATTGGTCGACGCACGAGCATACCGTCGCTCAGATGGCGCGGCGTGTCGGCTATGTTTTCCAGCATCCCGAGCACCAGATTTTCAAGCGCACGGTGCGTGACGAGATCATGGTCGGGCCGCGCAATCTGGGCTTCGACGCCGAGCACACGGCGCAGGTAGTGGAGCAGGCGCTCACGGCGACCGGACTCAGCGACTTTGCCGAGCAGCATCCGCATGATCTGCTGCCCGCGCTGCGCAAGCGGGTGACGCTGGCCTCGGTGCTGGCGATGGAAACGCCGATCGTGGTGCTCGACGAGCCGACGACCGGCCAGGATGCGCTGGGTTTGCGGCTGATCGGCGAGGTTGTGGCGCAGCTGTTGGCGCAGGGCTGCACGGTGATCATGATCAGCCACGACATCGATTTTTGCGCCGATCACTGCCGGCGACTGGTTGTGCTGAGCGAGGGCCGCGTGCTGCTCGACGGTCCGGCCGCCCAGGTTTTTGCGCGGCCGGATCTGCTGGCGCAGAGCGCTGTGGAGCCGCCGCAGCTGGCGCGACTGGCAGAGCGTCTGGGGCTGCCGCTGGCCTGGCAGATCGAGCCGCTGCTGGATGCGCTGGCCGAGCACAGAGCCCGCCCGGCCGAGCTGTGATCGAAGCATGTACTACCCGAGATCAAGCACACTGTCGAGACCACGGCGCAGCCCTTCCAGCGAGCTGACCTTGCGGATCGCCAGGAGCGCGCCGTCGACATAGGGCTGAGCGCTGCTGCCGGAGTCATGGCGGATCGTCAGCTTCTGGTCGGGCATGCCGAAGATAATCTCAGCCGAGATCGTGTAGCCCGGTAGGCGAATCGAATGGACCTGCGATCCGGCCAGACGTGCGCCGCGTGTCTCGACGGGGCCTTGCGTCGCTTCCAGTGGGACCGTCAGCTCGGAGGGGCGAATCGCGGACAAACGCGCGGCTAGCTCGCGGGCAGTGCCGCTAGGCGCGTCCTGCTTGTGGTCGTGCGCGTAGTCGATGATCTCCCACTGCGGAATATATCGAGCAGCGATCTCGGCGAACTTCTGAAGTAGCACTACCGTCAGGGCGAAGTTGCCCACCGCCAGCACGCCGCGCTGGTTGCTTTCGGCTACGATCGCGATCTCGGCATAGTCGGCGTCGGTCAATCCCGAGGTGCCGATCACGACATGCGCTCCTCGATGCAGCGCAGCCATAACGTTAGCTTTCGCGACATCCGGCTTGGTGTACTCGAAGAAAACGTCGCAGGGCTGAGCCAGCGCTTCCTGAGCCGTCGCATAGATCGGGCAGGCGAGACGCGGCTCTGTCAGCACATCGCCGAGCGTGCGGCCAGCGTGTGTGCGCGAGACCGCCGCCACCAGCTCAATGTCGTCGGTGTGCGCGATGCTGCGGGCCAGGGCTGAGCCGGCCCATCCGGTTGCACCCGCGAGACAGACTCGGATGGTCATGTTTCCTCCACTTCAACGCGATCGACAAAGCGTCGCCTTCCGCTCCCGCCGCCGAGTATACCACTGAATCAGGCGCGGCAAATAGAACAAGCGGGATCTCATAACGAGATCCCGCCTGCGGCTCCCAGCGATCGAACCATGAATCGAATGTGAGGCTAGCGCACGCTCACATCGTCCACGAAGAAGCCGCTTGGTAGCGAGCTGTCGTTGGTGCCGGTGAACTGGACGCGCAGGGTCTGGCCGGCGTAGGCCGACAGGCTGATGCTGTCCTGGCGCCAGGTGCCCGCGCCGCTGGCATTGCTCCAGCTGCGCAGTGTGGTGACCAGCGTGCCGCTGCTGTTGTAGAGCCGCACACGTAGGTAGTCGTACGCCGTCGAGCCCGACTCGGTGGTCGTCATGTACCACCAGTAGCTCAGCGTGCCGTTGCTCGGGATCGTCACCGTCTGGTAGATGTTATCGGTGCCGTTGTTGTAATCCACCAGATAGGCGCTGTACGAGCCGGCGTGCGGGCGCGTCGTGTCAATGATCTGGTAGCCGCCGGTCGAGGACTGGACCCACGGGCTGGTGCCGCTCTCGAAGCCGCCGTTGACGATCTTCTCGGTGCCGCTCGGCGGAGGCGTCGGGGTTGGCGTCGGCGGAACCGGCGTTGGCGTTGGGCCGCCCGGCGTTGGCGTCGGCGTAGTGCCGCCGCAGTACTGCGACTGCTTGCCGATCACGGCGTAGGGGCAGTCCGACTTTTCCATCAGATACAGCACAGCCTCACGGTTGCGCGTGGTCTGCGGGCCGATCTGCTCATCCGGCGGGTAGAAGCCGGGGCTGGAGCCGCGCGGATACAACTCGAAGGTGTAGGCAAAGATCTTGTGTACGCCATAGGCCCAGTCGGTCAGATCGCCGTCGGTGACGTACAGATCGCTCGACTGCTGCGCGGTGTAGCTGTTGGTCGCCGCCATCGCCTGGCCCATCGTGACAAACACGTTGCGGTCGTCGGCGGTCATGTCGCTGGGCACGTCGGTGTAGGTGTAGCCATACGGCCACAGGATCAGCTCGCTGTACGTGTGGAAGCTGATCGACGTCGTGATCTGCTGCTTGCCGCCGATCACGCGGCTGTTGATGAAATCGCGCATCCGCTGCGTCTCGGGTGCGGAGAAGGCCGACGAGCCACGGTAGGTTTCGCTGGATGGGCTGGTGCTCGATCCACCGCAGCAGCCCCACTTGTAGCCGTAGTTGCGGTTGAGATCCGTGCCCACGTACGACGAGCCGCTGTTGGGCTGGCGGTTCTTGCGCCACGTGCGATACGAGCCGGTGGCAATATCGTACTCGCCGCCATCCGGGTTGAGGTTGAAGACGATGTAGATCTCGCGGCTGTTGACGA
>DASWTW010000033.1:0-25456 GCA_036401895.1 Herpetosiphonaceae bacterium | reverse complement strand
GGGAATGTAGCGCGTGATATTCATCGTCATCGGGATGTAGGCGCGGATGCTGACGGCGGCGGCCCGAGAGTCGCGCTCGTCGGTGAGCGTATAAATGTAGTTGGGCTCGGCGTACTCAACGCTTGCGTTGCCGTTGAGCGTGCTCAGCACAGCCTCGGCGGCGCTCACATCGGTACGATCGCGCAGGGCCGGCACGGTAACCAGCTCGACGCCCAGCTGAGGCACACCTTCGGAAAGCTGGCCGCCGACCTGAGCGACAACTGCGGCTTTTTCGGAGGCCGGGCGGTCGGGCTTGAACTTGATCAGAAACTCGCCTGCCACGGCGTTGGCCTGCGGATCGCGCTGGATCGTCTTTTCGGTATGGCCCTCCTGGGCCTGCTCAGCGCGCGATAAACCGGTCTGTGCTCCTGACAACACCAAAAGGAGCGCCCCAAGGAAGGCTAAACGTTTCACTCCTGATTCCTCCTGCTGTGGTGATTTGTGCTCGCGACATGCGAACAATGGGGAAACCTGCGGCGTTCGATGGTCGTTGGACGGCTAATAGATGGGCATGGGGGGCTTCAGGGCATACCACTCCTGTTCCAGATGGCTTCGCAAAAGGTGATGTCGGCGGACTCAGGTCGATGCATGTGGAGCCAGGGCGAGCGGCACAATGTGCGGATTTGCGGGCGCACCATGGTCGGAGGTGCGGCGCACCGGCAAGCGCTCGGGTAGTATGGCATACGATAGTGCCTCATGCAATGTATCGACCTAACAAGAACCTTACAGGTGTGAGGATGCTGGGATTGGGGCACAAGCGTGAGATGATTTCGCAGGCGTATGCTTCCAGTCCACGCTTAAATAAAAGCGCGGAGCAGCTATTTTATCAGCCGAAGATACACGGCGGCTGGTGCGAGCACAACCGGCTTAAGACCTAGTTGACACCTCACCTTTTCAGGTGTAGGCTCATACGCAAGCGGTGCTCAAAACAGGACTGAGCCTATGGGATCGTTGCACTATATTGCATATCACCGCCTGCTCCGCGCGATCGTTCCCCTCTTTACGTCGATCACTATCCGTGGTAGCGAGCATCTGCCGAGCACAGGATCGTGCCTGCTGGTAAGCAACCACCTGAGCAACATCGATCCGTTCTGCATCATCGCCGGCATTCCGCGCCCCTTTCATGGCCTCGCCAAGATTGAGCTGTTCAAGACCTGGTGGATGCGCCTGGTAATCGAACCGCTGGAGCCGGTTAAAGTGCAGCGCAAGGGCGTCGATCGTGAGGCGCTGCGCCAGGCCGAGTCGTATCTGCGGCAGGGCGAGGCGGTGCTGATCTTTGTCGAAGGCACGCGCTCCAAAACCGGAACAGCGCAGGAAGCACGGGCCGGCGCTATCTTTCTGGCCCAGCGCACCGGCGTGCCGATCGTGCCGATCGCGATCAGCGGCACCAACCGGATTCTGCGCCGGGAGCAGCCCTGGTATCGCCGCGCGCGAGTCCAGCTGGTGATCGGCGCGCCGTTCATGCTCGAAGAGCTGGGCGCTGTGACCCGCGAGAATCGGCATGAGGCCGCGCAGCTCATGATGGCGCGCATCAACGCGCTGCTGCCCGATAGCCAGTCGCAGCATGTGGCTGCTCCACACTCCGTCTAGCCGGTACGTCCGTCCCCAACGCTGCGGCGCCGCAGCGTGACATTGAGCAGCGGTTTTAGCTCGTAGCTCATCATCATGTTCCATATTGCAACCCGTTGTCGTCTCTTCTTGCCTGCGGTTGCCGACGATCATCGTTTCTCGATGTTAAAAGGAGATCGTCATGCGGCTGTCTGCCCTGGATCAACGTCTCGAAGGCCAGATCCAAAAGTTGTACCAGGCGCACCTTGAGCGCGCCGCCCGCATCGATTGGAGCTACCATCAGTTCCTGCCCCAGGATCTGCTCAACGGTACTGCGACCGAGCCACCGCCCAAGCTGTCGCCGCGAGTCTACTGCGCGATCGAGACCGCTCTGCTGACCGAGGTCAATCTGCCCTGGTTTACTACCGAGCTGCACCGTGGCTTTATCGGCTCGCTTGAGGTGATGCTCGATTTTGTACATACCTGGACCGCCGAGGAAGATCAGCACTCCACGCTGCTGGAAACCTATCTGCTGCTCACGCGCAACGGCAATCCCGGCGAGCGCGCCAGCCTGCGCAAGGAAGTGATCCGCCAGGGCTGGTACTCCAATCTTTCTACCGCCTTTGAGGCCGTCGTCTACACCACGATCCAGGAGCTGGCGACGATGACCTTCTACCAGAATGTGGCGCATGTCGTCGAGGCCGACGATCCGCAGCTGGCGCGCTTGCTGCGCCGCCTGGCTCAGGACGAGACGCTGCACTACACGTTCTACCGTGAGGTCGTCAAAGCACATCTCCAGATCGAGCCGAACTACGTCTGGCCGCTGACCGATGTGATGCTCAACTTCGAGATGCCCGGCGCAGGTATGCCCAACTACAAGGAGCGCATCGCCGCCATGGCCAGCGACGCGGCCTATGGTCCCGAGCATCATTATCGCCAGGTGATCGACGTGCTGATGCGCCACTGGGACATTGAACGCCTGTCGCCGACGTACCCCGAGGCTCGCGCGGCCCAGCAGAAACTTGTCGATCAGCACGCCCGGCTGGCGCGCTTCTTCGCCCGCCGCAATTCTCGCCAGCGCGCCGTTGGCTAAAGCCGTGCTGCCGCTCCTAAGCTTGATATTCGTCTCGCCCAAGTAAAGGAGATTCGTGATGACCACGCCAATCAAACGTGTGCCCTCGTCCCGCGAGTGGACCGGACCCGCGCCGGAGCAAGAGCTGTTTCAAAGCTACTCCAAGGAAGAGTACAAAGATCGTACCAATATGCACTATGAGCAGCCGGCCGAGTTTTTCTTTAAGATCCTCGGCGGCGATTGGCAGATCTACTCGGGCAACCTGTGGGAGCGCGCCACCAACGATACCGAAAGCCAGGAGGAGAAGCTGGATCTCTTCGCCAGGCTGCTGGATCTCAAGCCTGGCATGCGCATACTCGACGTTGGCTGCGGCTGGGGCGGGCCGCTGGTCTATCTCTGCAAAACCTACGGCGTTACCGGCGTGGGCCTGAATCTTTCGCCCACGCAGCGCCGCATCGCTCAGCAGCGCGCCGCCGATTACGGAGTCGACGCGCAGATCCACGAGTGCAACTGGGAAGATTTCGCGGACGGGCAGGGCTTCGACGCGGTTTATACCGACGAGGCGATCGTGCATTTTACCAATCTCGGCCAGTTCTTCGGCAAGGTCCACTCGCTGCTGAAGCCAGGCGGCCGGATGGTCAACAAGGAGTGCCATTTCACCAGCAGCCGCTACAATCAGCACCTCACGCGCGCCAATGTGCATAACTATGAGATCTTTGGGCTGACCGGCGGCTATCGCACGCTGGCTGATGAGCTGACGCTGGTCGACCAGAACAACTTCGAGGTCCAGGCGATCCACCAGATCGATCTGGCGCACTACCGCCGCACCGCCGATAGCTGGCTATCAAACATGTACCAGCATAAAGAGCGGCTCCAGGAGCTTGTCGGCGAGGAGTATTACCGTCAGTTTCGGGCCTATCTCAAGCTCGTGCGGCGGACCTTCAGCGGCACCAAGATGACGCTGGACATCGTCGTTTCGCACAAGATCTAGCTGCACGCGCCGGCGAGCTGTGGATCGGAGACGCTCTCAGGGGCGTCTCTTTAAGTTGTGGTAGGATTGCTGATCGACGAACCGACATCGCTGCGACAAGTTGCGGCGCTTGAAAAGGATCTATCACACGCTATGACCATCCGACGAGCAACAGCTATCGGTCCCGCCAATATCGCGTTTGTGAAGTACTGGGGCGTGCAAGACGCGGCCCTGACGCTGCCCTACAACGAGTCGCTCTCGATGAATCTCGATCGCTGCCTGACGACCACGACGGTCGAGTTCGATCCTGCGCTCAACGCCGACGAGGTCACGCTCAAGCTGCACGGCCAGGACGAGCAGCCAGCGATGGGCCGGCCCTTCGATCGCGTGGCGGCGCAGCTGAATCGCGTGCGGGCGCTGGCTAGCGTCGAGACGCGGGCGCGGGTTCGCTCCGAGAATAATTTTCCCTCCGATGCGGGCATCGCCTCGTCGGCGGCGGCGTTCTCGGCGCTGACGCTGGCGGCAGTTACGGCGCTGGGCCTCCAGCTTTCCGAGCCCGAGCTATCGGCGCTCACGCGGCGCTCAGGCTCAGGCTCTGCCTGTCGCTCGATCCCGACCGGCTTTGTTTACTGGCGCAACGACGGCACCGACGCCGGATCGTACGCGGAGTCGGTCGCGCCGCCCGAGCACTGGGCGCTGGCCGATGTGGTCGCGGTCGTCGATCCGGGCGTTAAAAGTGTGACTTCTGCCGATAATCATCGACTAACAACAACTAGCCCGTATTTTCCGGTGCGGCTGCAAGAAGTTTTGGGCCGTGTCGAGCAAACGCTGACGGCGATTCGCGATCGCGATCTCGGTCAGCTCGGCGGGATCTGCGAGGCCGACGCGGTCTCGATGCATGTGGTGGCGATGACCGCGATTCCGCCGACGTTCTACTGGAACGCCGGGACGATGGCCGTGATCCACGCGCTCCGCCGCTGGCGCAACGAGGGCCTGTTTGGCTACTTCACGATCGACGCCGGGCCGAATGTACACGTGATCTGTGCCCAGCAGGACGCGGCCGAGATCGAACAGCGGCTCCAGTCACTGCCCGAGGTCCAGTTCACGATCGCCAACGGGCCGGGAGCTGGCGCGCGCATCGTGGAGCAGGGCTAGATGAGCTATCCCGAGCCGTATCTGGCCTTTGTGGCGCATTTCAATCGCGGCGAGTACCGCGCCTGCGTCGAGCCGCTGGAGGAGATCTGGTTTGCCCGGCGCGACGATTTTCATAAAGGACTGATCCGGCTGGTCGTGGGCCTGAATCAGATCAAGCTGGGCCTGGACAGCGGGCCGCGCTTCCTGCTGGCGACCGCGCGCGAGCTGATGCAGCCGTATCATCCGCGCTACGGGGGCCTGGATCTGGTCGCGCTGGACGCCTGGATCGCCGGCCAGCAGGCGCGTCTGGATCAGCCGGAGAGCGGGACAAACATCGAGTCTTATCAGATTGTGCTCGATCCGGCAGCAGAGGAGGAACGATGAGCAGGTTTCGGGTGGCGATTCTTACTGTGAGCGATCGCAGCGCGCAGGGTGTGCGTGAGGATACCAGCGGCAAGATGATCGAGACGCTGGTAAAAGCCAAGCTGGATGCCGAGGTCGTGGCGTATCAGGTCGTGCCGGACGAGCAGGCTCACATTGCGGCGGTGCTCCAGGTCTGGGCCGACGAGCGGGTTGCAGATCTGATTCTGACTACGGGCGGCACTGGTCTTGCGCCGCGCGATGTGACGCCGGAGGCTACGCGGTCGGTGATCGAGCGTGAGGTGCCGGGGATTCCTGAGGCGATGCGGGCGGCGAGTCTGGCGGTCACGCCCTTTGCTATGCTGTCGCGGATGGTTGCCGGGACGCGCGGCCAGACCTTGATCATCAACCTGCCGGGCAGCCCCAAAGGCGTGCGCGAAAATCTGTCGGTGGTGCTGCCCGCGCTGGGGCATGGTCTCGACAAGCTGCTCGGCGATCCCGAAGACTGCGCGCCGTAGCTACAGCTGCGTGAGCAGCGCCGACTTCGGCGGCAGCGCCAGATACACGGTCGTGCCGCGTCCAGGCACGCTGGACGCCCAGATGTGGCCGCGATGTTGCGCGATCATGCCGTGACTGACCGACAAGCCCAGCCCTGGACCCTGGCCGGTCTCTTTGGTCGTCCAGAACGGATCGAAGATGCTACGCAGCTCATGCGCCGCAATCCCGACGCCGGTGTCTTTGATCTCGATCATCACGGCTGGTCCCTGCATGTTGGCCGGCAGCGGCGACGTCGGGTCGTCGAAGGTCAGGCCGGCGATGTCTTCGACCTCGTAGCTGCGAATCGTCAGCACGCCGCCGGACTGCTCCATAGCGCGGCGGGCGTTGTTGATCAGATGTAGCAGCACCTGCTGAAGCTGCGCCGGATCGGCCAGGATGCTCTGCACGTCGGGCTGAAGATCGCGCACGACCGTGATATTGTCGAGCGCATCGGTGGGCTGCTGCTGCTCCAGCGTCTGGTCGATCAGCGCGTTCATATCGACGGTGGTGCGGCTGAGCTGCGAGCTGCGGCTGAACATCAACATGCCCTGCACGATCCGGCTGGCCTGCTGACCTTGCTCAAACATGCGCTCGATGTCTTCACGGGTTTGCGGCGCCAGACTCTCGTCGCGCAACAGGAGCTGGCTATAGCCGATGATGCCGGTCAGCGGATTGTTCAGCTCATGCGCAACGCCGGCCACGACATGTTCCAGCGCCGCTAGCTTGTCGGCATGAGCCATCTGCGCCTGGAGCATCAGCCGCTCGGTCAGGTCGCGCAGCGAGCAGAACAGCGCGGATTGTCCGTCGATGTCGGGAATGATCCGCACAGTCATCTCGACTTTGATGCGTCCGCCGCTGCGCTTGCACAGCGTCAGCTCAAAGGGCACCGTCGGAGCCTGGCCCTGAGCGCAGAGCCGCAGATGCGCCTCGATCGCCGGCCAGCGCTCCGGCAGTGTGAACGAGCCCAGCCGCTGACCGACGATCAGCTCCTGGGGATAGTCGAGCATCTGCGGTCCGGCGGCGTTGATCTCGGTGATGCGCAGATCTTGATCCAGCACGATAAACACATCGTGGGCGTTCGTGAACAGGTCGCGGTAGCGCGTCTCGGAGCGCTGGCTGGTCTGCAATAGCCGTGTGTTTTCCAGCGCGATCGCCGCGTAATCGGCCAGGGCGGCCAGCAGACGCTCGTGGGTATCGCTGAAGGCTAAGGAATCGACCACGTTGTCCACGCCGAGCACGCCCAGCGTTTGCGTCTGCACGATCAGCGGCACCAGCAGCAGCGATCGCACAAGGTAGCCGGTCTTGAGCTTGACCTGCTGTGCCGCCTGGGGCCGACTCAGCCGGATCGGCTGGCGCGTGCGCATGACCTGTCCGGCCAGACTGTCCTTGACCGGCAGCTGAAGCACCTGCACGCGCGCATCGCCGATGTTTTTCGCGGCGCGCACCGTCAGCTGATCGCCGTCGCTGAGCAGTAGAAAGCCTTCCTCAGCCTGCGACAGATGGATCGCGGCCTCCACGATCTGTTTGAGCAGCTCGTCAAGATCTTTGACTGTGGTGATCGAGCGACCGACCGCGTGCAGCACGGTCAGCTCTTGAACTCGCTGGCGCAGGCCCTCGGCCAGCTGCTCTTTTTCTTTGAGCAGCCGCTGCTCGCGCAGCGCGTCTTCCAGCGCTCGCTGGAGTCGCTCTACTGTAAAAGGTTTTTTGAGATAATTGCGCGCTCCCAGCCGGAATCCTTCAACCGCGATCTGCTCCGAGCCGTGGGCGGTCATCAAGATCATGGGAATCGCCGGAAAGTCGCGGCGCAGCGCGGCTACATGATCCATCTGCGCCGAGTCCGGCAGATGGATCTCAAGCAGAATCAGATCGACCGCCTGCCGGGAAAGCAGCGCGCGGCTTTCGGTATAGCTGTGGGCGATTAAAACGTCATAGCCCAGGGCGGGCAGCCAGCTTTTGGCAAAGAGCCGGGCCATATCGCGGTGCGGCTCAACGACCAGAATCTGCTCTTTCATGGTGCCGGGCTGAGACTTGGATGGCGGTGTTTTGATAACAACCTGCTTCTCTACCATAACGTTTCTTCGAGGAACGACCGGGCTGCGGTAGGTGGTGGAGCGATCGTTCGTGGCTGATTGCTGAGCAGCAATATCTCCCTTAAAACCAACAGCCCGTCGTTACTCGCCATTCGACGGGCCGCTGGTGGAAGGAGGGAGAAGGAGGATGTGCTGTTATAATAGTCCTGACAACGACGAGAGCCTATCAACCGCAAGTCATAGCTTGACTCGGCTTTGGTACTACTCTTGTCTCCGACCTCACATCGTGGAAAAAAGAGGCCGCATGACATCACCTGCTATCCTCGATCGCATTACAAAGCTGCGCGACGACCTACGTCAACATAACTATCGGTACCATGTGCTGGATGATCCGACGATCAGCGATGCCGAGTATGATGCTCTGATGCGCGAGCTGCGCGAGCTGGAGGCCGAGCATCCCGAGCTAGTCACGCCCGACTCGCCCACGCAGCGCGTCGGCGCTCCTCCCGCCGAGCGCTTTGCGAAAGTGCAGCATCCCCAGCCAATGCTTTCGCTCAGCAATGCCTTCGATCGCCAGGATCTGCTGGCCTGGCGCGACCGCGTGCTGCGGCTGCTCGGCTCTGACACCAAGATCGCCTATGTGGTCGAGCCCAAGATCGACGGCCTGGCGATGGCGATCACCTACGAGCAGGGCCGCCTGGTGCAGGCTGCCACACGCGGCGACGGCTACACCGGCGAGGATGTGACCGCGAATGTGCGCACTGTCAAGAGCGTGCCGCTGGTGCTGCACCATCCCAGCGGCTCCGTGCCGCGGCGCATCGAGGTGCGCGGCGAGATCTACATGCGTATCGCCGACTTCGAGCGTCTCAACGAGCAGCAGGCGGCCAACGGCGATAAAGTTTTCGCCAATCCGCGC
Organism: Herpetosiphonaceae bacterium; assembly: GCA_036401895.1. GTDB lineage: Bacteria > Chloroflexota > Chloroflexia > Chloroflexales > Kallotenuaceae > LB3-1. The sequence goes on along the minus strand of DASWTW010000033.1, from coordinate 16,850 downwards.
AACGGCGCCGCCGGATCGCTGCGTCAGCTCGACTCTACGATTACGGCCGGACGGCCGCTGCGCTTCTTCGCCTACGGCATCGGGCCGGTGGACGGTGCGACCCTGAATTCGCAGCATCAGACGCTCGAATATCTGCGCGACCTGGGCTTTCCCGTGAATCCCGATATTCGCCGCCTGGAAGACTTCGAGGAGGTGATCGCCTACTGCGAGGAGTGGATGTCGCGGCGCGACCGGCTGGTGTACGAGGCCGACGGCGTGGTGATCAAAGTCGACGGCTTCGGTCAGCAGCGCGAGCTGGGTGTGGTCGCGCGTGAGCCGCGCTGGGCCACGGCGTTTAAGTTTCCCGCCCGTGAGGGAACGACGACACTGCTTGAGATCGTGGTCAATGTGGGGCGCACCGGCAAGCTCAACCCGAACGCGATCCTGGAGCCGTTCACCATCGGCGGCGTGACGGTCGCCAACGCCACGCTGCACAACGAAGACTACATCGTGAGCCGCGATATTCGCATCGGCGACCGGGTCACGGTCAAGCGTGCCGGCGATGTGATCCCGCAGGTCGTCGGGCCGATTGTGGGCGCGCGCACCGGCTCCGAGCAGCCCTGGCATATGCCGGAAACTTGCCCGTCGTGCGGTACGCCGGTTGTGCGTCACGAGGGCGAGGCCGACTACTACTGCCCCAATCGCCTGTGTCCCGAGCAGATCGTGCGTTCGATGGAGCACTGGGTCAGCCAGGGCGCGATGGATATTGTCGGCATGGGCGAACGCCAGGCGCGGCAGTTTGTCGAGGGCGGCATGATCAAAGATGTTGCCGATCTGTACCGGCTGACCGAGGAGTCGTTTGCGGGCATCGAGGGCTACGGCCCCAAGCGCATCAAGAACCTGCTGGATGGCATCAACGCCTCGAAAGATCGACCGCTGCACCGGCTGATCTCGGCGCTGGGCATTCCCAACGTGGGCAGCACGCTGGCGCTCACGCTGGCCCGGCACTTCCGCTCGCTTTCCCGGCTGGCCGATGCCTCCGAGGAAGATCTGCGCGCGATCGACGGCATCGGGCCGCATGTGGCGCAAAGTATCGCCCGCTACTTCGCCGAGCCGGATCACCGCGACTTGATCGAAAAGCTCAAGCAGGTCGGCGTGCAGACCGAGGATACGCAGCCCGCGCCGGAGCCGGTGACGGACGGTCCGCTGAGCGGCAAAACGCTGGTGATCACCGGCACGCTCGGCAACATGACCCGCGAGCAGGCCGCCGAGCGGATTCAGCAGGCGGGCGGCAAGATCGGCAGCGGCGTGACCAAAAAAACCGATTATCTGGTGGTCGGCGAGGAGCCCGGCGGCTCGAAATACACCAAGGCGCAGCAGCTCAACATTCCGATCCTGAACGAGGCGCAGCTGGTTGAGCTCCTGGGAGCAGCCACGGCTGAGGCCGCGCCCGTAGCCGCCGCAGAGCTTGAGCCAGTCGATGATCAGCTCAAGCTGGATCTCTAAACAGAAGAACAGGCCCTCACCCCCTAACCCCCTCTCCCATTGCCTTCGGCATAGGCGAGGGGGAACGGTAGAGCTTGTTTGTTCGGTTGTTCTTTGTTCAATTGTTCACTTGTTCGGTTGTTCTTTGTTCGGTTGTTCCTTTGTTCTCGATAAGGCTGATGGCCCGTAGCTTGCTGCCTTTTTGATTCCGGTATGCAATACGCTGCCCTGGTGACTCGTTGAACTTATAGGTTGTGAAGGAGGACGCGATGAGCCAGCACCAAGACAAAGAGCGCGAAGAACATATGCGTGGAGCATCGCCGTTGACCACGCCGCCCGCGCGGATGCGTGAGCCCTCATCTGATGATCAGGAGATCGACGTTTCCGATCCGTCCCATGATCTCGCGCTCGACGACAGCGAGCGTCTGCGCGAGGACGCGGAGACGCTGAAAGACTAATCGATATATCACTCGGCTAAGGAGGCTGGCGCTTGCCGCCAGCCTTTCCGCGTGTCGAAAGCGTAGTAGCATCACGACGATGAAAATAGGCTTTTTGATCGACGATCATATGGCGCGGCCCGGCGGCGTGCAAGAGTATGTGCGCGGCCTGTATCGCTACGTGCGCGCCGCCGGACACGAGGCAGTGATCTTTTCCAGCGCCGGCGGCCGGCCGCAAGATGATCTCCATCTGATCCCGCTGGGCGCTGCCTTGCCGCTCAGCGGTAGCGGATCGACCACCTCGATTCCGCTCACGACGGCCGCTCCCGCTCATCTGCGGCAGCTGCTTGCCCGCGAAAGCTGCGATGTGCTGCATGTAATGGCTCCCTACTCGCCGACGCTCAGCGGGCGGCTGCTGGTGCAATCACAGGCCGCGCACGTGCTGACGTTTCTGGTCGCGATCGAGCCTGGACTGTACCGAACGGTGCTAGGCAGCCTGGCCCGGCTACAGCGTCGCTCGTTGAGCCGCTTTCACGCCCGCATTGCGCTCTCGGAGACGGCGGCAGAGACTGGACGCGCGCTCTACGGTGGCGCGTATGAGATTATTCCAAGCGGCGTCGATACCAGTCAGTTCGCGCCCGGCGTCGAGCCGCTGCCCCAGCTGCGCGACGATTGCACCAATCTGCTGTATATCGGTCGGCTTGAGCAGCGCAAAGGTGTGGCGCATCTCGTGCGGGCGTTCGCGCGGCTGCATCGCCAGTATCCGCGTCTGCGCCTCCTGCTCGGCGGTGACGGGCCTGAGCGGGCGGCGCTGGAACACTTAGTGCGGGAGCTTGGTCTTGAGCGCGTGCTGTTTCTGGGCTATGTTCCGGCTGCAGATCTGCCGCGACTCTTCGCATCCGCCGATATTTTCTGCGCTCCCGCAACCTACGCCGAAAGCTTCGGCATCGTGCTGATCGAAGCGATGGCGGCGGGATTGCCGATTGTGGCTGCGGCGAACCCTGGCTACGCCGGTCTGCTGGCGGCGCATCCCGGCAATCTGCTCGTGCCGCCCGGCGACGATCGGGCGATGGCGGGCGCAATCGCGACGCTGGTGGAGCAGCCCGGCTACGCGCGCACGATCGGTGGTCGCAACCATGACGCGGCGCAGCGCTACAGCTGGCAGAGCGTCGGGCAGGCGATTATGCAGATCTATGAGCGGATCGCCAGCAGTCGTTAGATTCGACATAACGGGCTGATACGTAGCTCATCATGAGTCTATGGGATTGTTGTAGCCTGGCTTTCAGGTAGACACGCGTGAGCGGACATGTTTTTTTGAGGCACATGTGCGATAATAACCATACTTTCGTCATTATGAACCTTTTTTTGATTGGTTTGAAGGGAGCGTGTGATGGAGCGCTTGCGCGTTTTGATCGCCGAGGATGATCCCCTTGTCGCTGTAACATTGTCGGATCAACTTATGGAACTGGGACATAATGTTGTGGCGGTCGCAAGCGATGGCGAGGAAGCGGTCGCAATGGTCAAGCAGGAGCGGCCGGATATTGCGATCCTGGATATCAAAATGCCAAATCGGGATGGTATCAGCGCTGCCGAAGAGATCAGTCGCGAGTTTGATATTCCGATCTTGATGCTGACCGCGTATAGCGAACGTCCACTGGTGCTGCGTGCCGCCGAGGCAGGCGCGCTGGCCTATCTGCTCAAGCCAGTCGCGGCGGAAGAGCTGGGCGCTTCGCTGCGGCTGGCCCTGGCCCGTCACAAAGACAAAGAAGCGCTGCGCAGCGAGGTTGAGCGCCTGGAAGAAACCCTGGCCGAGCGCCAGACGATCGACAAGGCCAAAGCGATTCTGATGCAGCGTGTCGGCCTGAGCGAGAACGAGGCCTACTCGCGCATGCGCCAGCGCGCCCGCGAGAAGCGCGTCAAGATGGTGCAGGTCGCCCAGACGATTATCGCGGCCGAGGAATTTCTGGCTGGCTAGGCGCCGTCATGCTCCCAAACGATCAAGCTGCCTCACACTGAGTGAGACAGCTTGTTTGTTTAATCAACTCGCTGTGTATAATTGCCGCTCTAACGCGCCCGCCGACCGATCTCGATCCGCGCCGGAGGATGCGCCGCGACGTACTCGCGCAGAAAATCGCGGAAGGTTTGCGCCGCCACCGGCAAATAGCGATCCGCGTGCCAGACCGCCTCGACGGTCCAGGTTGGCGCTGAGCGCAGCGGCACGATCGCCGGGCGCAGCCGCCCCCACTCGTGCAGCGCCAGCGCCGGCAGCAGCGACACGCCCAGCCCGGCCGCGACCAGCCCGCGCACGGTCGCCAGATCCTCGCCCTCAACCGCAGTCCGGGGCCAGAAGCCCACGCGCTGGCACGCCGCCTCGATCACCCGGCGCAGGCCCGAGCCGCTGCGCACCAGCACAAACGGATCGGACGCGAGCTCATGCAGGTCGAGCGACTCCTGGTTGGCGCAGCGATGATCCGGCGGCAGCGCGGCGTACAGCTCTTCGATCAGCAGCGGCGCGCTCGTCAGCTCGGGCATCTCGTGGCTGTAGGGCAGCGCCGTCGCAATGCACAGCTCGACCTCGCCCGCTTGAAGCCAGTGCAGCATCTCCAGGGTTGTGCTCTGGCGCAGCGTGAACTGCACGGCGGGATAGCGCTCACGGTAGGCGGCTAGCGCCTCCGGCAGCAGATCCGCGCCGACGGCGGGCATAAACGCCATGCGCACATGGCCATGCTCCGGCCCCAGCAGATCGCGCACCGCCTGCCGCCCGGCCTCGAACTGGCCGAATCCGCGCGTCACATATTGCAGAAACGTCTCGCCGACTGTTGTCAGGCGCATGCCGCGCTTTGAGCGATCGAACAGCGGCGCGCCCAGCTCGTCCTCAAGGCGCTGGATCTGACGGCTCAGAGCCGGCTGCGTGGTGTATAATTTTTTGGCCGCGCGCGTAACGTTGCCTTCCTGGGCAACCGCAAGAAACGACTCAAGCTGGCGTAATTCCACGTTGTTTTCACCTTAGATCGTCAGGCATTATAGCGTACCAACATATTGCTGTCGCGCGGACTAAACGTTTATATTCAGGCGTGCTATAATACACAGACATCCTGATGGAGGTGGAGGAAGGCGCGCGTATGGCAGAACTTGGAGCAAATCGTCGTTGGGACGAGCTAGAACGGCGAGGCGTGATCCGGCGCTTTGTGAAAGGCGCGGCGATCTATGTGCCCGACGAGCCCGCCAGCGAGTTGTATGTGATCAAAGAAGGTCGAGTGGCTCTCAACCTGTTGTCGCCCGAGGGCCGTACGCTGACAGTACGCGTCGTTCGAGCCGGCGAGATCTTTGGTCACGCGGCGCTGCTCTCAGACGGCGCATTCGATACCTTTGCTCAGGCATTACGGCCCACAACGGTTGCCGCTGTGCGCGCCGACGATCTGGAGTCGCTGATGATCGAGCGGCCCGCGCTAGCGCTTGGCCTGATGGACGATCTGGGACGGCACTCGCAGGCGCTGAGCCGTCGTCTGGGCAACGTGGCGTTTAAATCGGTCCCGGCCCGGCTAGCCGCGCTGCTGCTGGAGCTTGCTCAGCCGACCAATCGCGAAGAGCCCGTGACGACCGGCCGCTGGACGCATCAGGAGCTGGCCGATATGATCAACGCCTACCGCGAGACGACTACGAAAGTGCTCAATCAGTTTCGCGCGGCCCATCTGATCGACGTCGACCGGCGTGGCGTGACCTTGCTCGACGTTTCGGGGCTGCAAGAGGTCGCGCAGCACTGAGCGGCGTATCAGACTTAACCCGCGCGGCATACGATACAATAAGGACGAGCACAGGCTCGTCCTTTCGCTATTAATGACCATGAGTACACAATCATATCGAATCTATGTGTGTCACGGCCCCACGTGCTCGCAACACCAGGCGCGATCGATCTGGAGCACGCTCCAGGCCGTGGTGCGGACACGCGGCCTGGAAGAGCGCTGCGAGCTGATCGTGAGCGGCTGCCAGGGACGCTGTGACGACGCCCCCAATATCAACGTGTATCCCAATCTTACCAAGTACGCTCACATGTCGCCCGAGAAGGCACGGCGCGTGGTGCGTGAGCATCTGGCCGAAGAACAGCCGGTGGCCGAGTTTATCTACCGCGATGAGCGCCCCTAGTCGGCGCCCGCGACAATCCAGGGAGGTCCGGTGAACGGCTCGATCGTTATGGCGCTGGTCTTTGGCGCGGCGGCTCTTACCACGGCGGCGCTCACGCCGCTAGTCCGCGCGCTGTCGATCCGTGTCGGCGTGTACGCGCCAACCACCGCGCGCACGATCCACACGCAGCCGATCTCGCAGCTCGGCGGCGTCGCGATCTTTGGTGGCTTCGTCGTGGCGATGCTGCTGTCGCTGGTGCTGACCAATGTTCTCGGCTGGCTGCCCCGCGACTCGTTCGAGCTGCTGCGGGTGGCGCTGCTGCTGGTCGGCGCGACGATGCTGTGGGCTGTGTCGCTGCTGGATGATCTGTGGGATCTGCCGGCGCTGCCGCGTTTGATCTGGCAGTTCATCTGCGCGCTGGTCGCAGTCGGGCCGTATCTCTGGGATCACACGCTCTACCAGCCGGGTAACCAGGCGCGGGGCATTATTTTCACGGCCTTCAATAATCCAATCGGCGGCGGCCAGATCAACTTCCACGAGCTCAGTCCCTGGCTGGCGATCGGCGTGACGCTTTTCTGGATCGCCGGCACGACCAACACGCTCAACTGGATCGATGGGCTGGATGGACTTGCCGCCGGTCTGACGCTGATCTCGGCGCTGGTGCTGGCGATCCATACGATCACGTTGAATCAGTCGACGATCGCGCTGCTGCCGCTGGCGCTGGCCGGAGCCTGCCTCGGCTTTTTGCCCTACAACTTTCATCCGGCGCGCATCTTCATGGGCGACTCCGGCGCGATGACGCTGGGCTATCTGCTGGCGATCGCGGCGATCATCGGTGGCGCGAAGCTGGCGACGGCGCTGCTGGTGCTCGGCATTCCGATCCTCGACGGCGTGTGGATGGTCTTCTACCGGCGCTTCACCGGCGCGCGCTCGATGGGCGCGGACCGGCGGCATCTGCATCACCGGCTGCTGGATCTTGGGCTTTCGCAGCGCCAGGTTGTGCTGCTGTACTACTCGGTTAGCCTGCTCTTCGGCGCGATCGCGCTGCTGGTGCCGGACGGCAATCGTCTGCTCAAGCTGGGCGCGCTCGGGCTGCTCGTGCTCTTACTCGCAGGAGTGCTGATCTATGTCACACGACGAGGGCCGCGACCTGCCAGCGCCGGACACTGAGGCCAAACGGTTGCAGGACACGGTGCGCCAGCTGGTGTTGATGAAAGAAACCGGCCCTAAAAGCGCTGCCTGGCACCGCGCCCGCGTCCAGATGATCTGGCGGCTGCACCGCAGGCTTGAGCGGCGCGCCGCTGCATCGGACGAGTCGCCTGGCTCATTCGATCAGGCTGAGCAGGGCCAGCAGGCCAAATCCGAGGATAATTGCGCCTGAGAGCTTGTTGATCCACCACAGGCCGCGCAGGTTGAGCCGCGATCGCAGCAGTCCCACGCCGCCGCTGAGCAGCAGCCACCACAGCGCCGAGCCGAGGAAGACTCCCAGCACCAGGATGCTGGCCGTGCTGTAGCTGCCGGGCGTGCTGGCCAGCCCGAAGCCGGCGAAGATCGCCAGGAACGACAGGATCGTCATGGGGTTGGTGACGGTCAGAAAAAAGGTTGAGGTGTAGGCGCCAAGCAGGCTAGCGGGACTATTCGCGGCTGCGCGCTCGCTCGGTCTGCTCACAAAGGTTTTGAGGCCGAGGTAGCACAGGTAGAGGCCGCCGATCGTGCGTAGCCACAGGTGATGGCTCAGCAGCAGTCCCGAGACGATTGTCAGGCCGAAGCCCGCGATGCAGCCGTAGAGCGCGTCGGCAGTGGCCGCGCCAAGGCCCGAGACAAACGCGTAGCGGCGTCCATCTGTCAGCGTTCGGCGAATACACAGCACCCCGATCGGTCCCACGGGTGCCGCGATCGAAAAGCCGAGGATAAGCCCTCGCACAAATATGCCCAGATCCATGGTTTGTTTCTCCTATCAGTAGTAGATTCGGTTGTTCGCGTCCATCCACCTTCCGACATGTTGACCACGCACTGATTCATCATTTGCCGCCTTTGTTGGCCCGCTGGTTGCTGGGTACCACCGGTCAATCGCCGCTCAGCCCATCGATTCCGCTGTCGTTGCATCGTCGTTCTCCTGTTTATAGAAAAACCCGCCGGACCATTGGTCTGGCGGGTATGAGCACAAGCGAGAAACAGGTGCAGCTATCCAGACCTCCGGTCGATCAACCCGAGATTATGCTGGCTTTGCTGCTGTTGTTTCAGACTGCTAAATATCATCACGTGTTCGCTCATTTATAAGGTATGAGCGCAGCATAGCAAGCGTCTATGAATATTGTCAATAGGCTAAAGGAAGGATAACGAGAACCAAGAACCAAGAACCAAGAACCAAGGACTCAGAATGCAGAGATTATTGCTTTGAATCCGGCGGCTCGTCCTCGATCTCGACGCCAAATTCTTTGAGCCAGCGATCGACTTCGGCTTTGGAAAGCTTCGGCTCCGGCTGTGGACGGCCGCGCTGGTGTGTTCGCGTCGGAGGAGTTGGCTGCTCGATCTGTTTGGCGAATAGCTCGGCGCTGATGACTTCGATCTTGCGCGTTTTGGCGGCCGCCGCCACTAAACGATCGGAGGTGACAACGCGGTACTGGCGCGGCTCCGCGACCTGCTTGATCAGCTTGATCAGCCGGCTATCGGCGTCTTGCGGCGAGTAGGCGAAGATCGAGCGAACGCCGGGCGGCTCCAGTGTTTGTGGATGGCCGTAGACACCACCGTCAAAGATCACCGTGATCCGGTGGCGATGGTTGCGCAGTACCCAGCGATGAAGATAGCGCACAAGCTGCGCTTCGTCGTCGGCGTCGCCCAGGCGAATAGTGCGGCAGCGACCGATGAGATTATGCCCGTCAATGATGTAGTGCATGACGTGTACCAGACGGAGGAAAGCTACCAGTTGCAAAAATCATCTGTTTAACTGTCATCGAAATGTCATTTGGTTCAAAGTGTGCGCCTACCATCTCCACCATTGATCATAGACAATACCTATGAATACGTTGTGCAAGAGGCGACAGTGATATCATCAAGCCATATCCTTATTGCAGACGATGACCAGAACATTCGTATGCTGCTGGTACGTCTTATCCAAAATGTTGCGCCCAATGCAGTAGTTGTGAGAGCCCAAAACGGTGTCGAAGCGCTGTCTGCATTACAACACTATGCATTTGCGTTAATAATCACAGATTACCACATGCCAGATGCTTCTGCCCTGGATATTCTCTCGGCGGCGCGGGCACACGATCCCTCAGTGCCGGTCGTCGTCATCTCGGCTCGACCACAGGTCGAGGCGAGCGTTCTAGCCGCCGGCGCGACAGCATTTTTTGCCAAGCCCTTCGAGATAGAGCCGTTTTCCGTACTGCTCCAACACTTGTTGTACTCCGGTTAGTCGAAACCCTGCAATTATCCCCGCAATACTCGGCGATGCGACTCAACCCGCGTCGCCGTTTAGATTCTATGGCCCTCATCCCCGGTCCTTTGGACCACCCCTTCTCCCGTTGCGACAGGCGAAGGGGGTTTTGGTACTTGCTTTTGTTCCTTTGTTCCTTTGATCTTTTGTTCTTTGATCTCTTGTTCTCTGGTTAGGTTCTAGGTTCTCCTACAACGCCCCGTGCTATACTACCCTTGTTGTGAAGGAGACATTATCGGGCGCCGCACGATCAGCGCGTCCGCTATCATTTATGGCTAAACTAACTATTCTTGGCCTGGGGCCGGGCAGCGCCCAGCAGCTGACCGCCGAAGCCGTCGCGCATCTTGAGCAGATCGAAGAGCTGACGCTGCGCACCAGGATTCACCCGACTGTCGAGCATCTGCCCTCGCATCTTCGTCTGCGCTCGTTCGACGCGCTCTACGAGACCGCCGACGATTTCGCGTCGATCTATCGCCAGATCGCTGAGGATGTGGTAGGGCGCGCCGCTCAGGACGAAGCAGTAACCTATGCCGTGCCAGGCCATCCACTTGTCGCCGAGGCAACCACGCGCTATATCCGTGAGCAGGCGCGGCGGCAAGGCGTCGAGGTGCGGATCATCGCGGGCCTGTCGTTTATCGAGCCGGTCTGTGAGGCGCTGGGCCTCGACCCGTTTGAGCACGGCCTTCAGCTGATCGATGCGCTGGAGTTCGCCAGCCCGCCGTCGTTTCCGGCCGCGACCATGCCGGAAACTCGCGCCTGGTCTGAGCTACAAGGCCACGGCCCGTACGAGCCGCCGCTGGTGCCTTTTCCTACGCGCACCACGCAGCCGACGCTGATCGCGCAGATCTACAATCGCCGGGTCGCATCGCAGGTGAAGCTGGCGCTGCTGTCGCGCTATCCCGCCGAGCACCAGGCCACGATCGTGCAGTCGGCGGGCGTGGAGGGCCAGAGCCAGGTGCGATCGGTCGCGCTGCACGAGCTGGATCACGAGCTGTCATTCGATCATCTGAGCGTGGTGTATGTGCCGCCGCTGCCGGTGCATGAGGATGTGCGCGGCATCGATGGGCTTGAGTGGGTGATCGCGCGGCTGCTGGGGCCCGCCGGCTGCCCCTGGGATCGCGAGCAGACTCATCATTCGCTGCGGGAATATCTGCTTGAGGAAACCCACGAGGTGCTGGAAGCGCTCGACGCCGGCGATCCCGAGGCGCTCAGCGAGGAGCTTGGCGATCTGTTGCTTCAGATTATGCTGCACAGCGAGATGGCGCGCCAGGCCGGTGATTTCGATTTTGGCGATGTCACGGCCCACATCACGACCAAGCTGATCCGCCGCCATCCCCACGTCTTCGGCGACATTGCGGTTGCGGACTCAGGCGATGTGCTGCGCAACTGGGAGGCGATCAAAACCCAGGAGCGCGCCGCTCAGGGCAAGACGCGCACAAGCTTGCTCGACGGGATTCCGGTGAGCCTGCCGGCGCTGGCAGCGGCTCAGAAGATCGGCGAGAAAGCCGCGAAAGTTGGCTTTGACTGGCCGGATCTGGCGGGCGTGTGGGCCAAGGTCCACGAGGAGATCGAAGAGATTCAGTCGGCGGAGCCGCAGCAGCGCAGCGAGGAGTTTGGCGATCTGCTCTTCGTGATCGCGCGGCTGGCCTCGTGGCTGGATGTCGACGTCGAGACCGCGCTGCGCGAGGCCAACGCCAAGTTCCGTCGTCGCTTCGCCGCCTGTGAGCAGCTGGCGGACGGCCGCGAGCTCAAGGGCATGACGCCGCAAGAGCTGGATCAGCTGTGGGAGCGAGCTAAGCGCGCGGTGGCGTAGCGCGGCGCGCTCGTTTTGTCTGATTGGATACACTATGTCAGGACCGATACCGCTTCAGATTGGTGATACTGTACAGATGCGCAAGCAGCATCCCTGCGGCGGCGATACCTGGCGCATCGTGCGCGTGGGCGCGGACATTGGTATACGCTGCCTGACCTGTGATCGGAAAGTGCTGCTGCCGCGCGCGGAGTGCGAGCGCCGCATCAAGCGGATCGTCGCGCACGCGGTAGCGCCGCCGGATCAGCCATCCTCAATCGATCTCGATCCTTCGTGATTGCAACGGCACTTGTGCGAGAACGTAGACATACGTACATGAAAGTTTTGCGTAAAGCTTGGTTTGTCGGCTGGCTGCTGGCCTGGCTGTTAGTGGCGCTCGTTCCGCAGGAGTCGACGGCTCAAAGCCAGAGCCAGGTCTACTATGTATCGGCGGAGCGCGGCCTGACCACACCGGCGATCGGCATGGTTCGACGAGCGCTGCGTGAGGCAGAGGCGGCCAATGCCACGGCGCTGGTCGTCGAGGTTCACGGCGGCGGATCGCTGAGCGGCACCTGGCCGCTGGTGCGTGATCTGGCCGGCGCTCGGGTTCCGGTCGTGGCCTATATCGGCCCGCGTGATGGGCGCAGCGGCCCGATCGGAACGCTGCTGGTCTCGTCGGCGCATGTCGCGGCGATGGCTCCCGGCGCGACGATCGGCTTTGCCGAGCCGCTGGTCGATATTCCCGCCGGCTTTTCGGCGTCGACGCAGCAGCTCGTGGTGGACGATGCCGTCAAAGAGCTGACCGCCTGGGCGCAGTCACGACGACATAATCCCGACTGGGTCGAGCAGGCGGCACGCTCGGGCGCGATCATCACCGCCGAGCAGGCGCAGGCGCTCAATCCGCCCGTGATCGATCTGGTCGCCACCGATGAAGAGTTGCTGACGAGCCTGCAAGGGCGGCAGGTGACGCTGACCAGCGGCGAGACTCGCACGATCCAGACGCTTGGCGCTTCGGTTCGGCAGTTCGAGCCGACGATCTGGGAGGCGCTGGGCCAGATCATCGCGATTCCTTCGGTTGCGTTTGTGCTCTTTGTGCTGGGCGGCATCGCGCTCTATCTTGAGCTAGCCAATCCTGGCGTCGGCATTCCGGGCATCGCGGGCGCGATCCTGGTCGTTGCCGCGCTGGTCGGCTTTGTGCTCGGCGAGGTGCGACCGCTGGCGGTGCTGCTCCTGGCGGCTGGACTGGTCGTCGTGGGGCTGGAGCATATTGTGATGTCGCATGGCGGCTTTACAGTGGCCGGTCTGATCCTGCTGGTGCTGGGCGCGCTCTACCTCGTCGAGTCCGATCGCACGCCGGGGCTGGATGTGTCGTATCTGGTGATCGGCGGAGTGGCGCTGGTGCTGGGCGGCGCGGCGGCCGGATTGGTGACGCTGGCGGTTCGGGTGCAGACGCGCAAGCCGGTGACCGGACGCGATGCGCTGATCGGGCAGATCGCGGAGGTGCGTCAGCCGATCGCGCCGGAAGGAATGGTCTTTGCCCAGGGCGCGCTCTGGTCGGCCTGGACCGACGAGGGGCCGTTTGCGGTGGGCGAGTTTGTAGAAATCGCCGGAGTAGAGGGATTGCGCCTCTACGTCCGTCGGCTGGCGGATGCTGAGACAGCGTAGCCAGCGCATAGATCATGAAAGGACTCGACGATGAATGCGTTAGGTGGTGTGGGCTTCTTGCTGTGTCTAGGCGGCCTGTTTTTTATCGGGCTGATGTACCTGTTCTCGGCAATTCGCGTGATTCCTGAGTACGAGCGCGGCGTGATCTTCCGGCTCGGCCGTCTGGTCGGCGCGCGCGGCCCCGGCCTATTCTTTGTGTGGCCGCCGATCGAGCGCATGATCCGCATCGATACGCGCGTGCTGACGATGGACGTTCCCGCGCAGGAGATTATCACGCTCGACAACGTGACGATCAAAGTCAACGCGGTGTTGTACTTCATGGTTATCGATCCCAACAAAGCCGTCGTCAACGTGATGGATTACGTGCGCGCCACGATGCAGATCGCGCAGACCACAGTGCGCAGCGTGATGGGCAAGGTCGAGCTGGACACGATTCTGGCCGATCGGGCGCGGCTCAACAGCGAGATCCAGCAGATCATCGACGAACAGACCGAGCCGTGGGGCGTTAAAGTCACGATCGTCGAGGTCAAAGACGTGGAGCTGCCGCAGCAGATGCAGCGTGCTATGGCGCGACAGGCCGAGGCCGAGCGCGAGAAGCGCGCCAAGATTATTCACGCCGAGGGCGAGTTCCAGGCCTCCAAGCAGCTCGCCAACGCCGCCGATATTATCGCCAACGAGCCAGTCACGCTTCAGCTGCGCTATCTGCAAACGCTGACCGAGATCGCGACCGAGAAGAACTCGACGATTCTGTTTCCGTTCCCGATCGATATTGTGCGACCGTTCCTGGGTATGCTTGGCACGTCCGAGGAGATGGAGCTGAAAAAGGCCATGATGCAGCATCAGGGAGCGGCGCGCGTGCCACAGCAGCGACCGCCCGCACAGATTCCACCCGCGCAGGCCGTACCGCCGGCTCAGCAGCCCTACACCACGCCACAGTCCACGCAGCAGCTTCAGGCGCCGGTCCCGCCCCAACGCCCCGATGGTGGACAGCCGCCGCGCCAGTAGATTAACGAAAACGTCACAAAAGCACACCACCGCGGAGAAGATCCGTGGTGGTGTTTTTATTTCGACTTTGTAGGGGCTTATTGCATACGCCCACGAGATTATTTGCTCGGCGTTTTCTTTGTCAGCGCCGGTACTACCGCGTAGCGTCCCCGTAGATCATTCCAGCGCACGCGCAGCACATCCGAGAAGTTACGCCACGAGTCGCGGATCGGATCGACCTTGGTCTCCGCGCCGTAGCGCCAGGTTACAGGCACCTCTTTGATCCGGTAGTCGAACTTGCGTGCCAGGAACAGCACCTCGACATCAAAGGCTGTGACGGCCGCGCCCTGCACAACCTTGGCATCGGCGCCGTAGAGCTGGACGCTGTTGAACAGATGCTGCGCCACCTCGCGACGAAAAGCTTTGAAGCCACACTGCGTGTCTTGAATGCCGCCCATCGCGACCAGCCGCACAACGCCGTTGAAGATCCGGCCCATGAAGTGACGGTAGCGCGGCTCGCCCAGCCGTCGAGCGCCCAGCCCCTCGCGCGACCCGATCGCGATGTCGTAGCCCGAGTCGAAGGCCGGCGCGAGCTTGGCCCATTCTTCCATCGGCACCGCGAGATCGGCGTCGGTAAAAAGCACATATTTGCCTTGCGCCAGGAGCATACCTGTGCGCACGGTGTAGCCTTTGCCGCGATGATCGTTGCGGATCACGCGCAGGTTGGCGTGGATTTCGCTCAGGGTTTCGGCAATCTGGACCGTGGTATCGGTGCTGCCATCGTCCACGACGATCACTTCTGACTCGAAGGATTGCGCCGCCAGGAAGGCGAGGATCGCGTCGAGGGTTGTCTGCAAGCGCCGGTGTTCATTGTAGGCGGGAACGACAACCGAAAGTAATGGAGCCACGTCTCCCCCTACTTGCCCAGCACGGCGATAAATTGCGCATCAGCAAGCTGCTGGCGCTGGCGGATCTGGCGGCGCTTGGCGATAAACTGCGGCAGGTCGCGCAGCCCGGCGAGCTGGCCTCGCAGCCGCGCTCTCGCAGCCGCTCCTCGAATATGTCGCACGGCATCCAGCGTAATGCGCAGCTGCTGCTTGAAAAACGCAAAGAAATATTTGGAGATCGCCGTGGCGGGCATGTTTTTGCTCCAAACCAGAATGAAATTGCGGCCACAGTAGTAGCTGGCGAGCGATCCGCCGCCGGTCGCGCTGAGCTTGTGATACACAACCGCCGTCGGAACAAAGATCGTGCGGTAGCCGGCAAGCTGTGCGCGAATATTCAGATCTACGTCCTCGCAGTACATAAACAAATCTTCGTCGAAGACGCGCCCATCGATCGCCAGCTGATCCAGCGCCGCGCGACGGTAGGCTGCAGCGCCCGCACATGGCCCAAACACATCGATCGATGAGTCGTACTGCCCGCGATCGATCTCCCACACGCCGCGATTGAAGGGCACGCCGTTGATCGCGTAGCCGTCGCCTGCCGAGTGCAGCACATCGCGCCGATCGTAGAGCCGCAGCTTGCTCGCAGCAAAGGCGTACTCCGGCTGCCGCTCCAGCGCTCCCACCAGCTCTGCTAGCCAGCTCTGCTCGGCCTCGGTATCGTTGTTGAGCAGAACGACATACTCGCCGTGTGTTCGGGTGATCGCCTGGTTGATCGCTTTGGCCAGGCCGCTATTCTGCGTGAGCTGGAGGATCTCGACTTCGGGGTAGTGTTGCCGAAGCAGCGCTACAGAGTCATCTGTAGAAGCATCGTCGACGACCATGATCTGAAAATCTTGTCGCGTCTGGCGTCGGAGCGCGTCGAGGCAGACCGGAAGGAGCGACACGCCGTTGTAGTTCGGGATAATAATATCGATCATCGACTCTGATTGTTCTCAAGCTCTCCGAGAAAAGCAGTCAGCGCAGCTTGCCAGGGACGTAGTTGAATCTGGAGGTCGGTCGCGCCAACGAAGTTGCGGATCGCACCAAAAGCCGGAGGCGTGCTATCTCGTTTATACTCCGCAAGTTTGATCGGCTTCAGTATAACATCTGTCCGTCCCGCTTGGCGAAGGATTTCGCGAGCAAATTCAAAACGCGAGCAATATCCCTCATTGACAAAATGGTAGATACCATACGCCGGCTGCTGGATCAGCGCTGCGATCGCCTCGGCGATGTCGGGCGCGTAGGTTGGGTTGCCGATCTCATCGTCCACGATCGACAGCTCGGGACGCTCCTGTGCCAGACGTAAGATCGTGCGCACGAAGTTACGCTCGCCGCCAAATACCCACGCGATACGCACGATGTAGAAGCGGCGCAAGAGCTGCTGGACGAGCTGCTCGCCGGCCCACTTCGAGTAGCCGTAGGGATTGATCGGCGCAGTTGGATCGAATTCCAGGTAGGGCCGATCGGCGCGACCATCGAAGACTTCATTGGTGCTGACATACACCAGTGGAATATCAAGAATCTGGCAGGCCAGCGCGACATGCTTGGTTCCCAGAGCATTGACGAGCAGCGCGTGATCCGGGTTGCGCGCACAGCCGTCGACGTTGGTGTAAGCCGCCGAATGGATCACGAGATCGGGCTGATGCGCGACAATCGCAGCGGTTGCTGAAGGCTGGCTGATGTCTAACGTGGCATGAGTAACAGGAATAAGAGATTGGTCTTGAAGCTGAGCTACGAGTTCCTGCCCAAGCTGACCCTGGGCACCAGTTATCAAAATTCGCACGCTAGTATCCTCTAGTGGGTCGATCTTGCAGCATGGTAGAAGATTGACGCTCGCTTGTCAAACAAAAATACCTCACAGGAGTACTCCTGTGAGGTATTCAGTAGTGGTCAGGGTGCACGGACCTTGTCTCCCAGGGCTGAGGCCCCAGTACCCGCGGCGCTGCCACGTTTCACGGCCCGGTTCGAGATGGGACGGGGTGGGTCCGTGGCGCTCCTCGCACACCCAAAGCACCGTTTGTGCGCTG
>DASWTW010000032.1:0-11624 GCA_036401895.1 Herpetosiphonaceae bacterium | reverse complement strand
CTTCAATCCACCTGATAAATTCTTTGCCACAGCCAACGATGCGGTTGTTCCCGCAAGTTACCAGTATCACCAGGCCTATGGCTACGAGTGGACCGATCCGTATCGCATCAAGCGCATCAAGGATCATCTAGCCGTCACATCCGGTGCCACAGTTGAGGACATGCGCGCGCTGCAAGCCGACTCGTTCTCGGAGCCTGCCGAACTGCTGCGCCCCTACCTGTTGAGCGTCACGCCCCAAAACGATCTGGAGCGCCAGGCGCTTGAGCAGGTCAAAAGCTGGGATCTTCGCTTCGAGACCGATCGGGTCGGCGCGACGATCTTCCAGGTCTGGAGCTGGTTTCTGGTCGAGAATACGCTCCGCGATGAGCTAGGGGAAAAGACGCTGATCGCGTATCGCGGCTACGGCTGGCTCTCGATGGGCATGCTGGTCGATATGATCGACGAGCCGAACAATGCGTGGTTCGACGATCGCAGTACCGACGCGGTTGAGAGCCGCGACGATATAAGCCGGCGCAGTCTGGCCGACGCCCTTGAGTGGCTACAAACGCGACACGGCGCATCTGTATCGGGCTGGACGTGGGGCCGCATCCACACGATCACCTTTGTGCATCAGCCCTTTGGCCAAAGCGGCATCCCGATCGTCGAGCGCATCTTCAACAGTCAGACTATTCCAGCACGCGGCAGTGAGTTCACCATCAATAGCGCCTGGCTCACTCCTGGTAGGTCGTTCCGCATGGACGGCGGCACGGCCCAGCGCATGGTTATCAACCTGGCTGACTGGGATGACTCGGGCGCGATCAACTCGACGGGACAGAGCGAGCATATCTTTCATCCGCACCGCACCGATATGATCGAGCCGTGGGAAAAGGTCGAGCTTCACCCAATGCTCTTCTCGCGCGAGGCGGTTGAGGCGAGTAGCGCAAGCCGCCTGACACTGACGCCCTAGTCTGCATCTCCACCTATGGCTGACTCGTCATCCGGGCGGATCAGCCGTACGCCGGTGATCGGAGCCAATATCAGCTTTGTACGGGAGGTCATCACAAACGCGCTGACAAGCCAGGAAGGCTTTGTTAAAAATTTGACAAATGATAACAATCCCGTAATATTTATTGTGTAACACCAGATTCATCCATCTACAAACCTGGTCTACGCGACAACCTGCAACACCACGATCAGCACGTATGCTCTAAAAACCAGATTGTTACCCGATAACATCGACATTGGCTGTGAGTGCAACATCACCGTGTCGCCTCACCTTCAGGTATCATCCGTTACGAGCAACGATGTACATAGGATTGGCATGCCCGGCTCATGTATGGGACTGACGAATTCAGGCCTACTACAATTATATAATTTGGCGACTCGTGTTGAAGCTCTAAGCTGGCATCGGCAGCGCCAAGCAGGCGCCTCCATCCCTGCGTTGCTGGTGGATTGTGCATCTCCGGCACAGCCACCGATACTCCTTAACCCGATCTTCAAGCCCATCCAATTGCCGTCATGTTTCCGGCATTTCATCCATCAGGCGAGCGCAGCTCGATTCCATCTCTGCTACGCAGACTCCCGGCAATATGCGCCGATCACACGACTACGAGCGGCAACTCTGGATCACCTATGATCTTTCGGCATGTTCGCGAGTCTGGAGCTCAGCTATGGAGAGAGCCGCGCCTGCTTTTCGACAGCTTTGATTGAGCGTGACCGCCGATACGCGGTTAGGTGTTCCTGACATGGGCGGCGGAGACGCCCGTAATCAATCTCCAGGCGGATCTATATGCAGCATCACAGCTGATAGTGCCGGATGAAGGAGTGCATGGTGGACAACTCAGATGTGTTAGAGGGAATGGACGGTTCGGAAATCGCGATTATTGGCATGTCATGTCGCTTTCCGGGCGCGAATAACCTCCAAACATACTGGACAAATCTGCGTGACGGTATCGAGTCGATCACGCCGCTCAGCGACGCGGATCTGCTCGCCTCAGGTGTCAGCCAGGACGATCTGAACAACCCGAGCTACGTCAAAGCCGCTCCATTGCTCGACAATATCGATCTGTTCGACGCATCCTTCTTTGGCTACTCGGCAGTCGAAGCCGAAATTATGGACCCGCAGCAGCGAGTCCTGCTTGAGTCTGCCTGGGAAGCCCTGGAGCATGCAGGCTACGATCCTAAACGCTACTCCAGGCCGGTCGGTGTGTATGCCGGGGCAAAAACCAACACCTACCTGTTTCATCTAGCCGCGCAGCCGGATCTGCTCCGCTCACTCGATTTTTTCCAGATTGTGCTGGGCGGCGATCTCGCAATGTTGAGCACGCGCCTCTCGTATAAGTTTGGTCTTAGAGGGCCGAGCTACGCCATCCAGACGGCCTGCTCGACCTCGCTGGTCGCGATCCATCTGGCCTGCCAGTCGCTGTTGATTGGCGAATGTCATATGGCGCTGGCCGGCGCTGTCGCCATCAACGTACCGCATAAGGCCGGCTACCTGTACCGGGACGGCGATATTTACTCGCCCGACGGCCACTGCCGCCCCTTCGACGCCAGAGCTGGCGGAACCATCTTCGGCAGCGGCGCCGGCGTGGTGGTCCTCAAGCGCCTGGAAGATGCGCTCGCCGATGGCGACACAATCCACGCGATCATCAAGGGCTCCGCGACGAATAACGACGGCTCGGAGAAGGCCACGTTTACGGCGCCGGGCATCGAGGGCCAGGTCGATGTGATTCTGGAGGCCCATGCCAACGCCAATATCTCGGCAGACACGATCTCGTATGTTGAGGCGCATGGCACCGGCACGGCGCTGGGCGATCCGATCGAGGTGCTGGCGCTCACCGAAGCGTTCCGTGCCAGCACCGATAAGCGCCAATTTTGCGCGATCGGATCGGTGAAGAGCAACGTCGGGCACCTGGACGCCGCGGCCGGTATGTCAAGCCTGATCAAGACCGTGCTCGCGCTCAAACATCGGCAGATCCCGCCCACGCTGCATTTCGAGCAGCCGAACCCGCGCATGGATATTGCCGGCAGCCCGTTTTTCGTCAATAGCACGCTGCGGCCCTGGCAGGTAGCGCAGGGACCGCTCCGCGCCGGCGTCAGCTCGTTTGGCTTTGGCGGCACCAACGCGCACGTCATTCTTGAAGAAGCGCCGCCGACGCCGCCAAGCGGCCCGAGCCGACCCTGGCAGCTGCTCCCGTTATCGGCGCGGAGCGAGGCGGCACTGGATCGTATGGCGACCAACCTGGCGAGCCACCTGCGCCAGCAGCCCGACCTTAACCTGGCGGATGTGGCCTATACGCTTCAGGTTGGACGCAGAGCCTTTGCGCATCGCCGTGTGATCGTCTGCCAGACCAGCGCCGACGCTGCCGCCGCGCTTGAGAGCGGCGATCCCCAGGCCATGCTTGGCGGCACGACGACCGCCGAGCGACCGCTGGCCTTCCTGTTCCCAGGCCAGGGCGCGCAGTATGTCGGCATGGGCCAGGAGCTGTACCAGCAGGAGCCAGTCTTTCGCACGGCGGTGGATACCTGCTGCGATCTGCTGGAGCCGCATCTAGGTCTGGATCTGCGCAGCGTGCTGTATCCAGCACCGGAGCAGCACGCACAGGCGACCGCGCAGCTAACGCAGACCGCCATTGCTCAGCCGGCGCTGTTTGTCGTCGAGTACGCGCTGGCGCAGCTCTGGCAGCAGTGGGGCGTCGTGCCCCAGGCGATGCTTGGTCATAGCCTCGGCGAGTACGTCGCCGCGACGCTTGCCGGCGTGTTTACGCTCGCCGACGCGCTGCGCCTGGTGGCTGCCCGTGGTCGGTTGATGGAGGGATTGCCGCGCGGTGCCATGCTGGCCATCCCGCGCGGCGAGGCCGAGGTGCGCGCCCTGCTGCCGGTGGACCTCGATCTTGCAGCGGTCAACGGTCCCAGCGCCTGTGTCGTATCCGGCCCCATTCCCGCGATCGACGCGCTGGCCGCGCACCTGGCGGCGCAAGACATCGAGACGCGGCGGCTGCACACCTCGCACGCCTTCCACTCGGCCCTGCTCGATCCGATCCTGCCCGCCTTCCGCGCCGCCGTCCAGCAACTCCGCCTCCAGCCCCCGCAGACGCCGTTCATCTCGAATGTGAGCGGCACCTGGATTACGCCCGCGCAGGCCACGAACCCGGACTACTGGGTCCAGCACCTGCGCCAGCCCGTCCGCTTCGCCGAGGGACTGGCCGAGCTCCTGTCTGGTAGCTCGCACCTCCTGCTGGAAGTTGGACCTGGCACCGTGCTCAGCACACTTGCTCGCCAGCAGCAGCCCGACCTGCCAATGCTGCCCTCGTTGCGCCACCCAAACGATCAGCGCTCCGATCTGGCCTTTATGCTGCTGACGCTCGGCAAGCTCTGGGTCGCCGGCGTGACGCTTGACTGGGAAGCGCGCAGCGCGGATGAGCAGCGCCAGCGCGTGCCACTGCCGACCTATCCGTTCGAGCGCCAGCGCTACTGGATCGATATTAGCCCGGCGCCGACCACGCAGCCGAGCTACACCGCCACGCTCAAGAAGCGACCGCGCGTAGAAGATTGGCTGTATCGCCCCGAATGGCAGCGCAGCCCGCTGATACCCGCGTCGGCATCCGCTGATGGTGCCAGTTTGCGCTGGCTGGTTTTGGGCGATGCCGGCGCTACCACCGATGCGCTCGTGACGCGGCTGCGGGCGTCAGGCCAGGCCGTGAGCGTGGTCGAAGCCGGCGCTCGCTACATGCGTGTGGCCGAGGATCGCTACAGCATCGATCCCGCCCAGCCTGAAGACTACGACGCGCTCCTGACAACGCTGCGCGCCAGCGGCCAGCTACCCCAGCGGATCGTCCACGGCTGGATGCTGACCGCTGAGGCCGACGCGCCGCTTGGCCTGGACACGACCCTGGAGCGCGGCTTCTACAGCGTCCTGTATCTGGCCCAGGCGCTTCACCGCCAGCGCGCAGCCGGCTCGATCCAGCTGACGTTGCTTGCTACGCGGCTTCAGCACATCCACGACGGCGAAGTCGTCGATCCGGCAAAAGCCGCGATCCTGGGACCCTGGCGCGTACTTCCGCAGGAACAGCCGAACATCTCTTGCCGCGCCGTGGACGTGGAGCTGCCCACATCGGAAAGCCTGATCGATCAACTGCTGGCCGAGCTGACCACGCCGGCCGACGATCCGGCAGTCGCTTATCGAGCGGGCGAGCGCTGGGTGCAAGTATTCGTGCCCCAGCAAGATGCAGAAACTGCACCGGCGCAACCCCTGCTGCGCGACGACGGCACCTATCTGATCGTCGGCGGTCTTGGTAATCTCGGCCTGGCTCTGGCGACGCACATAGCCCACACCGCGCGCGCCAAGCTGGTGTTGGTCGGACGATCAGCGCTGCCCGCGCGTGAATCCTGGGACGACTGGCTAGCAGCCCACGACGAGCATGATCCGATCTCGCGCAAGCTGCGGCAGATTCAAGCCCTGGAGGCGCTCGGCGCGCAGGTGCTTGTGCTTCAGGCCGACATCACCCAGCCGTCTGCGATGAGCGCCGCTATCGCTGAGGCCGAGCGTGTCTTTGGCACGCTGCACGGTGTTATTCACGCTGCCGGTGTCGCTCGCGGCGCGTCGTTCCGGGCGATCCAGGATACGGGAGCTGCCGAGACAGCAGCGCATTTCGATCCCAAAATCCACGGCCTGATCGTTCTGGCGCAGGCGCTCCAGGGCCGTCGCCTCGATTTTTGCCTGCTGCAAGCATCGCTCGCGTCCGTGCTCGGCGGCCTCGGCAACGTCGCCTATGCCGCCGCGAGCCAGTTCATGGATGCCTTCGCCTATCAGCAGCGCCAGCAGACGGGCACTCCCTGGATCAGCGTCGATTGGGATAGCTGGCATCAGGCGGACGATCCCAATGACACCATCGGCGTAACGCTGTCCGAGCTTGCGATCTCGCCCGATGAAGGTCGGGCCGCGCTGCTGCGCATCCTGAGCCGCGATCCCGGCGCGCAGGTGATTGTGTCGACCGGCGATCTACACACACGAATCGCGCAGTGGGTCAGGCTCGACGCGCTGCGTGACGCCGACGACACGAGCGCACAGACCGATACGACCCGGCCACTGCCCGCGCGTAATGAGCTGGCCCGCCGCATCGCCGCGATCTGGCAGCGCGTGCTGAACGTGCCGCAGGTTGGCTTTGACGATAATTTCTTTGATCTGGGCGGAAACTCGCTGAGCGGCATGCAGCTGATCGCCGAGCTGAAGCGCGAACTGCATGTGCAGATCGCGCCGGTGACGCTCTTCGAGGCGCCGACGGTCAATGCGCTCACCGCGTATCTCAGCCCGGAGCTAAGCCAGAGCGCGCCACAGCCGAGCGCACCTGCACGGAGCGTTCGCCTACCCGCCGAGGAGCAGCAGGCAATCGCGATCGTTGGCATGACCGGACGCTTTCCGGGCGCCCAGGACGTCGAGGCGTTCTGGGAAAACCTGCGCGATGGCGTCGAGTCGATCACCTTCTTCGACGACGATCAGCTGAGGGAGGCCGGCATTCCCGCAGCTCTGCTCGACGATCCAAACTACGTCAAAGCTCGCCCGATCATCAACGATATGGCGGCCTTTGACGCCGGATTCTTCGGCTACACGCCGCGTGAGGCGGAGCTGATGGACCCGCAGCAGCGGCTCTTTCTGGAGTGCGCCTGGCAAGCCCTGGAGCAGAGCGGCTATGCTACCTCCGCCTACCCGGGCGCGATCGGCGTTTTTGCTGGCGCCAGTATCAGCACTTACCTGCTTGGTCTGTACACCGATCCCGCCTTTGTCGCCTCGATCGACCCGCTGCAAACGATTATTGGCAACGATAAAGACTCGCTGGCGACTAGCGTCTCCTACAAGTTCAATCTCAAAGGCCCCAGCCTGACGGTACAGACCTACTGCTCGACCTCGCTGGTGGCGGTCCATCTGGCGCGGCAAAGCCTGCTGCGCGGCGAGTGCGACGTGGCGCTGGCCGGCGGCGTCTCGATCGTGGTGCCGCAAGAAAGCGGCTATCACTACCAGGAAGAGGGAATCGTCTCGCCCGACGGCCATTGTCGCACCTTCGACGCCAGCGCAGCCGGTACGCTCTTCGGTAACGGCGCCGGTGTTGTCGTGCTCAAGCGCCTGGATGATGCGCTGGCCGACGGCGACACCGTTCACGCGGTGATCCGAGGCACGGCGGTTAATAATGATGGCGCTCACAAAGTCGGCTACACGGCGCCCAGCGTCGATGGCCAGGCGGCGGTGATTCGCGCCGCGCTGAATGATGCGGGAGTTTCTGCTGAGACCATAGATTATGTCGAGGCGCATGGCACCGGCACGGCGCTGGGCGATCCGATCGAGATCACCGCGCTGACCAAAGCCTTTCGCGCCGATACCGAGCAGACCGGCTACTGCGCGATCGGCTCGGTCAAGACCAACATCGGCCACCTGGATCGGGCGGCCGGCGTGGCCGCGCTGATCAAGACCGTGCTGGCGCTCAAACACCAGCAGATCCCGCCGAGTCTGCACTTTGAGCAGCCGAACCCGCGCATCGACTTTGCGACCAGTCCGTTTTATGTCAACGCAAAGCTTGCCACCTGGGAAGCGCGCCAGCATCCACGGCGCGCCGGAGTGAGCGCGCTAGGCTTCGGCGGCACCAACGCGCATATCATCCTTGAGGAAGCGCCGCCCACGCCGAGCGCTCTGGCCGAAGACTGGCATCTGCTGACGCTCTCGGCGCGTACCACCAGCGCGCTGGATCAGGCCAGCCGCGATCTTGCCGCGTACCTGCGCCAGCATCCCGACGCCAACCTATCGGACGTTGCCTACACGCTCCAGGTTGGTCGTAAAGCATTTGCCGAGCGGCGCGTTGTGGTTTGCTGCACAGCGGACGAGGCGGTGCGCGCGCTGGAAGGAGACGATCCTCAGCAGCTACTCAGTGCCAGCGCCGCGCCCGCAGAGCGCCCAGTTGTTTTCTTGTTCCCCGGCCAGGGCGCACAATATGCCAACATGGCCCGCGATCTTTACCAGCAGGCGCCGATTTTCCGCCAGCATGTGGATCGCTGCGCCGAGCTGTTGCAGGCGCATCTAGACATCGATCTGCGGGACGTGCTGTGGAGCGACTCGACGCAGCTTGACCAGACGCTCTACACCCAGCCCGCGCTCTTCGTGATCGAGTACGCGCTGGCGCAGCTGTGGCTCAGCTGGGGCGTGGTGCCCGAGGTGATGCTCGGTCACAGCCTGGGCGAGTACGTCGCGGCGTGTCTGGCGGGCGTGTTCAGCCTGGAGGATGGCCTTAAGCTGGTAGCCAGGCGCGGCCAGCTCATGCAGCACATGCCGCCCGGATCGATGGTCAGCGTTTCCTTGAGCGCTGACGAGCTGATGCCGTTTCTGAGCTCAGAGATCAGCCTGGCGGCGATCAACGGCCCCGAGCGCTGTGTGGTCGCGGGGCCGGAGGCGGCGGTCGCGGCGCTGGTAGAGCGGCTAGAGCGTATGGATGTGACCTGCCGCGCGCTCCACACCGATCGGGCGTTTCATTCGATCCATATCGACCGGATCACGCAGGAGTTTCGGGCTGTGCTTGAGCAGGTGCAGCTGCATCCACCGCAGATTCCGTATCTTTCCAATCTCACGGGACGCCCGATCACCGCCGCCGACGCGACCGATCGCGACTACTGGCTGCGCCAGATGCGCGAGCCGGTGCGCTTCACCGATTGCGTGACCGAGCTAGCGCAGGACAGCAGCCGGATCTTCCTCGAAGTTGGTCCAGGCACGACGCTAAGCGGTCTGGTTCGCCAGCACGATCGGCTGCTGACAACGCTGGCCTCGCTACGCCACCGCGATGATCCGCGCGCCGATATGGCCTTTACGTTGATGACTCTGGGTCGGCTCTGGATGGCGGGCGTGCCGGTCGAGTGGCAGGGATTATATTCGACGGGCCAGCGGCGACGAATCCCACTCCCGACCTATCCCTTCGAGCGACAAAACTACTGGCTCACGTCACAAAGAATCATGCCCGGCGCGCGTCCTCAGGCCAGCATCGCCAAGCGCAGCAGCATCGCCGATTGGTTCTATGTGCCCACCTGGCAGCACACACCAGCCCCGGCCCTGCCTGCACACGAGAGCCTTGTCGCAGCGCCGCGCGTCTGGCTGATCTTGAGCGATGCCCACGGCCTTGGGCCGGCGATCGGCCAGCAGCTGCGGCAGGCCGAGCACGAGGTTATCTTCGTCACCGCCGGCGAGCAGTTCCGGCGGCTAGACAACCAGCTGTACGAGATCGACCCACGCCAGCCCGAGGATTACGCCGCGCTGCTCGCCGACCTGCGCCAGAGCAGCCAGGAGCCGACCGAGATTCTGCATCTTTGGAGCCTGAGCGACGACGGGCAGCCCAACGATTGGAACGTGGAGTTCGACACCGCCCAGACGTATGGCTTCTACAGCCTGCTCTACCTGGCCCAGGCGCTGGGCAAGCACGGCAGCCAGACGCCGATCCAGCTTACCGTTGTATCGAACCAGGTGCATAGCGTAACGCCCGCCGAGCCGATCATGCGCGCCAAGACCACGCTGCTGGGTATCTGCAAAGTCATTCCACAAGAATATCCAACCATAAGCTGTCGCTACATGGATCTTGTGCTGCCCAGCCGCAGCCGCAGCGCGCAGGTAGCCACGCAGATTGTCGCGGAGGCGCTGACTCCCGCCGCCAATCCCGACATCGCCTATCGCGGGGCGCAGCGGTGGGTCCAGGATTTCTCGCCGGTTCGCCTGGAAGGCAGCTCCGATCCGCTCACACCGATCCGGAGGGAGGGCGTGTACCTGATCACGGGCGGCCTGGCTGAGATCGGCTTCGCGCTGACCGAGTATCTTGCTACAACCGCCAAAGCGCGGCTAGTCCTGATCGAGCCGGGCGCGTTCCCTGAGAACGAGCTCTGGGAGCAGTGGCTGGCAACCCACAGCGATCAGCACAGCGTCAGCCGCAAGATCCACCGCCTGCAAGCCTTGATCGCCGCCGGCGCGCAGATTCTGGTCGTCAACAGCTCGCTGACGAACACGCACGAGCTAGCGGCGGCTGTGGAGCGCGCAACGGAGCAGTTCGGCGCGATTAACGGCGTAATCCATGCCGCTACGGTCGTCGGCGAGCAGGCGTTTCGCGCACTGCAAGAGACCACTCCTGCCGAGTGCGAGTGGCATTTCGCGGCCAAAGCCCGCAGCCTGTTCGCGCTTGAGGCGGTGCTCCGCGATCACAGCCTGGACTTTTGCCTGCTGGTCTCCTCGCTGGCGGCGTTTCTGGGCGGACGTGGCTACGCCGCGTATGCCGCCGCGAATCGCTTCATGGATGCGTTTGCCCAGCGTCACAACCAGACCAGCGAGCAGCCCTGGATCAGCGTGAACTGGGATGCCTGGCAGATCGAGGATGGCAGAATGACCGCCATGAGCCAGAGCCTTTCAGCCCTGGCGATGACTCCCGACGAGGGCGGTACCGCGCTGCGGCGGATCGTCGCCTGGAATGCCGCCGACCAGGTGCTTGTCTCGACGGCGCCGCTCGCGCCTCGCATCGAGGAATTGCAGCAACAGGCGGGAGCGTTGCGCGACTCGCTGATCTCCGACGACGCGGCGCCTGCGGCCTCCTACCCGCGACCGCAGCTTCCCACGGCGTATATTGCGCCCGAGACCGACCTTGAGCAAAAGATCGCGGCGATCTGGCGGCGGAGTCTGGGCTTTGAGCAGATCGGCGTGTACGACAACTTCTTTGAGCTTGGCGGCGACTCGCTGATAGCGATTCGGGTGGTGGCGCAGATGAAGAGCGAGCTTCAGATCGACCTGTCGGTGGTCAGCCTGTACGAGCGTCTGACCATCAAGGCGCTGGCTGAGTTCCTTGAGCAAGGCGGCGACAATCCACCGGATCTCGCTCCGGCCGACGATCAAGAGGCTAAGCTCAATCGCCGGAAGCAGTACCGGCAGATGAAACGATCAGGGAAATAGGATCAAAGGAAAGACATGCAGAATCCTGAGGCTGAATATACGGGAGCAGAAATCGCGATCATCGGTATGTCGGGACGCTTTCCCGGCGCCCGCGATCTCGGCGTGTTCTGGCGCAACCTGCGCGATGGCGTAGAATCGCTGACCCGGCTGACCGACGCGGAGCTGGCGGCTGAGGGAGTCACGCCCGCCGAGCTGAGCCAGCCCAACTATGTCAAAGTCGCGCCAGTGCTCGAAAATATCGAGTCGTTTGACGCGGCGTTCTTTTGCTTCAGCCCGCTCGAAGCGGAGAGCACCGATCCGCAGCAGCGCGTCTTTCTTGAGTGCGCCTGGGAAGCCATCGAAGATGCCGGCTACAACCTCGACACCTACGACGAGCCGCTGGGCGTGTTTGCCGGCTCGCGCACCAATACCTACGTCTTCAATATCGTCTCGAATCCGCAGCTGTTTAAATCGCTGGGCGTGTTCCAGGTTTCGATCGGCAACGATCTGGCGAGTCTCGCGACGCGGATCTCGTACAAGCTGAATCTCAAAGGGCCAAGCTACGCGGTCCACACGGCCTGCTCAACCTCGCTGGTAGCGGTGCATCTCGCCCGCCAAAGCCTGCTGCTCGACGAGTGCCGCATGGCGATCGCCGGCGGCGTTGCGATCAACGTGCCGCACAAGGTTGGCTATCTCTACGAGCCGGGCG
>DASWTW010000031.1:0-2837 GCA_036401895.1 Herpetosiphonaceae bacterium | reverse complement strand
TTCCGGCGGTCTTCGGTCTGTCGAGCGTGATCGGTCCGTTCCTTGGCGGCCTGCTGACCGACCAGATCTCGTGGCACTGGGTTTTCTACGTGAATCTGCCTATTGGCGCGATCGCGCTGTGGTTCGTGTGGACGAAGATGCCAAGCATGGCTAGCGGCATCCAGGCTCGCATCGACTGGCTGGGCACGCTGCTGCTGATCGGTGCGGTTGTGCCGCTGCTGCTGGGCCTGACGCTGGACAAGAGCGTGCATCCCTGGTCTTCCCCGCTAATCATTGGCTACTTTGTGGTCGCGGCGATCTGCACGGTGCTGTTCCTGATCGTCGAACTGCGCGCCGAATCGCCGGTGATCTCGCTGGCGCTGTTCCGCAACCGCACGTTTGCCGTGGGCGTGGTCGCGGCACTGCTGAGCGGCGCAGCCTTCTTTGGCGCCGTGCTGTTCCTATCGCTGTTCCTGGTGAACGTGCTGGGGCTGACCGCAACCGAGGCCGGCATCGCTCAGATCCCGCTGATGGCCGGCTTTGTTCTGGCCAGCAACGTCAGCTCACTGCTGGTGCAGCGCTCTGGCCGCTACAAACCGTTCATCGTCGGCGGCTTTGCGCTGATGATCGTCGGCTTCGTGCTGATGTCGCAGCTCTCGCCTAACAGCAGCGTTTGGGATGTTGCGTGGCGCGTCTTTGTGATGGGCGTTGGGCTCGGGCCGGCCATGCCGCTGCTGAACCTGGCGATGCAGAACGCCGCCCGGCCGCACGAGATCGGCGCGGTGATGGCGAACCGGCAGTTCTTTCAACAGTTCGGCCAGGTGCTGGGCGGCGCGATTTTTGGCGTGATCCTGACGACCACGCTGGCCGGACAGCTTCAGCAGAACTTTGCTCAGATCGCGCCCCAGGTGCCGCTGACGATGCAGGCGGCGCTCGATCCGGCTCAGTTCCAGAGCAGCGTGTCAGTTGGGGAAGGCGCCGGCGGCTCGTCGGTGGATCTTGAGGCCAAGCTGGCGCAGGCGGCGATCGCACCGATCGAGCAGCAGCGCAGTCTGACCGAGGCGGCGCTGGACGGCAACGCCGAGGCGCGAGCGCAGCTCCTGAGCAGCGACCAGACATTACCCGAGGTCAAGGCCGCCGTGAGCAGCAGCGATCCCGCCGCGCAGGCGCAGGCCAACAGCGCGATCGATGCCGCTGAGCAGCAGGTCCGCGCGGATGCGACGCGCGTCGGGCAGCAGGTGAACTCTGCGGTCAAGACCTCGTTTGCTACCAGCGTGACCCGCATCTATCTCTTCGCGATTCCGCTGTCGGTCCTGGCGCTGCTGGTGATCGCGCTGTGGCTGCCGGAGACGCCGATGAGCAAGAAGATTAACTTTCAACACGCTGGAGAATAAGTGCGCTCAGGCGCAAGGAACGTTATGCTATCCGATACGACGATGCCCGCGCGGCCAATTGCTCAACCCACGTCACGCCGCGATATGAGCATTATCATGACTATGCTGGTCGCGGCGTTTGTGGTGATCCTCAACGAGACGATCATGAACGTCGCGCTGCCCAAGCTGATGGCCGAGCTACAGATCAGCGCGAGCACGGCTCAGTGGCTGGCGACGGCCTATATGCTGGTGATGGCGGTGCTGATTCCGACGACGGGCTTTTTGATGCAGCGCTTCACCACGCGCACGCTGTATCTCGCGGCGATGGGCGCGTTTGCGCTGGGAACACTGGTAGCCGGCCTTGCGCCCAACTTTGCCGTGCTGCTGCTCGGCCGCGTCTTCCAGGCATCCGGTACCGCGATTATGCTGCCGCTGCTGACGACGACGATCCTGGCGCTGATCCCGATGGAGCGGCGCGGCGCCGTGATGGGCACGGTCAGCATTGTGATCTCGGTCGCGCCGGCGGTTGGGCCGACCGTCTCCGGGCTGATTGTGCAGGCGCTGTCGTGGCGCTTCCTTTTCTTCGCGGTGCTGCCGATCGCGATCGGCGTGCTCCTCTACGGCGCGCGCTTCCTGGTCAACGTCGGCGAGACTCGCAGTGCGTCGCTGGATCTACCCTCGGTGATTCTGGCCGCGCTGGGCTTTGGCGGCCTGGTGTACGGCTTCAGCAGCGCCGGCGAGGGCGGCGGCTGGTCCAGTCTGACGGTGCTGGTGCCAGTGGTCGTCGGCGTGATCAGTCTGCTGGCCTTTGGCTGGCGGCAGCTCAGGTTGCCGTCACCGCTGCTGGATCTGCGGGCCTTTCACTATCGCATGTTCTCGCTGAGCGTAGCGCTGATCATGGTGGTCATGATGGCGCTCTTTGCCTCGGCGATCCTGCTGCCGATCTTTCTCCAGAATATTCGTGGCTTCACGCCGCTCCAGACCGGCCTCTTTCTCCTGCCGGGCGGTGTGCTGATGGGCGTGGCCGCGCCGTTCGTGGGCCGGATCTTTGATCGCTCTGGGCCGCTGGCGCTGGCGATCACCGGCGCGTCGCTGCTGGTGCTGGCGCTGTGGGGCTTCACCACGCTCACGGCGGCAACGCCGGTCTGGCTGCTGCTGGTGCTGCATATCACCTTTAACTCGGGGCTGGCGCTGCTGTTCACGCCGATCTTCGCGACGGGCCTGAACCAGCTACCACGCTCGCTCCATGCCCACGGCAGCGCGATCTTCAGTACGCTTCAGCAGGTTGCCGGCGCTGTCGGCACCGCGCTGCTCGTCACGATCATGACGACCGGGACCGAGGCGTATCTGCACAGCGTCGAAAATCCGGCCGATCTCACTGTACAGCAGGCGGCGCTCACCAACGGCCTGCACACGGCTTTCTCGGTTGCGGCTGGTATCGCGCTGCTGGGGCTGATCCTCGCGCTGTTTCTGCGGCGCTCCAGC
>DASWTW010000030.1:0-5420 GCA_036401895.1 Herpetosiphonaceae bacterium | reverse complement strand
GACGAGCACGACATAGTCGGTAGCGGCGAGCTGGAGCAGCGTGGTGCGCAGCAGCGGACCGCGCTGAAGATCGAAGGGCGTGTAGGCCTCGGTGCGCGCGTAGTGCAGAGCCGTCGCCTCGCGCTCAGCGCCAGGCAGCTGGCGGAGATCGACGAGCGGGAGCGGCAGCGGGGCGGGCGGCGCGATCACTTGTACCGGCTGACCATCACGCGCGACGAAGGTGGTGCGCAGCGCCTCGTGGCGGGCGATCAAAGCCGCAAAGGCGCGCTCAAGGACGGCCACATCGAGCTGGCCACTCAGCCGCACGGCGAAAGGAATCGAGTAGAATGCACTGCCGGGCTCCAGCTGATCCAGGAACCAGAGGCGCTCCTGGCTGAAGGAGAGTGGCAGCGGCGTGCTGCGATCGATGAGCTGGATCGGGGATGCGTCGGGCTGGGACCGATCATCCGCGCGCAGGGTGGCGATGTGCTGAGCCAGCTCGGCGACGGTCGGCGCGGCAAAGACCTGGCGCAGCGGCAGATCGACCGACAGGGTGCTGCGGATGCGCGAGACCAGCTGCGTGGCCAGCAGCGAGTGCCCGCCCAGCGCGAAGAAATTGTCGTGAACGCCGATCTGCTCAGCACCCAGCACATCGCTCCACAGATCCACGAGCACGGCTTCGGTAGGTGTGCGCGGCGCAACAAAGATCATCTCCGGGCTGGTGCCATCCGGCGCGGGCAGGGCCTTGCGATCGACTTTGCCGTTGGGTGTCAGCGGCAGCGCGTCGAGCGTGACGAACGCACTCGGCAGCATGTAGTCTGGCAAGTGTTGCCCAAGGAAGGTACGGAGAGTAGAACCAAGAACCGGGTGCCCTCCAGGCGTCCTAGAACCAGTTTCGCTCTCGTCCTCTAGGTTCTTAGTTCTAGGTTCTAGGTTCTCAACCACGTACGCCACTAGCCGCTTCTCGCTGGAGTCTTCGCGCGCCACGACCACGCCATCACGAAGACCTGGATGGCGCAGCAGTGCGGCCTCGATCTCGCCGAGCTCGATGCGGAAGCCGCGGATTTTGACCTGGTGATCGATGCGGCCCAGGAAGTCGATCCGGCCGTCGGGGAGATACCGCCCCAGATCGCCGGTGCTGTACAGCCGCGATCCCGCGCTCGTGCGCTCCAGGCTGCCGCCGAAGGGATTGGGCACGAAGCGCTCGGCCGTGAGCGCGGGCCGGCTCAGGTAGCCACGGGCCAGGCTATCACCGCCGATGTAGAGCTGGCCCGTTACGCCGATCGGCACCGGCTGTAGGTTGGAGTCGAGCAGATACACCTGCGTGTTGGCGATCGGGCGGCCAATGCTGGGCAGCGCCGTGCTCGTAGCTTCGACTGCCTCACAGGTCGTAACAACCGTATTCTCAGTCGGGCCGTAGTGGTTGATCACCAGAAATGGGAGCCGGCTCCACTCGTGAGCGTGCAGCACATCGCCGCCGGTGAGTAGCGCGCGTAGCGGCAGCTGCGCCGCGCGCTGCTCCGCAAGCACGGCCTCTGCCAGCGGCGTGGGCATGAAGCAGATTGTGATCCCCTGCGCGATCAGCCATTCTACCAGCGCGCCGGGCGCAGAACGAATCTCCTCGTCGGGCAGATGGAGACTCGCGCCGCTGGCCAGGTACGGCCACAGCTCCCACACCGACGCGTCGAACGCCAGGCCGGCCAGCAGCGTAGCCCGATCGTCGGGGCTGAGATCGTAGGTGCGCCGATGCCAGGTGACCAGGTTGATCGCCCCTCGGTGCGGCACGCCAACACCTTTCGGGCGACCGGTCGAGCCCGAGGTGTAGATGACATAGGCGAGATGTTCGGCGGTTGCTGTGCTGCGTGGCGGTGTTTCGGGCTGCTGCGCGATTGCCGTCCAGTCGGTGTCCAGACAGATCGTGCGCAGCTTGTGCGCTGGCGCAGCCTGTAGCAGATGGCTCTGGGTCAGCAGGATCGGAGCCCGGGCATCTTCCAGCATGAACTGGATACGCTCGGGCGGATAGGCTATATCGATCGGGAGATAGGCGCCGCCGGCTTTGAGCACGCCCAGTGCGGCGATTGCAAGGTCCGGCGAACGTGTCAGCAGCAGGCCGACACACACATCCGGCCTGACGCCGAGCGCCTGAAGCTGATGTGCCAGTTGATTCGCACGTCGATCCAGCTGGCGGTAGGTGAGCGATTGCTCGGCGCAGGCAATCGCGATCGCCTCAGGGTGCTCGGCAGCTTGCGCTTCGACTAGCTGTGTGAGACACAGATCGCGTGGGAACCATGCGGCAGTTGCGTTCCAGTCGACGAGGAGCTGCTGCCGCTGGACGTCGGTGAGCAGGGGCAGGGTCGTGATCGGCTGCTGGGGATCGGCGACGATGGCGGTGAGCAGGGTGTGAAAGTGGCTCAGCAGGCGCTCCATGCTGGCGCGCGCAAACAGCGCGGTGGCGTACTCCAGCGTGCCGACCAGCCCGTCCGCCGTCTCGCTCAACGAGAGCGCCAGGTCGAATTTGGCCGTGCCGCTGTCCACTGGTAGCCGCCTGAGCGTCAGCCCCGGCAGCGCGCTGGCTTCCTGCGGCGTGTTGTGCAGCGCGAACATGACCTGCACCAGCGGGCTGCGGCTGAGGTCGCGCGCCGGCTGGATCGCCTCCACCAGCCGCTCAAAGGGCAGTTCCTGGTGTTCATAGGCATGCAGCGTGGTCGTGCGCACGCGCGCCAGCAGCGCAACAAACGTGGGCTGGCCACGCAGATCGGCGCGCAGCACGAGCGTGTTGACGAAGCAGCCGATCAGCTCGTCGAGCTCGGCGCGTGTGCGCCCGGCGATCGGCGAGCCGACCAGCAGCTGGTCCTGGCCGCTGACGCGCGCCAGCAGCACCTGGAAGGCGGCGAGCAGGGTCATGAACAGGGTGGCGCCGTGCTGCTGGCTGAGGGTGAGCAGCGCCTGGGTGAGGGACTGCGGCAGGCGGACGGGCAGGGTGGCGCCGTGGACGGACTGGACGGGTGGCCGTGGGTGGTCGGTGGGCAGCTCCAGGGTGGTGGGGGCGCCGTGGAGCTGGTCGATCCAGGCGGTGAGCAGCTGCTGAAGGCGCTGATCGGTGAGCGACTGGCGCTGCCAGTGGGCAAAGTCGGCATACTGGACGGGCAGCGGCGGCAAGGGTGAGGGCAGGTCGGCGGCGCAGGCGGCATACAGGGTGGCGAGATCGCGGATGAGGATGCCGATCGACCAGCCATCGGCGATGATATGGTGCAGCGTGACGAGCACGACATAGTCGGTAGCGGCGAGCTGGAGCAGCGTGGTGCGCAGCAGCGGACCGCGCTGAAGATCGAAGGGCGTGTAGGCTTCGGCGCGCATGTGCTTCTGCGTGGCGGCCTCACGCTCAGCGCCAGGCAGCTGGCGGAGATCGACGAGCGGGAGCGGCAGCGGGGCGGGCGGCGCGATCACTTGCACCGGCTGGCCGTCATGCGCGACGAAGGTGGTGCGCAGCGCCTCGTGGCGGGCGATCAAAGCCGCAAAGGCGCGCTCAAGGACGGCCACATCGAGCTGGCCACTCAGCCGCACGGCGAAGGGCAGGGAGTAGAAGGGGCTGCCGGGCTCCAGCTGATCCAGGAACCACAGCCGCTGCTGCGCATACGACAGCGGCAGCGCGTCCCGATTTGGCGCGCGCTCAATCGGTGCCGGTGCCTCGTGCGTAGTCGCCGTCACCTCCTGAAGCAATGCCAGCACTTCTGCTTTATGCTCGGACAGCGCGGCGCGCAGTTCATCGGTGAGCGCGCCTTTCGGCGCCTGAAAGCGTAGCCGATCGCCCTCAGCCCACAGCTTGATGTTTCGCCCACGGAGCCGCGCCAGTAGCTCAAATGTCGTCATAGTTCGCCTTCTTCAATCGATTCGTCAGGATCGGCGGAGGGCACGGCGGCGCCTTGAGCCATCCACTGATATGTGTCTATCATCTCGGCCATGCTGGCTACCGTGGGCGACGCAAACAGGTGCCGGAGCGGCAAGTCAACCTGGAACGTGGTACGCAGCCGCGCCAGTAGCTGCGTAGCGAGCAGCGAGTGACCGCCCAGCTCAAAGAAGTTATCGTAGATTCCTACCTGCTCAAGCTTGAGCACGCCGAGCCAGAGCGCGGCGACCTGCTGCTCGGTGGCGGTGCGCGGGCCTACGAGGCTGCTTTCCAGCTCGGGACGCACGCGTTCCGGGACGGGCAGCGCGCGGAGATTGACCTTGCCGCTGGGTGTTAGAGGCAGTCGCTCCAGCGTCACGAACGCGGCAGGAAGCATGTAATTCGGCAGCATAGTCAGCAAGAAGGTGCGCAGCCCCCTGGTCGTCGGGACGTTGCCCGGCTGCGGGATGATATACGCCACCAGCTGCGTATCGCCGCGTGTATCTTCGCGAGCCATGACCACCGCATCGCTGACGGCAGGGCTGTGGCGCAGCGCCTGTTCGATCTCGCCGGTCTCGATGCGGAAGCCACGCACTTTGACCTGCTGGTCCACACGGCCCAGAAACGCGAGCGTGCCGGCGGGCAGGAAGCGCACCAGGTCGCCCGTGCGGTAGAGCCGCGCGCCCGGTCGATCGGAGAACGGATCGGCGATGAAGCGCTCGGCCGTGAGCTCCGGCCGGTTGAGGTAGCCGCGCGCCAGGCTCGCGCCGCCGAGGTACAGCTCGCCCGGCACACCCACCGCCACCGGAGTCAGCTGGCGATCGAGCACATAGGCCGTCACGTTGCGGAGCGGCCGACCGATCGGCACTTCGCGTGGGACGCTCTCCGACGGCTGTGGCGGTACTGGAAACACGGTCGCGACGACGGTGGCTTCGGTGGGGCCGTAGCTGTTGAGCAGCTGGACCTGCGCGCCGGCGTGCTGCTGCCACTGCGCGACGCGCTCGGGTAGCGCGCGCTCACCGCCGATAATCATCATGCGCAACCACGCGGGCAGGGCGCACTGATCGGCATCCAGGCGGGCGACGAGCTCATGCCAGTAGGCGGTGGGCAGGCTGAGCACGCTGATGCGCCAGGCATCGCACCGGTTGAGGAACGTCGCGATCGTCTCGATCATGGCCTCGCTGCGCAGCACGAGCGTCGCGCCGCTGGTCAGCGCGGTGTAGATCTCCTCGGCGCTGGCGTCGAAGTTGATCGAGGCGAACTGCAACACGCGGTCACGGGCGGTGATGCCATAGGCAGCTCGCGCGGCTTCGGTGTAGTTCACCAGCGCCTGATGCTCGACCAGCACGCCCTTGGGCTGCCCGAGTGAGCCCGAGGTGTAGATCACGTAGGCTAGCTGCGGCGGCCCGATCGTCGCCTCTGGGTTGGTGGTGGGCTGCCGGCGGATCGGCTCCGCATCGGCCAGGAGATCGACCACCGCGCCGGCGAACCAGGGCGTCACCGCGTCGGCGGGCGTGGCCTGGTGGGTCAGCAGCAAGTTGACCTGCGCATCCGC
>DASWTW010000029.1:0-11654 GCA_036401895.1 Herpetosiphonaceae bacterium | reverse complement strand
GGTCAACCTGCGGCCCGGCGAGGTGCGGCAGGTCTCGAACGGCACGACGGTGACCTACAGCATCGAGAGTGGCAGCAACACGATCACGCTTCCGCCGCTCTTCGTGCAGGCGCCGCATATCATCACGATCGATCCCACGACCCGTACGACGTCGCCCGGCGGCGAGGCGATCTATCAGGTGGAGGTGTACAACCCGACGTCGAGCCCGCAAACCTACGCGCTGGCGGTCAGCGGCCTGCCCGACGCGTGGACGGAGCTTGCATCGATGGTCACGCTGGCTCCCGGCGCGCGGCAGACGCTGCCGCTCACGATCCAGCCGGCGGCGACAGCTACGGCGGCGACGACCACGTTTGTGGTCACGGCGACCACAACCAGCGGCGGTCAGGATGCGGTGCAGGCCGAGCTGACGATTGTGGAGACGCCGAATCTCTCGCTGACACCGGAGTACGTCACAGCAGAGATTGGTCAAGCCGTCACCTACACGCTCACCCTCACGAACGACGAGCCGGAAGCGCGAACCTACCAGCTCACAGCTACGGGTCTCGGCAGCAACACCAGCGATCTGCCGGCGACGATTGCTGTTGGGCCACACGCTTCGGTCACCAGGCAATTCACGGTGGCAGCGCACGGATCGCAGGGGGTGTATCCATTTACCGTGACCGCGAGCGTCACCAGCAATGGAACAACGCTGTCGGCGGCAGACGAAGCTACGCTGGCCGTCTTGAGCGCGCCGAAGGTGAAAGCGGCGTTGCGTCCGGCGACGGCGACTGGCGGTCCCGGCGTGCCTGTGCTTTACCGCCTGGATGTGACCAATGCAGGGAATATCCTGGATACCTATAGCTTTGACATCAACCTGCCCGCTGGTTGGTCGGCCCGACTCATGGCCAACGATGCGCCCGTAACCACGATCCAAATGACACCGTTCGTCTTCAACACGGCCGAGCTGTGGCTGCTGGTTACGCCAGCGACAACCGCCACACCGGGCGAGTATGACTTCGACGTGGTGGTCCAATCGCAGCTCGATCCCCAGGTCCAGGGGGTGGTTGAGGGTGTGCTCATCGTTGAAGGATACGGTGTTCAGGTCGACGTCCAGCCTGAGCACACAACGCTGAGTCCTATTGGCGCTGGAACGTGGCAGGTTGCCGTGACCAACACCGGCACACAGCCCGACACCTACCAGCTCTCGGCGAGCGGTGTTGTCTCGTCGACCGCGCAATTTGCTCCGGCCGTGGTGTCAGTGGCACCCGGTCAGACCCAGCATGTCCAGCTGACTGCCAGCGATCTCTCCTTTGCGCTGGCGCAAACCTATGCGTTTGCAGTCACCGCGTGGTCAACCACCCATCCCGCAATCCAAAACTCCGATATTGCGGAGGTGACCTTCAGCGGCTACGAGGCGGTAGAGGTCGAGCTACAACCTGCCACTCAAACGCTGACCAACACTGCGCAAACCTCGTATCTGATGCTGGTAACGAATACGGGCAATCTGGATACGACCTTCACGCTGGATGCCGGTGCGACACCGGGAGGTTTGGCGCTGGAACTTGAGACCGACGAGGTGTTTGTTCCCGCCCATATGACGGCCGGCGTGCTGCTGAAGGTCAAGGCGACGCAGGCAGGCACGTACCAGTTGACGGCTGGGGCAGCCTCGATCTCCAGCACGGCTTCTGCGTCAGCCAATGGTGTGCTGATCGTCAGCGGCAGCGTGGTGCCGACACCGGTTCCAACTGCGACAGCGACGTCGACGCCGACGAGTACGCCGACGCCAACCGCGACGGCAACGAGTACGCCGACGAGTACGCCGACGGAAACACCAACACCGACGGCCACGGCAACCGCGACGCCGACGAATACGCCGACCGGCACGGTGCCGCCGACGGCGACCGCGACGCTGACGCCGACTCCGGCCAACGGCGCGCCAACGGTCAGCGCCAACGGACCGTACACCGTGGCCGAGGGCGGCTCGGTGACGATCTCCGCTACCGGCAGCGATCCCGAGGGCCAGACGCTCACGGTTGCCTGGGATCTCAACGGCGACGGAACGTTTGAGACGGCCGGCAGTCGGATCACGGTCTCGGCGGCGCAGCTCGACGGGCCGAGCACGGTGCCGATCCGCGTGCGTGCCACCGACAGCGGCGGCCTTAGCGCCACGGATGCCACCACGATCACCGTGAGCAACGTCGCGCCGACGGTGACGACGCTCACGCTGCCGTACGATCCGGCCCAGATCAATACCGTCGTCAGCGGCGGCGCGACCTTTACCGACCCCGGCATCGCCGATACGCACACGGCGCGCTGGGAGTGGGGCGACGGTAGCTCATCGGTCGGCACGGTGAGCGAGGCCAACGGCGCGGGCACGGTCAGCGGGACGCACACCTACACGCAGCCCGGCGTGTACACGGTGCGCCTGACGGTCACCGACGACGACGGCGCGAGCGGCGAGCTGCTCTTCCGCTACGTGGTGATCTTCGATCCGACCGGCGGCTACGTCACGGGCGGCGGCTTCATCAACTCGCCGGTGGGGGCGTGTACGCTCAGCGCGGTCTGCGCGGGCGCGACCGGCCGGGCCAACTTCGGCTTCAACGCGAAGTACCAGAAGAACGCGACGGTGCCGACCGGCCAGACCGAGTTCCAGTTCAAGGCGGGCAATCTCAACTTCCACAGCTCAGTCTACGAGTGGCTGGTTGTGGCCGGCGCGAAGGCCCAGTACAAGGGCTCGGGCACGATCAACGGCTCGGGAGACTACGGCTTCATGCTCACCGCCATCGACGGGCAGGTCAGCGGTGGTGGTGGCGTCGATACGTTCCGCATCAAGATCTGGGACAAAATCAGCGGTGCGGTTGTGTATGACAACCAGATGGGCGCGAGTGACGATACCGAGCCGACGACGGCGCTCCAGGGCGGCAGCATCGTGATCCATCGCAACTAACAAGCGGTAGGAAGGCACGCCTTCCTGTTCGAGGTCGTTGCGTACACGGATACGCGGATAACGAGACCAGCGCCACGCACTATGCCGGCGCTGGTCCGCTTGTTGACTCGAATGATTCTTCCGTACTTAGTCGGCCAACTGTACAGTCTTCGTCGCCTTGCGGTGTTTTCACGCGCTATCGATCGGCCTGCGTCCTCAGGAAGCAATGACTTTCAGTAGTGATCTCTTGGTATCAAGCATGTACAGGATGGGCTGTGTCAGCGTCACGCTGATGGGACAATGGTCCGACCCTCGTACGTCAGTGTGAATATCAGCCGCGATGATCGCAGGTCTAGGCGCTGCCCCACCAGCCCAGCTTGTGGGACGCCGAGTAGGTCGCATACCGTCGGGCGCCCTCTGGGCGAAGCTGAGCGGCTGACGTCAGCTCTGGAACAGGTCGAGGCACGTTTCGGCGCGGGCCGGCGCTGCGCCCGGATGGGGCACACCAGGCATGATGAGGTGCCGGGCGCAGGGATGTGTTCCCGTCGTGGGGTGTGGGTCACCGTGGTGCAGACAGGGCTGGCTTCGCCGGCACGGCACCAACGGGTGTGAGCCTCAGTGCCGGACGACACCGAGCCACATGCTCCTTTACAAATAGCTGTCCATTAAATGACAGATGATTCTTCCTGACCACATGGTGTGTACCCACGTTTCGCCATGAATCAGGGCCGTCGTGGGGACTATCCGCCTATCATGCGGTGAAAGGTGGGCCCATGCAGGAGGACGTGGGGTGCCCGCCTGCCATTCAATCGACAGGTATATGGCTCGGTCTGGTGCCGGACCTCCTAGGATGGAGAAACGATTCCTCTTCCCGCTTCAGAAACCAAGCGCTTCGTGCATGGCCTCGCCCGATCTGCACGTGGATAACCTCAAGCCGGGGCGCGGACCGCCCTGCCACACCTGGGCACCGCGTCGGCACGCTGTACAATACGCCGAAACGAAGGAGGAGCCCGTGAACGAAACCCTCGCGCCGGCGGTGTCCGTCGCCCTCGGCGACTACGAGGTCGCCGCCACCGCCGACCTGCTCACACCGGCCTTGCTGATCTACGAGGAGGCGGTGGACGCCAATATTGCCGCCACGATCCGGGCGGTCGGTGGGCCTGACCGCTGGCGCCCGCACGTGAAGACCGCCAAGCTCGCCTGGACGATGCGGCGCCTGCTCGACCACGGCCTGCGCCAGTTCAAGTGCGCCACCACCCGCGAGCTGGAGGTGCTCTGCCAGCTCGGCGCGCCCGACGTGCTGCTGGCCTTCCCAGTGGTAGGTGCCAACGCGCGGCGGGTGGCCGCGCTAGCCGTGGGCCACCCCGCCACCCGCGTGTCGGTCCTCGTCGAGAGCCCGGCGCACCTCGCCCAGTGGCGCGGCGTGCCCGTGTCCCTATGGATCGACGTTAACCCTGGGATGGATCGCACCGGCCTGGCCGCCGATCCGGACACTGTGCTGGCGCTGGCCCGCGGCATCCGCGACATGGGGCTCAAGCTGGCTGGCCTGCACTGGTATGATGGGCAGCTGGGCGGGGTGCAGGCGGATGCGCGCGAGCGGGTGGCCCACACGGGCTACGACCAGCTCCTGCACATCGTGGGCTCCCTTGAGGCCGCTGGCGTGCCGGTCCCCGAGGTGATCACCTCAGGGACCCCAGCCGCGCCCCATGCCACCAGCTACCGCAGCTTTGCCGAGGCCAGCTTCGCGCATCGCATCTCGCCCGGCACGCCTGTGTACGGCGACCTGACGTCGCTCGCTCAGCTCCCAGCCGCGTGGGGCTACCGCCCGGCGGCCCTGGTGCTGGCCACCGTGGTTAGCCGGCCGCGCCCTGGCCGGATCACCTGCGACGCGGGGCATCAAGCGGTGGGTGCCGATGCGGGCGTGCCGACCTGTGCGGTGCTCGGCCACCCCGACTGGGAGCCGGGCCGACCGAGCGAGGAGCACCTGCCGATCGACCTGCCGACCGGAGCGGAGGCCCCCGCGATCGGCGCGCAGCTCTACCTGCTCCCGCGCCATATTTGCCCGACGATCAACAACTTCGACGCGGCGGCGATCGTGGCAGGCGGGCGAGCGGTACGCCTGGAGGTGGTGACGGCGCGTGGGCACGAGCCTGGTGCGCTCTGAGCCCACCTCGCCGCGTGCTGAGGATGCGCATGTATGATGGAAGACGGTTGACCGCAACCTTGCAGGCTGCGGGCCGTGGTGTTGACGTGTCCTTGCTTCCAGCATGGGAGGGTCTGGCGTGCGAGGCGCGTGCTCTGGGATGTGCTCCAGAGCGGCGAGGTGTGGGCCGGTGATGGTGGGGCGGTGGGGGGTGGAGCGCGTGGTTTGGTGGCTTGTGCTGATCTCCTCCAGGAACAGGTTGAGTCACCATCTCTGGGTATCCCCGCCATGCCACGACCACTGGGTCATTGATGCGTCATATTCATCATGTGCGGCAGCGACATCCAAACACGTCCCCCTGACGCTGTATGCTTTGGTACGCGATCCCGGCGTGCAGGGACCGCCCGACGG
This sequence comes from Herpetosiphonaceae bacterium, assembly GCA_036401895.1. Taxonomy (GTDB): domain Bacteria; phylum Chloroflexota; class Chloroflexia; order Chloroflexales; family Kallotenuaceae; genus LB3-1. Next base: position 6,195 of record DASWTW010000029.1, on the reverse strand, counting down.
CTATTCGGTGTACGACCTGGCGCGGCTAGTGCCGTCCTCGCTCACCTACCTGCAAGAGATGGCGCGGATTCGGGTACAGTTGCGCTGCTGACCGCATGTGCCCAACGTCGAGGTGTTGGCGCTCGAATCTGCGCCGGTGCGCTTACCGCCGTGCCTGTTTGATCGCGTGCTGGAAAATCTCGTGGTCAATAGCGCCGAAGCCGGGGCGAAGAACATTCTGATCGTGGTGTCGTGAACAGAAGATCAGGCGTCAGTGGTCGTGCTTGACGACGGGATGGGCTTTCATCCGGTGATCCTCGACGACCCGAAGGAAGGGCTCAGCTTGAAGGAGGCTGGACGCGGGATCGGCCTGGCTGGGATGGCGGTCAACGTCGCGCAGTGCGGCGGGACGTTGGATCTGGCGAACCTGGACGACGGCGGCGGGGCGCGGGTGCATCTCCGCTTTCCGCTGGCCTCGATCGAGGAGCTAGCGCGGAACGATCACGAGCGGCGCGAGGTATTCGCTCGCCTGATGCCAGGGCTGATCGTGCTGCCAGAGGAGGGCCTGTAGGAGGATAGACGATAACTCACTTACGATAACTCCCGTCTCGGGCGGTGTTTCGCGGTCAGGGAACCGCTAGGATCGGACGCAGCCTGTACATACAGGCTAACCTATGCCTCAACACCACCCAGCCGCACCCAACGACGAGGGTTGCCGTGGTGGATCTGGACGAGGGATCTGACCCAGCCGCGCCAGGAATTTCGCGACGATCGCCAGCAGAAACTCAGCGCGAGTGTGGCGGTGGCGGGCGTCAAGCCGCCACTCATGGTCCGTTCAGCAGGGCATCGGCGCTATCTCGTGATCGACGTGCCCGCCGGTCAAGAGTCCAGCAAAGACTAGAGAAGACGTGCCGCTCCCCGACGGTCCGCTCAGCGTCTGCATCCGTTGCTGGCGCAGCCGCTGGAGCATCTCCTCGATGCGTCGCGCACGAAGAAGGAGCTGCTCTGTGCTGCTTGGCATGGGGGCATGCCGGGATACGGACACGCCAGATGTGTGGCCGGGGCATCTGGCTAGCGTTTCAGTACCGGACAGAGCTTTTCGATGACGTGCGGCCACCTATCGGCGTCGGTGACATCGAGAGCGACCAGGAGTGCCAGGCGCGGTGGAAGCTCGACCTGGTGGCGAATCAACGGTATCACGGGCCAGGTTGTGTTCTCCATCCCGTAGCTCTGCCCCAGCACGTCGCCAAACTGCGTGCCCGTATCAGCTATATACCTGGGGAGAGCACAAACAGAGGTCCTGGCTCGCTTTGACGGCGTCCTGAATCTGCCTCAAACGTGGCACGCCCGGCGCGAAATCGGCTTCAACTACGCGGCGTGACCGCTCGCGCTGCGGGCGTCGAGCAGCTACCCTTCAACCCAGTCACGATCTTCCTGGACGTAGGATATGAAGAGGTCATAGCGCCATGGACTGTCCATCTGGCTTACCTCTTACCACAACAAACCTGGAGCAGAAACGTGAGCCGGTCTCCCAACGTGAAGGGCACCTCCCCTTTGGGTACCCTATTCGGGGGTGAGTGGAGCCGGATCGAGCTACAGCACGCCGACACCCGTATCCGGCGTCTGCGGAAGCGCCCTGGCTTCATGGTCGTCGTGTCTCGCCGAGGAGCCACCGCAGCACGTGGTAGTGCTTACCTTGTTGTATCTCGTCGGCCGACCAGCGCTCGCCACGACGGCCTGCCATCACCTCGAGCCTCGTAAAGACCAGGTCAGCGCCTAACCACGCCGAGTTGCCGGTACGTGCCGCCAGGCGGGATCGTTCGGCGACGATGTTCGCCTTGAGCTGTGAGCCGCTTGAGATGTTTGAGTCTTCGTCCAGCAACTCGTAGTTGGCGAACGAATCCCATACCTCCTCCTCGCCGCGCGGGCAGACCTGCAGCTCCACCTGGTGATCGACGTGCATCGAGACGTGATCCTGTGTCTTGGACCAATCCGGACGCAGCTTGCGATTGTCCGCGATGTCCATGGCATCCAGCGCGTTCCAGATTCGCTGATCAATCGGCATCATCCCGCCGGGACGCAGCGCTCGGTCCCATGTATCCGCCTGAGCATCACTGTCGCGCGATTTGTTGGCAATGTGGACGAGCCGGCGAGCACGAATCAGCGACCGATAGAGCGGCGCATGCACCGCCTTTTGCGCCGGCAGGCGCAACGTGATCTGCTCCGGCTGCTTATTAGCCTCTGTGTGCGGTTGCGCCGCCGATATGGGCACAGCCTCCGGGCTCGCGGTCACCTCCGGCGTCGTCGCACTAGCGACAGGGCGCATGGCCGATAACGCGCCTGCGGGCGCGGGTGGGGGCACCGACAGGTGAGCCGCCGATGGCACCCTGGCACTCGGCAGGCTGGCACTTGCCATGGGCGGCACCAGCTGCAACGGAGCAGGCGTGGCTGCGGTGACGGATGGGGGCACCGGGAGCGGAGTGGCTGCGGGCGGTCCATAGTACGGACCGGGTGTACTCACTGATCGCGAGCCCTCGAAGCGGCTGGGAATCGCCTGCAAGGTCGGCGGCTCCCCTGGCACGCGCCAGGGGTTGTCATTGGCGGCGGGTCTCCAGAGGACAACCGGCACATCGGTGTTGGCAGCAGGCCCGCGCAGATCAGGTACCGGACGTGCGGCGGGTTGTAGGGCAGATTGCGCCGCCCGGACCTGCTCAGTGTGCTCGAAGAAGGATTCGGCGTTGTGCGCAATCCTGTCGGCGGTGCGGCCTTCGTCCGCCGAGAGTGACATGACCTGGCGCATCGCCTTCCACTCGCCATATGCAACGCGCAGAGCATTAATCATCTGGACCATACCGACGATTGCCCGTACGCCACCATAGAGCGCGACTGCGCTGGTGACACGGTCGATCCACGACAGGAACGTACGTCCGCTTTCGCTGAAACGCTCTACGATCCAGCCCCGGTGTTCGCGGATCACGGAGGTCAGCAAACCGGCTGCCGCTGCGGCACGGTCGGCCCACACGATTGCGCGACTGGTCCAGCCTACTATCGAGCCCGCTCCAAGAGACAAGCCGTACGTCGCGGCCTCGCCCATCTTGGCCATGATCGTTGCGTCCGTACGATGAGCGAGGTGGATCAGATAGAGCGCCGGCCGGTAATGGACCTCGCCGCCGAGATCATACATCTTGACGCCGACGATCTCATTTGCGGGCAACTCCAGGCCCGACGTGAACACATCGAGCGGCAAGGTGCTAGTTTCCCTGCGGAACCTGTCAGCGGCGAGGACACGTACCGGCTGGTGTGCCCAGATCATGCCGTTCGCCCGGCGCTCCGCGCTGAGGGGCGCGTCCTCTAGTACCGTGAGACCCGGGAGGCGAAACGGGAAGATTTTTGGCTGCAGGATGGCTTGTTCGAAGGCGGCAGCTGTACCGAGTCGTGCCTTTGCCTGCAGGAGGCGATCCGCCTCCCGGCTTTCTTCGCCCGATGCGTAACCGGCTGTCATCTCGTCATAGAGACGGTTGAGCAGGACACGGCCCTGCTCATGCGCGGTGATCGCGTCGAGGTTCTGGTCGGTGGCAGCATGGCACAGCGCGTAGGCGACGTCGTCGCGATCAGAATCGTCGAGCGCGTCGAGCACATGCTCCACGACCGCATCGTCGCCGGCGAGCATACACCGGAGCAGAGCGTGCCCGAGTGCACTCTCGTCCAGGTCTCCCGTCCAGCTTGTGTACCAGTCGATCAGGTGCCCGGCCGTGGCTTCCGGCCCCAGGTGACTCACTGCGGCGCCTGGTGCATCGCCGGTCGATCGGAAAGGAAGCGTGTCCTGTGGCAGAGGCTGCAGCGCCTGATTGCCGAGTGCTCGTTGAAGCAGCGGTATAGCAACCCGCGCCGCACGACCGGCCATCAATGGACGCCAGGACTGGCCAGGATAGAGACGTTGATGTGTCTGGTTCGATTTTGCTGCCAATTCGCGCTCCATACCGGTTGCCTTCTCCTCATCAGCGGCCCGCGCCGATCGTTCACGACTTCGTCGCTGGCTTGGCGGCCCCGCCCAGCTTCTGCAAGACCTGTCGAAGATCAAGCGCCGGCATGACCTCCTGGGCCTTGCGCATCGTGCGCGGATCGATCGTAGTCACGGTACGCTCCGGCTGGTATTTGGGTGCCAGCGGCCTGTTCCGCTGATAACTCCTCAACCCAAGCAGAGCCGCATGTGCCTGGCGCTGGGCATCGTCGCAGTCAACGACGAAGAGCTTGTAGTGTCGAATCCGTCACGTTCGTGATGACTCGGCCTTGCACTGCGGGCTCCTCGTGCTCGATTGCCGAATCGATCGGTCGCTTGATCGCGGAGGGCATCGTGGTCGGACGCCGCATACGCTCTGACCACGTCCGCCATGTTCTGCCATCCGGCCTGCCGCAACAAATTGAGAACTCCATTGCGCCAGGCCGCTCAGGCAGGGGCCGTACTGGTGTGAGCTCATCATGTCTGCTCACCGAACGCGGCAGTCCATACGCTCCAAACATGGGGCCTGAAAACGAGGTGCGCAGTGGAGGAACCGGGGATTGCCGATCGCGCTGCACTGTGCGCCCTCCTACAGACACATCCGGAATGGACCCTCGCACATCTCGCCGACTACCTCGGTCGATCCGTGCGCTGGGTCAAGCGATGGCGGCGTCGCCTGGAACCCGCAGCCCCGAATGCTCCGGCCGTTCTCAGGAGCCAGTCCCGCAGGGCACACGCCACCTCCTCCACCCGCTCGCTCTGGCGCGGGTTACGGACGTATGGTCAATCCGCGTGCGAACGAGTTGCTGGATCGCGCGCCGCTCGTGCCGGCGGTTCGGTCGGGATGATGGACACCGGAGTTTCGGCAGCCTGCTCTATGCTCACGAGGCGGTCGTGGCTACTCATAGGGTGCCCTGCCGGAACACCCGTGAGGTCTATGATACGGGCGCTGAACCCAGGTTTCCTGGCGACGTCTCAGCTCTGGTCGTCCACATCTCGATATAATAGTAGGATCTATGTCCCGGAACCTGTGGCCGATCGGTCCAGGATCTTCCGCAAGTCACAGGCTGGAACGGTCTCCTGCTCCTCGGTCATCGTCCGTGGATTGATGCGGGTTAATGTACGCTCCGGTTGATACGTGGCGGCCAGGTCGACGGCCTGCTCCTCGCTGAGTTCCTCCACGCCAGCCAGCGCGACATTCGCCTGATGCTGCCCATCATCGGCGTCGAGGACGATCAGCTCGTAATCGCCGCCGGTCGTCGAGTCGAAGACCTTCGTGATCAGCTTCCCCTGCACCGGAGGCTCCTGGTACTCGATCGCTGTGCCAATGGGCCGCTTGATCACGGCCACCTTGTAGCATCGGTTCATCGGCCTATCTCCGTATCGTGCCGGCCATGCTGCCCGACACCATCAAATAAAACCAAGCAGTTGTTTGTGCCAGATGTTCCAGTTGTCACCTCGAAAGGACGTCCAAAAAAGCCAGACGTCGCTGCCGACCGTCAGGGCAACGGGATTGTAGTTCACTCCCGTATCGGTGAGCTGGATCTCCGTGCCCCAGGACTGGCTGGCCGCGCTGTAGCGCTTGTGCCAGATGGTATTATTGTCACGATCTCCATCTCGGCGAGACACCCAAAAGAGCCAGACGTCGGCTCCGACACTCAGGGCAACGAGCATGCCGTTCGCTCCCGTATCGGTGAGCTGGATCTCCGTGCCCCAGGACTGGCTGGCCGCGCTGTAGCGCTTGTGCCAGATGTTACTATTTCCACCTCGCTGGGACATCCAAAAGAGCCAGACGTTGGTGCCGACGGTCAGAACAACAGGAGTGTCGTCCCGTCCCGTATTGGTGAGCTGGATGTCATTGCCCCAGCTGCCGCTAGCCGCGCTGTAGCGCTTGTGCCAGATGGCCCAGGTTCCACTGCGAGGGGACGACCAAAAGAGCCAGACGTCGCCACCGACCGTCACGGCTGCGGGACCGTAGTCATTTCCCGAATCGGTGGTGAGCTGGATGTCATTGCCCCAGCTGCCGCTAGCCGCGCTGTAGCGCTTGTGCCAGATGTCCCAGTTGTCACCTCGTCTGGACGTCCAAAAAAGCCAGACGTCGCTGCCGACCGTCAGGGCAACGGGATTGTAGTTCACTCCCGTATCGGTGAGCTGGATCTCCGTGCCCCAGGACTGGCTGGCCGCGCTGTCGCGCTTGTGCCAGATGGACCAGGTTC
>DASWTW010000028.1:0-18475 GCA_036401895.1 Herpetosiphonaceae bacterium | reverse complement strand
GCCTTTGATCACTGCCAGGATCGAGTCGCCGTCCTCCAGCGCATCGGCCAGCCGCTTGAGCACCACGACGCCCACGCCGCTGCCGCTGACCGTTCCTTGCGCGCTGGCGTCGAAGGCGCGGCAGTGGCCGTCGGGCGAAAGAATGCCGCCCTCCTGGTAGAGCGTGCCGGTCACCTGCGGCACCACGATCGACGCGCCGCCCGCCAGCGCCATGCGGCACTCGCCCTGACGCAGGCTTTGACAGGCCAGATGCACGGCGACCAGCGAGGTCGAGCAGGCGCTCTGGACGGTTACGCACGGGCCGCGCAGATTCAGCTTATAGCCGACGCGCGTGGTGATATGGTCTTTCTCGCTACCCAAGCTGACCTGCATCGTTCCGGCGCTGGCGAGGATGTCGGGCCGGGTAAACAGATTGAGCTGGTAGCCGCTGGTGCCGACGCCCGCAAACACGCCAACCGAGGCCGGCGCGGCGGTCGGCGGATAGCCTGCGCGCTCCAATGCTTCCCAGGCGCACTCCAAAAAGAAGCGCTGCTGTGGGTCCATCACCTCGGCCTCGCGCGGGCTGTAGCCAAAGAATGCGGCGTCGAACTGCTCGATCTCGGGTAGGACGGCGCGCGCTTTGACATAGGCCGGATTGCTGAGCAGCGCCGGATCGATCGCGGCCTGGCGCAGCTCGTCGTCCGAGAAAAACGTGACCGACTCGACGCCGGCGCGCAGGTTGTGCCAGAGCTGCTCGACTGTCGGCGCTCCCGGGAAGCGGCCGGCCACGGCGATGATCGCAATGTCGGTCGCGTGGCCTACAGGCTGCGCCGTGGGCGGTTTGCGTTCGATCTTCGGCTCGGCGACAGCGGTCGCCGACGCCGCGCCCAGATGATCCGCCAGCGCGCGAATCGTCGGATAGCGAAACAGCTCCAGCAGCGGGATCTCGCGCTGAAGCCGATTCTGGAGCTGGCTCTGCACCTGGATCAGCCGCAGCGAGTGTCCGCCGAGATCGAAGAAGTTGTCGCCGGTGCCGACGCGATCGAGCTGAAGCACATGTCGCCACACCTCGGCGATCGTCTGCTCCAGCGGCGTGGCCGGCATGACATACGTGGCCTCGGGCGTCGATCGCGGCTCGGGATCGGGCAGCGCGCGCCGGTCGATCTTGCCGCTGGGCGTGAGCGGCAGCGCGTCGAGCGTGACGAACGCGGCGGGGATCATATGTGCGGGCAGCCGTTCGCGGAGGAAAGCACGAAGGTTAGAACCTAGAACTAAGAACCTAGAACCTATTTCTGAAGCCCCTAGGTTCTGGGTTCTAGGTTCTTGGTTCTCCTCCACAACGTACGCCACCAGCCGCTGCTCGCCGGGTCCAACGCGCTGGGCGACGACAATCGCGTCGCGGATTTGCGGATGCTGGCGCAGCGCCGCCGCGATCTCGCCCGGCTCGACGCGAAAGCCACGGATTTTGACCTGATCATCGGCGCGGCCCAAAAATTCCAGCGAGCCGTCCGCCAGGTAGCGCGCGCGATCGCCGGTGGTGTAAAGCCGCGCGCCGGGCTGGTTGGAAAAAGGATTGGGGATGAAGCGCTCGGCGGTCAAATCCGGCCGCTCGTGGTAGCCGCGCGCCAGGCCAGCGCCGCCGATGTACAGCTCGCCGGGCACGCCGATCGGCTGTGGCTGAAGGTTCGCGCCCAGCACATAGGTTTGGACGTTGCCCAGCGCCCGCCCGATCGGAACTTCGCGCAAGGTCGCGGGATCTTTGGGATCGTGCAGCGCATCCCAGGCCGTCGCGACGATTGTGGCTTCGGTAGGACCATAGGTGTTGAGCAGCCGCACGCGATCGCCGGCCCAGCGCCGCCACTGGTCGAGCCGCTCCGGCAGCGCGCGCTCACCGCCGATAACCATTAATCTCAATGTCGGCGGCAGCGCCAGATGCTGGGCCTCGGCCAGCGCGACCAGCTCATGCCAGTACGCGGTCGGCAGGCTGAGCGCGGTGATCTGCCACGCGGCGCAGGTTTCGAGAAAGACCGGAATCGCCAGCATGTCCTGGTTGCGTAGAAAAAGCGTCGCGCCGGTCGCCAGCGCGAGATAGATCTCTTCGGCGCTGGTGTCGAAGCTGAGCGAGGCGAACTGTAGGATGCGATCGTCGGCGCTCAGCCCGTAGGCCGCCCGCGCTGACTGGACATAATTCACCAGCGACTGGTGCGGGATCATCACGCCTTTGGGTGTGCCGGTCGAGCCCGAGGTGTACATCACATACGCCAGATTCGCGGCGCCGACTGCGCTGTCGGGGTTGTGGTCGGGCATACGGCTGATCGACGGCCAGTCAGTGTCGAGCCTGATGATCTGCGCGGCCGGCTCCGACTGTCGATCGTCTAGATGCTCCTGCGTGAGCAGCACGCCGATTCCGGCATCCCGCAGCATCAGCGCGATCCGCTCCTGAGGATAGGTCGGATCGAGCGGCACATACGCGGCGCCCGCCTTGAGCACGCCCAGCAAGCCTACCAGCATCTCCGGCGAGCGCTCGATCAGGAGGCCAACGCGTGTCTCGGAGCTAACGCCAAGCGCTTGGAGATGGTGTGCCAGCTGATTGGCGCGGCGGTTCAGCTCGCCATAGCTTAGCTGCACCCGCTCACGGGTACCCGCCTCGCACACGACCGCCACGGCCTGCGGGCTGCGCTCGGCCTGCTCCTCGATCAGATGATGCACACACAGCGAATCCGGCGGCAGATCGACGGGAGCGGTCAACTCCTGGAGCAGCGCGCGCTCGTCGGCGGTCAGCAGCGACAGCTCGGCAATCGGGCGATCGGGCGCGGCGACGATCTGCTCAAGCAGCGTCTGGAAGTGCGCCAGCATACGCCGGATCGTCGCGCCGTCGAAGAGATCGCTGTTGTACTCCAGCGAGCCGATCAGACCGCCGTCCACGATCGCGGGATCGTCGATGCCGGCGATCGGCTGGGAAAGGCCGAGCAGCAGATCGAACTTGGCGGTGCCGACCTCGAACTGTACCGGCGTGAGCGTGAGATCCGGCAGCGCGTAGGCCGGCATCGGCGCGTTTTGCAGGATAAACATCACCTGGAAGAGCGGCGTGTGGCTGAGATCGCGCTCGGGTCGCAGCGCCTCGACCAGCTGCTCAAACGGCACGTTCTGATGCCCGTAGGCCGCAAGTGTGGTGCGCTGCACGCGGCGCAGCAGCTCGCGAAAGCCGGGACTGCCGCTGAGATCGCTGCGCAGCAGCAGCGTGTTGACGAAGAAGCCCATCATGTTTTCCAGCTCGACCATGTCGCGGTTGGCGATCGGCGAGCCCACGATGATGTCGTCCTGGCCGCTGTAGCGATGGAGCAGCACGTTGAACGCGGCCAGCAGCGTCATAAACAGCGTGGCGTCTTCGTCCTGGCTCAGCTGCGTCAGCGCGGCGACCAGCGACGGCGCAAGCACGAGCGGCTCGGCGGCACCACGCGAGGTTTGTACCGGCGGTCGCGGATGATCGGTCGGCAGATGGAGCACCGGCAGCGGCTGGTGTAGCTGTTCGAGCCAGTAGTCGAGCTGCTGGCGCAGCACGTCGCCCTGAAGCCAGGAGCGCTGCCAGAGCGTAAAGTCGGCGTAGTGGATCGGCAGCTCAGGCAGCGACACGTCGGCGCCGGTCACATACGCGGCGTAGAGCGTGGTCACCTCGTCGATGAACAATCCCATCGACCAGCCGTCGAAGATGATGTGATGGATGTTCAAAAAGAAGATATGCTCGCGCTCGGCGATGCGAAACAGCCGCGCTTTGATCAGCGGCCCGTGGACGAGATCGAACGGCTGGTGTACCGCGTCCTCGACCTGCCGCAGCGCCTCGGCCTCGCGCTCAGCCGGCGGCAGATGCTCAAGCTCGGTCAGCGGCAGCGGAATGCTCAGGCTTGGCGCGATCCGCTGCACCGGCTGATCGCCGACCATCGGAAAGATGGTGCGCAGCGCCTCGTGCCGCTGGACCACGCTGTCGAGCGCCCGCTGAAGCGCCGCGCGATCCAGCGATCCGGTGAGGCGTACCGTCAGCGGCACCGTGTAGGCCAGGTTGCCGGGCTCGTAGCGATCGATGAACCACAGCCGCTCCTGGGCAAACGACAGCGGCGGATCGTCGCGGCGCTCGCGGGCAACGATCGTGCGGCGTGGCGCGGAGTCCAGGCCCTCCTCGGCCATGAGATAGGCCAGCAGCTCTAGCTGCTCGTCGGAATATCCGGCGGTATCGCCGAGATCATCGAGATTCATGCGCCAGTTCCTTTATACATTGCCGCCGAAGTATTGCGTGTGAGCGATCGTCGCCTCAGGCACGCTGACCGTCTTTCCGGCGCTGCTCAAGATTTTTCGCCAGCTCCTCGGGCGAGACCTGCTTGATGCGCTGAAGCAGCCGCGCAATCTTCTCGATCTTGCCGGGCTGCTCCTCATGGTTGATCAGCAGCTCCGCCAGCGCCGCGACGGTTGTCGCCTCAAACATACTTTGCACCGGCAGCGAGACGCGAAAGACTTCGCGCACCCGTGAGAGCAGCAGAATCGCGCGCAGCGAGTGACCGCCAAGCTCAAAGAAGTTATCGAAGACGCCGACCTGCTTGAGGCCCAGTACCTCGGCCCAGAGCGTGGCAATCACCTCTTCGGTCGGCGTGCGCGGCGCGACAAAGCCCTTGTGCAGCTCGGGCCGCTCGTCGGGCACCGGCAATGCGCGGCGATCAAGCTTGCCGTTGGGCGTCAGCGGCAGCGCGTCGAGCACCACGAATGCCGAGGGCACCATATAGTCGGGCAGGCGCTGGCTAAGGTGAGAACGGAGAGAAGCGAGCAGGTCCTCACCCCCTGCCCCCCTCTCCCGCTGCGGCAGGAGAGGAGGAATCTCTGCCTCAATCCCTTGGTTCTTGGTTCTTGGTTCTTGGTTCTGCCCTTCGTTTTGTTCCTTTGTTCTTTGTTCTTTTGTTCTTTGTTCTTTCGTTACGTACGCCACCAGTCGCGGATCGCCGGGACGATCTTCGCGCAGCAGCACCAGCGCCTCGCGGATGGCCTCGTGCTGACGGAGCACGGCCGCGATCTCGTCCAGCTCGATGCGGAAGCCGCGCAGCTTGACCTGGTGATCGATGCGGCCGAGGTAGTCGAGCGAGCCGTCGGGCAGCCAGCGCGCCAGATCGCCGGTGCGGTAGAGGCGACTGCCGGGCGTGGTGGCGAACGGATCAGGAATGAAGCGCTCGGCAGTGAGAGCGGGGCGCTGGAGATAGCCGCGCGCCAGCTGCACGCCGCCGATATGCAGCTCGCCGGGCACGCCGGGCGGCACGCGGTTGAGATGGCGGTCCAGGATCTGAATCTGCGTGTTGGCTACAGGCCGTCCGATCGGCACGCTGCGGCGCTCCTCGTCGCGACGGCAGGCCCAGGCGGTCACATCGACCGCCGCCTCGGTTGGGCCGTACAGATTGTGCAGCTCGACCTCCGGCAGGCGCTCGAAACAGCGCGCTTGCACCTGCGCGGGCAGCGCCTCGCCGCTACAGATCACGCGCCGCAATGATTGGCAGCGATCCAGGCCCGGCTCTGCTAAAAACAGGCTCAGCATCGACGGCACGAAATGCAGCGTGGTGATCCCGGCGCGCTCGATCAGATCGACGAGATAGCCGTTGTCTTTGTGGCCATCGGGCCGCGCCACGACGAGCTGCGCGCCGGTGATCAAGGGCCAGAAAAACTCCCAGACCGATACATCAAAGGTAAACGGCGTTTTTTGCAGCACGCGATCGTCGGCGCTGAGCCCGTAGGTTTCCTGCATCCAGAGCAGCCGGTTGCGCACGCCGCCATGCGTATTGATCACGCCTTTGGGCCGGCCGGTCGAGCCCGAGGTATAGATCGCATAGATCGCCGAGTCGTCGTTGGTGCTGCCGTCGAGATTGTCGCCGTCGAGCGCCGCGATGCGCTGCCAGTCCGCATCCAGGCACACGATCTCGCCGCTTGTGGGCAGACGGGTGCCCTCTGAGCGGGCCAGCGACTGCTGCGTGAGCACCACCGCAGGCTGCGCATCGGCCAGCATCCAGGCGAGACGCTCGGCGGGATAGTTCGGATCGAGGGGTAGGTAGGCCGCACCGGCTTTCAGAATGCCGAGCAGCCCAACCACCATCTCGATCGAGCGATCGAGGCAGATCGCGACGTGGCTCTCGGGCTGGACGCCAAGCCGCTGAAGATGCCGCGCCAGCTGATTCGCCCGTGTGTTCAGCTCGCGATAGCTGAGCCGCCGATCTCCGAAGACCACGGCGATCGCGTCGGGTGTGCGCGCGGCCTGCTCCTCGATGAGCCCATGCACGCTGGAGGTTGTCGAGTAAACGCGCGTCGTGGCGTTCCAATCGTCAAGCAGGCGGCGCTCGGCACTCGTCAGCAGCGACAGATCCGATAATCGTAATTCCACATCAGCTATCAGGCGTTCCAGCACAAGCTCGAAATGCTGGTGCAGCCGGTCGATCGTCGCCGCCTCGAAAAGATCGGTGTTGTACTGGAAGGACGCGAACAGCTCGCCCTCGGCCTCAACCAGCTCAAGCTTGAGATCGTAGTCAGCGCTGCCGCCGTCGATCTCGTACAGGCTGAGCGTGACGTCCGGCAGCTGAAGCGCCGGCATCGGCGTGTTCTGGAGCACAAACATCACCTGGAAGAGCGGCGTGCGGCTCAGGTCGCGCGTCGGCTGTAGCTCAGCGACCAGACGCTCAAAGGGCAGATCCTGGTTAGCGTACGCGCCCAGCGTCGCCTCGCGCACCCGCGCCAGCAGCTGGCGCAGCGTGGGATTGCCGGTGAGATCGGTCGGCAGCGCCAGCGCGTTGATGAAAAAGCCGATCAGGCCCTCGATGTCGCGGCGGTTGCGATTGGCGATCGGCGAGCCGACCACGATGCGATCCTGGCCACTGTAGCAGTGCAGCACGATGTTGAAGGCCGTCAGCAGCGTCATGAACGGCGTCATACCTTCGCGCTGGCTGAAGCTGTGCAGCGCTGTAGTCAGGCTGGCGGGCAGCACACGGGAGCGACGCGCGCCGCTGGCGGTTCGCACCGGCGGGCGCGGGCGATCGGTCGGCAGCTCCAGCACCTGCGGCATTTCGGCCAACTGATCCTTCCAGTAGCTCAATTGCGCTTCGGCCACACCTTCTTCGAGCCACTGGCGCTGCCAGATCGCGTAGTCGGCGTACTGGATCGGTAAATCCGGGAGCCGGGTACCCTCTGGGTGTGGTTGTCCACTGGCGAAGGCCGCGTAGAGCGTAGCGATCTCCTGCACCAGCACGCCCAGCGACCAGCCATCCGAGATGATATGGTGCATCGCCAGGAAGAGCACATGGCGCTGATCGGCAAGGCGGAAGAGCGTTACACGCAGCAGCGGGCCGGTCTGAAGATCGAAGGGCTGGCGCACATCCTCGACGGCCAGCCGCCGCAGCTCGGCGTCGCGCTCCGGCTCCCGCAGTGCCTGCAGATCTGCCAGGCGAATCGGCACGTCCAGCGTGGGCGCGATGATTTGCAGCGGACGGCCGGCGATTGTTTTGAACGTCGTGCGGATCGACTCGTGGCGGCGCACGACCTCGTCCAGGCTGAGCTGAAGCAGATCATGGTCGAGCGGCCCGGTGAGCAAGACCGCCGTCGGCATATTGTAGAAGAGGTTGCCCGGCATCAGCTGATCCAGCACCCACAGCCGCTCCTGCGCAAACGACAGATCCAGCGGCTGATCGCGGGAAACCAGCGGGATCGGCGCTATCTCCGCCGCCTGCGAGGTCTGGCGCTGCGCCTCGATCAGCGCAGCCAGGCCGCCAATGGTCGGCGCTTCAAAGAGCGCGCGCAGCGGCAGCTCGACCTGCAAGCTGTCACGCACACGCGACATGACCTGTGTCGCCAGCAGCGAATGACCGCCGAGCGTGAAAAAGTTGTCGCCGATCCCGACGCGCTCAAGATCCAGGATCTCGGCCCAGATCGTGGCTAGCTGGCGCTCGACAGGCGTGCGCGGCGCGACAAACGCGGATGCCTGATCCAGACGGAGGCGATCCGGCGCTGGCAGTGCGCGGCGATCAAGCTTGCCGTTGGGTGTTCTGGGCAGCGCCGGCAGCAGCACAAACGCCGACGGCAGCATATACTCGGGCAACGTCTGCTCAAGCTGCTGTCGCAGCTCGGGGATCAAGCTGCGCTGGAGCTTGCCGGCCAGCGGATTGGTCGCGTATGCTTGCCAGGGCCTGGACTGTTGGGAGCTTGAGCTCGCGACGGCGATGGTATCGGCCCACGGACCGCCGCGCCGCCGAAAAACGACGTCGAAGGCGTTGGCGCTCTCCGGCGACGGGAGCACATCGATCGCGTAGTGCAGCGTGTCGCCGAGCGCCCACAGCGCTTCGGGATCGACGCCCTGTGACGGCGGCAGTGTGGGCAGTGCGCGGCGCAGCGACTCGACCGGCTCAGCGTCGTCGGCCTGTGCCAGCAGCGCGACCAGCTTCAGATCGTCAAGGATGCGGGCGTTGGGAATGCCGCGCAGGCTCAGGAGATCCGGTCCAGCCTCAAGCATCCGCCGTACCGACGCGATGCTGAGCTGCTGCGACTGCCAGTCCTGCCAGTCCAGCGCGGGCAGCGCGGGCCGCTCGCCGATGCGCAGCACGACATCGTAGCGGAAGCGCGCCAGCTCGTTGTGGTGACGGCCGCGCTTGAGCAGTACCGCGACCTGTCCGATCTGTGGCAGATGCCGGCGCAGCGCGGCGAAAAATCCGGGATCGATCACCAGCTCTTGCTCGCGTGCCAGATGCCACTGCACGCGCTGCCGCAGCAGGCCGGCTGTCAGCTCGGGTGAGCCCTGATGGTTTTGGACCGCCGTGTGAAACGCTTCCAGCAGCGTCAGGCTGCGCACATCGCCGAGCACAATGCTGCCGCCCGGCTCGACGACGCTGATCGCCTGCTCCAACACGCGCAGGAGATAGTCGATGCCGGGGAAGTACTGCACCACCGAGTTGACGATCACTGTGTCGAAGGGGCCTGCGATGCCGCTCAGATCGTCGGCGGCGCGCTGCTCAAGCTGCACCTGCGACCAATCGCCGCCTGAGCTGTCCAGCCGCTGACGGAGATCGTCGAGCACCAGCGGCGCAATATCGGTGCCGACGTAGCGCTCGCAGCCCGGCGCGATGCGAAATAGCAGCAGCCCGGTGCCGACGCCGATCTCAAGCACGCGCCGTGGCCGCAGCTCAAGCACGCGCGCAACCGTTTGATCGACCCACTCGCGCATCTCGTCGGCCGGGATCGGCTCGTTGGTGAAGCTGCTATTCCAGCCCGCGATCTGAAATGTCGGATCGGAGCCATCGACGGCCAGCGCGTCATCGAATACCTGCTGCCACTCCGCGACATGTCGCCGCCAACTTGTTTCAACTTGGCCCTCACCCCCGGCCCTCACCCCGTCGCTGCGGCGACTCCCCTCTCCCGCTGCGGCAGGCGAGGGGAAGGATTGGTTCCCCCTAGGTTCTAGGTTCTGAGTTCTAGGTTCTAGGTTCTCCGTCTGTTCTTTGTTCTTTGTTCTTTGTTCTTCTTCCCCAACGATGTACGCCACGAGCCGCTGCTCGTCCTCACGCATGATCACCACGGCGTCCTGCACCGACTCATGCCGGCGGAGCACGGCCGCGATCTCGTCCAGCTCGATGCGAAAGCCGCGCAGCTTGACCTGGTGATCGACGCGACCGAGCAGCTGAAGATCGCCTTCGGGTAGCCAGCGCGCCAGATCGCCAGTGCGGTAGAGCCGCGCGCCGGGAACATTGGAGAAAGGATCGGGGATGAAGCGCTCGGCGGTGCGATCCGGCCGGCTGTGGTAGCCGCGCGCAACCTGATCGCCGCCCAGAAACAATTCGCCGGGCACGCCGATTGGCACCGGGCGCAGCTGCGCATCCAGAACATAGATCTGAGCGTTGGGGATCGGGCGGCCGATCGGCACCGGCTGCGGTACCTCAGAGCGCGTGCAGTCGTACACTGTACACCAGACAGTTCCTTCGGTCGGGCCGTATTCGTTGAAGAGCGCCGTGTGAGCAAGCTCCTGCCGATGCCGATCGATCAGCTCACGAGTACACGCCTCGCCCGCGACGATCACGCAGCGCAGCGCGGGAAGCCGGCTCGTCGGCGCGCTTGCCAGCACCAGCGCATACAGCGACGGCAGGCAGAGCATGTGCGATATGCGGTGCTGTGCCAGCAGCCCGGCGATCGCTCCCGGATCGGCGTGGCTGCCCTCAGGTGGTAGATAAAGTGTGCCGCCCTGGCTGAGCGTCCAGAAAATCCCGGCGACCGAGCTATCGAAGGCGAACGAGGACAGCAGCAAGAACGACGAGACCGGCTCGCGGTAGAAGCTGCGCCGCGCCTCCGTGGAGCGCGCCAGGTTGCGGTGGCTGATCAGCACGCCTTTGGGCTGGCCGGTCGAGCCCGAGGTATAGATCACATACGCCAGATGATCGGCTGTGACAGCGCTGAGCGGCGGCGTTTCCGGCTCGGCGGCGAGCGCTTCCCGGTCTGTGTCCAGACAGATCGTCGGTCCCTGGTGCAGCTTGTCCAGCAAGCGCTCCATCGTAACCACAATCGGAGCCTGCGCGTCGTCGAGCATCGATCGCAGCCGCTCGGCCGGATAACTAGGATCGAGCGGGAGATACGCGCCGCCCGCCTTGAGGATGCCCAGCATCCCGACGAGGAGATCCGGCGAGCGCTCGACGCACAGCCCGACCATGATTTCCGGTCCCACGCCGCGCGCTTGTAGCCAGTGCCCAAGCTGATTAGCCTGCCGCTCTAGCTCGGCGTACGTCAGCGATTCATTACCACACACGACGGCCAGCGCATCCGGTGTGCGCAGAGCCTGGGCGGCGATCGTCTGGTGGATGCACTCGTCGACGGCGGGCGCGGTAGCGGTTGTGCTCCACTCGTCGAGCAGCCGGTGAGCTTCGTCGACGGCAAGCAGCGGCAGATCGGCGATCGGACGATCGGGATCGAGCGCGATCGCCTCCAGCAGCACGCGAAAATGGTCGATCAGCCGCGTGATGGTTGCGGCGTCGAACAGATCGGTGCTGTACTCCAGCGTGCCGGTCAGCTGCTCGCTGCCTTCCCACATAAACAAGATCAGATCGAGCTTGGTTGTAGTGCTGTCGACCGGACGCGGACGCATGGTCACGCCCGCGACTTCGCGTGTCGGCACCAGCTCTTTTTGCAGCGTAAACACCACCTGGAAGATCGGCGCGTGGCTCAGGCTGCGCTCCGGGTTCAGCTCCTCGACCAGCAGCTCGAAGGGCAGCTCTTGATGCGCGTACGCGCCTAGCGCTGTCGCCCGCACGCGCTGCACCAGCTCGCGGAAGCTAGGTCGGCCCGTGAGATCGGTGCGCAGCGCCAGGTTATTGGCGAAAAAGCCCATGACGCGGGCGATCTCGTTCCGGCTGCGACCGCTGACCGAGGTGCCGACCACAATATCGTCCTGGCCGCTGTAGCGCTGAAGCAGCACATTGAACGCCGCCAGCAAAAGCATAAAGAGCGTCACGCCCTCCTGCTGGCTCAGCGATGTGAGCGCCGCCGATAGCGCGGGCGGCAGCTCAAACGCCTGGACTGCGCCGCGATTCGACTGAACTGCTGGACGCGGGCGATCGGTGGGCAGGCTCAACAGCGCGGGCGCTCCGTCCAGCTGGCGCTTCCAGTACGCGATCTGCTGTTCCAGAGCCGATCCTTGCAGCTGCTCACGCTGCCAGAGCGCAAAATCGGCGTACTGGATCGGCAGCTCCGGCAGCGGCGAGTGCTGGCCCGCGACAAACGCGGCGTAGAGCGTGGCTACTTCCTCGACCAGCAGCTCGGTCGACCAGCCGTCGGTGATGATGTGGTGCATCGTGAACAGCAGCAGAAACTCGGCCTCGTCCAGCTGGAGCAGCGCTGCTCTGAGCAGCGGCCCGGTCTGGAGATCGAAGGGCTGCTGAAACTCGGCCTGAGCGCGGCGCAAAGCCTCGGCCGCACGCTCGGCGGCGGGATACGATCGCAGGTCGATCTGCCGCAGCGGCAGCCACAGCGTGGGCGCGATCACCTGGACCGGCTGATCGTCGACGGCGGCGAATGTGGTACGCAGCGACTCGTGGCGGCGCACGACCTCGTTCAAGCTGCGCTCAAGCACCGCAACATCGAGCGGCCCGCTCAGCTCGACCGCCGAAGGCCCATTGTAGGAAGGATTGCGAGGCTCAAGCTGATCCAGAAACCAGAGCCGCTGCTGACCGAACGAGAGCGGCACGGCGCTGCTCTCGGAACGCTTAGGAATCGTCTGAAGCGAGGGAGTTTGTAATCCGCGCTGCTTTAGGCGCTGCTCAAAGACGGCCCGCTGCTCGGGAGAAAGTGCAGCAATGCGTCTCGATAGTTCGTCAAACATCAGCCTACCTTGTTCGTATCGCGTGTTGGCCGCCTGGCTATGATCCAGTAGAGTATGTCGATGGCAGCAGGAGCTTGCTCAGGAGTTGTGCAGCATCTGGCGATCGAAGAGTGATGAGCTTCTGCTTCTTCGATGCGCTACCACTCGCCATCATCGGCATTCGGGAAAAGCAGCGGAGGGATACGCGTTGTGACGAAGAAACGTCAGGCTTAAGCTGGGCTTGCAGGCGAGTGTGTTAATAGAAGTATAAAAATTAGAACTTAAGGTCTATCATAAGTGTTTGGTTCGTCGCTGTCAAGCTCATGGCGACGGGAGTTCAGCCGGCTCATGCGCCGCAAACGAGACACGAATCGTCGACGCGTACACATGTTGCGTGCCAAATTCTTCTGATATTAAAGCCAACAGGCCCGCACGAGGCGAGCCTATCGATTCCAACTTAATAGCAACGAAAGCCTACTGTCTAAACGGATCACCGACGCACATGCCCTGCCCCTTCGACCACCCATTTATAGGTCGTCAGATCGCGCAGCGTGACCGGGCCGCGGACATGCAGCCGCTGCGTGCTGAGCGCAAGCTCGCCGTCTAGCCCTAGCTCACCGGCATCATTGAAGCGCGTCGAAGCGTTGACCAGCACCATGGCCGAGTCGACAGCCTGCACGAAGCGCTGCGCCGCGACGGAATCGTCGGTCAGGATCGCATCGGTCAGGCCGCTGCCATAGTGCGCGATATGCTCGATCGCCGCGGCGAGATCGTCGACCACGCGGATCGCCAGGATCGGCGCTAAAAATTCCGTGCCGAAGTCGCTGGGCTGCGCCGGCACAATCCGCTCGTGGGCATAGCCGGCGGCGTGAAGCAGCGCCAGCGCGTACTCATCGACGCGCAGCTCGACCTGGTGTGCCAGGAGATCATCGGCGAGGCGCGGCAATATCTCAGCCGCCACGGCGCGATGCACCAGCACGGTTTCAACCGCGTTACAGCCGGTGGGCAATTGTGTTTTCGCGTTGCGAACGATCGGCAGCGCCTGCTCTGGCTCGGCAGCTTGATCGATGTAGATATGACACACGCCAGTGCCGCTGATGATCACCGGGATCGTCGCGTGCTGGCGGCAGAACTGCTGAAGCGACGCGCCGCCGCGTGGAATCAGCACGTCGATATACTGATCGAGGCGCAGAAGCTGCCGGATCAGCGCCCGGTCGGGATCGGCGATCGATTGCACCACGTTCTCGGGCAGCCCCGCCTCGGCTAGCGCGCTTTGCACCAGCGCTGTTAAGGCCGCGTTGGTATGCTGCGTCTCGCTGCCGCCGCGCAGAATCGTCGCGTTGCCGGCTTTCAGGCACAGCGTGGCGACTTCCACCGTGACTGTCGGCCGCGCCTCGTAGATCATGCCGATCACGCCCAGCGGCACGCGGCGCTTATGGATACGTAGCCCGTTCGGCGCGATTGCTTGCTCGAAGCGCTCGCCTACCGGATCGGGCAGCGCCGCCAGCCGCTCGACCTCAGCCGCCAGCGCCGCGATGCGCTCCCACGTAAGCTGCATACGATCGCGCCAGCTGCCGACGTGCGTGGCCTGGTGCTGCTCAAGATCGGCTGCGTTGGCCGCCAGCAGCTCATCCGCTTGCTCACGCAGCATACGGGCAGTGATCAGCAGCGCGCGCTGTTTTTGCTCGGCCGGTGCCAGCGCCAGGTTTTGCGCAGCAGCGCGCGCCTGCCGCCCAAGCAGATCGAGATCCGTCTTGAGTATGCGCTCGGTCATCATGATCGCGTCTCACCATCCTGCATCATCGCTTGCCTGCCGGCTTAGAAATAAGACTGCAACGTGCCGCGCCGTCGAATATCGGCCGTGGCGCAGTGGAACGAGCCGCCGAACGTGTTGAAGTTTTGGAAGCTGCACAGGATCGGCTTAAAGCCCCAGGATTTGAAGGCTTTGATCGTCGGCTCCTCATGCTTCTCAAGGATCACGCGCTCCTCGTCCAGCATCAAAATATTCATGCTTAGCCACTTGCTGCACATGTAGAGCGTATGGTCGGGCGACATACACGGCTTGGGCGCGACCAGAATATCCCAGTTTTTGAACATCGGCGGGATCTTCTTGACGCGCTCCTCGTTGATCAGCAGCTTGCCGGGCGCCAGCGGTACAAACGTCGCGTCGATATGCATGGCGTGCGAGTCCTCGATCTCCAGCTCGTGGATCGTGTACTCGTCGCCGAGATGGCTGCGCAGCCACGCGATGCCAAACTTATTCGTGACCTGGCTTTGCTGCACAAAAATGTCACGGCCGCAGCGTGTGAGATCGGCGGCGTCGAAGGTGGGCTCGAACTCGGTAATCGCATACTCGATCGGCTCTCCATCTTCCGAGCCCTGGAAGTCGTAGTTATACAGCTCGTCGCGCAGCTGCGGCTTGGGCGCGGCGGTCCATTTTGCGCCCTGGCGGAAATATTCTTTGATCAGCGAGCGGTAGGCGTTGATCTCGAAGTAGCGCGAGCGCCACGACATCGGTGCCTCGATGATCTCCTCGCCGATCACGATCATGCAGTCGCGAGGCATCGCGCCGTACAGGCCGCCGGCGCTTTGCCAGTCCGGGGTGGCAAACGGCCGCGCGTAGTCGACAATATCCGGCCGTCGCACTGTGACGCCCTCGGCCTCCAGGATATGCACAAACTCGTCCAGCTCCTGCCTGGCCGCCGCGATCTGCTCGGCGGGAAACGTGCGACCGCCCTGGGCGCGGAAGAACGGCCATTGATCGTGCGGCATCGTCGCTTGAAGCGTCACATGCCAGGAGGGTACGGTCGCGCCGTCGATCACGCCCACGATCACCTCTTCCAGCGGGTCCCACTCATTGTACGAGCTGACGACGGGAGTTTCTCGCTCTGTGTACGAGCCGACGACGGGAGTTTCTCGCTCCGCTGTTACGTATTCCAACACCTCAAGCTGTTTTTCCAAGGTATTGTCCTTTCGATCAAAGACTGCTGCGGTATTTATGTTCAGCACAGCACAAATACCGGTCGTCGTCGCTAGATTGCGCGCCAGGAACGATTACTAGTAGAACATAGACACGCAGCCCGAGCTAGACCTGTTAATACTTTTCGCTAAGTATTCGGATACTGAGCTGGGGATTGTGTCGCTCAAGCGGGATCAAGATACCTGGTTAAACGAGTATGCCGGTGCCTGGACAGGAGGCGGGGATATAGATCAAGCTAGACCAACCGGCTACAGGTGCGCGGAAGGTGTGCGCGCTGCGCTCAATCCAGGAGGTTATCGATGAGCTTACGGTTCGGTGCGGTCTTGAACACGGAGCAGCGCCCGATGCTGCCGCCGGCGCTTGCCTCCACGGCTTCAGGCGATCACCGGCTGCTGGACGCTAGCTCGCCGATACAGGTTGACGCGCCCTCGACGTTACAGATCGTCGACATCCAGAGCGTTTTGCTGCATGAGGTGCACGATCCGTCGCGGGCAGCGCCGCTGGGCACGCGGATCGCGCAGGATGGGATGCAGCGCCATCCTGTGATTCTGGCGCATAACCGCTACGGGCCGCTGGTGCATCTCGACGGTGCGAATCGGATCGCGGCGCTGGCAGGGCTTGGCTGCCGGCATGTGGCGGCACAGATCGTCGACTACGCCGATCCCGCCGCGGTCACGCTGGATACCTGGCTGCATCTGGCGCGGTTTCAGGCGCCGGGTCTGCTGGCGACAGCGGCCGGCTGGAGCTGCTGCGCGCTTCAGGCCACGACGGCCGAGCAGGCGCTTGCGATGGTGGGCGGCGGCCAGGCGGCAGCGGCGGTGCTGTGTCGTGATGGACAGGCGTTTGCGCTGCTCAGCGGCATGGGACTGGCGGATCGGGTTGAGGCCATGCGGCATTTGATCGATGCGCAGCGCGGGCCGGTGGTGCGCGAGGCCATGCCGCAGGCCGATGTACTGGCCGTGATGCGCGATCTGCTCACCACGAGCGCCGACGCCGATGCCTGCATTGCGTTTGCGACGCTCGGCAAGGCCGATGTGATCACGCTGGCCTCGAATATGAAAGCGCTGCTGCCGAGCGGCATTACGCGCCATATTGTGAGCTGCGGCCGTGTCCTCAATATCAACGTTCCGCTCTCGCTGCTTCAGTCGGATCTGTCCGGCGCGGAAAAAACCCGGCAGCTCACCGAAATGCTGGCTCGACGACGAAAGCGCGTCTACACCGAGCCGATCGTCGCGTACGAGTCGTACTGAGGCAAGCTACGACGGACGTTCGGACGAGCCAGCGGTACGCCTGTACCTGCCTGATTAGGTATAGGCGTGACTGGCTGTTTCAGCGGCGATCGACTACAAAGAGCAGGCGGGCGCTCCGTTTCAGGAGCCGGCCGGCGTTCGCAGGCAGCGCCAGCGTAGGCGGGAGGAGAACAGATTGTTAGCCACTGATCCGACCAATCACACACAACCGATCGCGCAGCCGCCCGCCTCCCAGCCGCCCGACGATCTGCCCGTGCTCAACCTGCCGATCGACTATCCGCGCCCGGCGGCGCAAACCTATCACGGCGCGCTGCACAGCTTCACGATCGACACGGATCTGGCGGCGCTGGCTGCTCTCGGCGCGGCCCACAGCACGACGGCGGCTACAGCGCTGCTGGCGGCGTTCCAGGTATTGCTCTTCCGCTACACAGGACAACCCGAGCTGGCGGTTGGGACGCTGATCGAGCCTGAGCGGCACGAGTCACACTCCGATCTGCTCGTGCTGCGGACGGCGCTGTCTGGTATGCCGACCTTTGCGTCGTTTCTGAAGGAGGTCCATGCAACGCTGCTCGACGTTTCAGCACAGCCGCGCCATGCTTCCGATTCGCCGCCGGTGCAGGTGCTTTTCGCGTTTCAATCCGCGCCGCAATCAGCCGCCGACGCCGGTGCGATCCCGCCGTCAGCAGAGACGTGCCGGGCGGCGTTGAGCCTTGACGTATCGTCGAGCCAGCCGGATCTGGCGCTGCTGATCACTCAGCGGCAGGAGCGGCTACACGCCGGGCTGTGCTATAACCAGGAACTGTTCAAGGCAGCGACGATTCGCCGTCTGAGCGATCATCTTCAGGTATTGCTGGCCGCGATCGTCGCGCAGCCGGAGACGTGCATTGCCGAGCTGCCTTTGCTGACCGCCGCCGAGCAGCAGCAGATTCTGATCGATTGGAACGCGACTCAGCAGCCTTACCCCGATCGCGCCTGCATTCATGAGCTGTTCGAGGCCCAGGTCGTGCGGCGGCCCGATGCTTCCGCGCTGTGTTTCGAAGGCTCCTGCCTGACCTACGCCGAGCTGAACCACCGCGCCAATCAGCTGGCGCATCATTTGCGACGGCTGCATGTCGGGCCGGAATCGCTGGTCGGCATCTGCATGGAGCGCTCGCTGGAGCTGATTGTCGGGATTTTGGGCGTGTTCAAGGCGGGCGGCGCGTATGTTCCGCTCGATCCACACTATCCGCGTGAGCGCCTGGCCTATATGCTGGAAGATGCTCAGGTGCCGGTGCTGCTGACCCAACAGCATCTGGACGATAGCCTGCCGGTGACAGGCGCGCAGGTGGTCTGCCTCGACACAGACTGGCCGCTGATCGCGCAGGAGTCCACCGACAACTGTGTCAGCGGTGTCAGCGCGCAAAATCTGGTGTATATGATCTATACCTCGGGCTCGACCGGCCGGCCCAAAGGCGTGCTGGTGCAGCATCAGGGCCTGTGCAACCTGACGCAGTCGGAGATTCAGGTCAATCGCTGTCACGCCGAAAGCCGGGTGCTGCAATACTCGTCGATCAGCTTCGACGGCTCGATCGATGAGATCTGCATGGCGCTGGTCGCAGGCGCGACGCTGGTTGTCGCGCCGCCGCGCATCGTGCTGGGCAGCGAGCTGGCGTCGCTGCTACGCGACCAGGCGATCACGATCAGCCTGCTGCCGCCGTCGGCTGCGGCCTCAATGCCGACCGAAGATCTGCCGCACTTGCAAACCGTCAACGTCGGCGGAGAAGCCTGCACCGAGGAGATTGTGGCGCGTCTGGCGCCCGGGCGGCGCTTCGTCAATGCCTATGGTTTAACGGAAAACACCGTTTGCGCCACGGTCGCGTACTGTGAGGCGGATGGCGGCAAGCCCACGATCGGACGGCCGATCGCCAATATGCAGGTGTA
>DASWTW010000027.1:0-5637 GCA_036401895.1 Herpetosiphonaceae bacterium | reverse complement strand
GTTGTGGAAGGTGAGCAAATCTTCCGATGTGCTGAGCAGCGGGTTGCGCTCCGTCAGGTTTTCCAGCAGCTGCTCGACGGCTTCGGCAAGCGCGCTGACCTGCTCCTTCTCTACCACCAACGAGATGAGCTCGCTGCCACGGCGCGCCTGCAAGTAAAAGGTGCGGTGGCCGGGCTGTCCGATCGCTCCGGTTGTGATGCGATCGACGGGATCAAAATCATAGCGAAATTCTGGCATATATCCTCGAATGAAGAATGTCGAATGCCGGGATCGTTCCCTCACAGACATTCGCTACTCGCCATTCATCTAGTGCATCTAGTGCTCTGATTGCTCTGGCTGTTCCGGTTCCTTTTCGACGGCAACTCCCCCGACTTCTTCTTTGGCGGCTTCTTCTTTCTCCGGCTCTAGTTTCAGCGGCCCGTCGTCGTTGATCCGCAGCACCTGTGGCCCGTACGGTGTTAGCCGCAGCACGCTCACCGATGTCGGGTTGACCACGATGCGCTGGAATAAGTCTAAATGAACTCCCAGGTAATGGGCAAGTGCCGCTTTGATCACGTCGGCGTGCGAGAAGACCGCCACGATCTCGCGCGGATGATCGGCGGCGATCGACTCAAGCTGGTTGACGATGCGCGCCTGCATCTCGCGGATTGTCTCGCCGCCGGGGAAGCGCATACCGCTGGGATACAGCTGCACCACCTTCCACACGTCGAGCTTCGACAGCTCCTCAAGCGACTTGCCGGTCCAATCGCCGTACTGCACCTCGCCAATATCTTCGCGGATCTGAACCTCAAGCCCCAGCGCCTGGGCCAGCGGCTCGGCGGTCTCGCGCGTTCGATCCAGCGGCGATGAGTAGATCGCGGTGATCGGCATGTCGCGCAGCCGCTCCGCGACGGCCTGCGCCTGTTGACGGCCTTCTTCGTTGATATGCACATCTGGCATCCAACCCGCCAGCTTCTTCGCTTTCATAACATCGTTGACCGCGTGGCGGATTAGAAGAATTTGAGTCATTCTGTGCTCCTGTCCCCTCAATGCAGTTTTATGATAGCACAATTCCTACCGATTACCTGTTGGCAGCCTTCAGATCTATTGTGCCACTCCGTAACGGGATTGTCATATAATTCGCATCCACTTGTCGCGGCGGCTTCAGTACAATGCGCCGTAGTGCAATCTCCCGCTTTTCTTACAATTCAAACCCGAAGCTTCCGCACGATTGCCGCAACGTTCTGTTTGGCTACCGAAGGAGATCCACGTGCCTCGAATCCTGGTCTTGCTTGTGCTTCTTGCCAGCTTGCTGCTGCCTGCACGCTCGTCTCAGGCCGCCGCGCCCCAGCTGCGCGGCTTTTGGGTCGATGCGTTTCATGAAGGTATTAAAACCCCGGAGCAGACTCGCCGCCTGATCGCCGATGCCCAGCGCGCCGGTGCGAACGCGCTGTTTGTGCAGGTGCGCCGCCGCGCCGACAGCTACTACCGCGACAGCGTCGAGCCGATCGCCTCAGATGTGCAGGGCGGCTACGATCCGCTGGCCGATGTGATCGCTCAGGCGCACGCCCGCAACATCCAGGTCCATGCCTGGGCCGTCGCGCTGCCGGCCTGGAAAGACGGCTACAGCCAGCCCAATCGCTCGCACGTCTGGTACCAGCACGGCCCCGACAAATCAGGCTGGGACAACTGGTTCACCCGCGACGTGGATGGACGCGCCGGAGAGTGCGCCGCGCCGAACGATTGCGGCTATTTCCTCGATCCGGGCCATCCCGCTGTCGCCGACTACACCGTCAGCGCCTTGATGCATCTGGCGCAGCGCTACAACATCGACGGCCTGCACCTGGATTATATTCGCTATGCCAGCCCGCGCTACGGCTACAATTCGGTCAGCCTGGCGCGCTTCCAGGCCGCGACGGGCCGCAGCGACAAGCCCGCGCCCGAAGATGCGCAGTGGATGCAGTGGCGGCACGATCAAGTCACCAAGCTGGTCAAGCGGATCTATCTCAACCTCAACGCCGTCAAGCCGCGCGCCACGCTCTCGGTCGCCGCGATCGCCTGGGGTGGCGGGCCGCCCAATGGCAACTTCGCCGAAAGCTCGCCCTTCAAGCGCACGCTCCAGGACTGGAACGGCTGGCTCAACGCAGGCTACGTCGATTTCGTGGTGCCGATGGTCTACGATAAAGAGGACGGTGGCCAGCAGCAGGGCTGGTACGACGGCTGGGTCAATTTTATTCGCAACAACCACGGGCGACGAGCGGCGGCAGTCGGCGTCGGCGTCTGGCTGAACAACGCCGATCAAAATCTCGCGCAGATCCGCCGCGGTGCCAGCGCCGGCATCGGCACGGTGCTCTACTCGTACGCGATTCCGGTCAGCGGCGATCGCAATAATTTTCTCGATCGATTGCGCGCCGAGGCCTGGGGCGATGGTGCGTCAGCTCCGGTCTTTAGCTGGAAGGCGCAGCCCTCAACCGGTCATCTGCTGGGCCAGGTGCTGGTCAACGGCGCAGCCGGCGAAAATCTTGCGGTACGGATCAGCGGCAACGGACAGCCTGAAAGCCACACCAACACCGATGCCAACGGCATCTTCGGCGTGGTCGATCTGCCGCCCGGCAACTACTCGCTGGCCATGCGCGATCCGCTCAGCGGCGCGGACATCGGCGCGAACTTCGCGATCGGCCCTGGCGGCGTGGCTACGGTACGCATGACGTTTCCACAGAGCGATCCTGCCACCGAGTGGTCGCCAACCGGGGCGGATGCGGACGGCGCGTTCGGCAGCCTGTGGAATCGCACCGATCTGCCCGTGGCGCAGGGCCGTGCCTCACGCTCCTGGACCTGGGGGCCGAAAACCTACGCCACCGGCTGGGAGCGCTACGCCGAAGCGCCCAACGGCAAGCGGCTGGTGCAGTACTGGGACAAGAGCCGCATGGAGATCACCAATCCCGGCCGCGATCGTAACCAGCTCTGGTTTGTGACCAACGGCCTGCTGACTAAGGAATTGATCAGCGGTAATGCGCAGGTCGGCAACAGCGCATTTGTGCAGCGCGCCCCGGCCACGGTGCCGGTCGCCGGCGATCCCGATGATTCGAACAGCCCAACCTATGCCTCGTTTGCGCAGCGCGCCTCGCTCAACGGCGATCGGCGTGAGCCCGCAGCGGTCGGCGCGACGGTTGTCCAGACGATCAATCGTGACGGCTCGATCGGCGCTGATCAAAACCTTGGGCGTTATGGAGTGCGCAACGCGGCCTACAACAATGAGCTGGGCCACAACATCCCCAATGTCTTCACCGACTACTTCAGAACGCTGCCGGTCGATTGGGTTTTTGCGCTGGGCTACCCGATCGCCGAGCCCTACTGGGCGCGCGTCAAAGTCGGCGGCCAGGTCAAAGACGTGCTGATCCAGGTCTATGAGCGCCGCGTGCTGACCTACACGCCCGCCAACGCGGCGCAGTATCGTGTCGAGATGGGCAACGTTGGGCAGCACTACTGGCGCTGGCGCTACAGCTCGGCTCCCTGGGAATAGTTTCAAACAACAGTATCTTGTGTCAGTACGCAGAGCGGGATCATTCCCCGCTCTGTTGCTTTTAGACTACAATCAAAGCAGCAAGATTTGATGCTGGGAGCTATGCATGTACGATGTGATCGTTGTGGGCGGTGGACATAACGGCTTGACCTGCGCCTGCTATCTTCAGAAGGCCGGTCTGCGCGTGCTGGTGTTGGAGCGTCGTCCGATCGTCGGCGGCGCGGTCTGTACCGAGACAATGTTCGGCGGCTACCGCATGGATGTCGGCTCGTCGGCGCACATCATGATCCACCTGACGCCGGTCGTACGCGACCTTGAGCTGGAGCGCTTCGGCCTCGAATATATCGATATGGACCCGTTCGCCTTTTTTCCGCTGCCGGACGGCTCGGGCGCGATCGAGTTCTGGCGCGATCTCGACAAGACCTGCGCCTCGATCGAGAAGATTTCGCCGCGTGATGCCGAGGCCTACCGGCGCTTTGTTGAGTTCTGGGGCGCGATCAACGAGGGCGTGTTCAAGGTGTTTCTCAAGCCGCCGACGCCAGGTAATCTGGTCTCAACCATGATGACCGGCCAGTTCAGCCGCGCCGAGGACGGCAGCACCGGCGGCTCGCTCGACACGCTGCGCAAGATCTTTACCTCCTACGGCCAGCTAATCACCGAGTGGTTCGAGAGCGACGCGATGCGCACGGCGCTGGCCTGGCTGGCCGCGCAGTCGGGACCGCCGCCGGACGAGATCGGCACCGCCGATTTTGCGGGCTGGCACGCGATGTTGCATCGTAGCGGCGCCAAGCATCCACGCGGCGGCTCGGGCATGCTCACTCAGGCCATGCAGCGCTGCTTCGAGCATCACGGCGGCGAGATCCGGCTGGATGCCGAGGTCGATCGGATTGTGATCGAGGGCGGCAAAGTGCGCGGCGTGCGGCTGCAATCCGGCGAGTTCTTCGTGGCGCGCAGCGTGGTCTCGAACGCGCATGTGCAAACCACATTGCTCAAGCTCGTCGGCGTCGATCAGCTGCCCGGCGATCTGGCGGCGCGTGTCGGGCGTATTCGCGTGGGCAACGGCTTTGGCATGACCATCCGCTGTGCCGCCGACGCGCTGCCCGACTATCTGGCCGCGCCCTCGGGTGGACAGCCGCACCCAAGCCATCATGGTCTTCAGCTGCTCTGCCCGTCGCTGGACTATCTCAACCGCGCCTATGAGGATTTTCGGCGTGGCGTTCCAGCCCAGGAGCCGGCCGTGATCGCTATGACGTTCTCCGCGATCGACCCGGATGTGGCACCGCCCGGCAGGCATACGCTGTTTCTGTGGGCACAGTATCATCCCTACGAGCTGAGCAGCGGCGAGGATTGGGACAGCATCGCCGAGCGCGAGGCCGATAAGCTGCTTGAGGTGATGTATCGCTATGCGCCCAACATGCGCGGCGCGATCACAAATCGCTACATCCAAACGCCGCTTGATCTGGAGCGCAAGCTTGGGCTGCTGCGCGGCAACGTGATGCATGTCGAGATGTCGTTCGATCAGATGTTTTGTTTCCGGCCGCTGCCTGAGCTATCTGCGTACAAGGTGCCGCAGATCGGCGGTCTCTATCTCACGGGAGCATCCACGCATCCCGGCGGCGGCGTATTTGCCGCTTCGGGCTACAACACCGCTGGCGTCGTCCTGCGTGATCTCCGGCCGTCGCGGCTCTGGTCGGGACTGGCAGGGCTGGCCGTTGGCGCTGCTGGTACCGCGCTAATCACTGCCGCACGGCGCAGGCGCTAGCTGCACCGTTAGAAACGAACACCGCACGATCTGAATCGTGCGGTGTTTTGCTGCCATTATTTCTGCTCTTTGGGCGGGTCATCTTGTTTGGGAGGTTCTTCTTCCTTCTTTGGCGGATCAGTCGGCTTGGGCGTTTTTGATTGCCCAGGCGGATCGTTGGGCGGTCCCGGCTGCGCGGTAGGACCACCAGGCGGATCGCGTGGTGGTCCAGGTTGCACAGTTGGGTTACCCGGTGGGTTGCTGGGCGGTCCAGGCTGGGATGTAGGATTGCTGGGTGGCCCAGGCTGAACGGTAGGATTGCCCGGTGGGTTGCTGGGTGGTCCTGGCTGCACAGTGGGATTGCCCGGCGGATTGCTAGGTGGTCCCGGCTGAG
>DASWTW010000026.1:0-19367 GCA_036401895.1 Herpetosiphonaceae bacterium | reverse complement strand
ACGGGCCGACATTTCCAGCATGTGAAAGATCAATAAGGGCATACCAAAAATGGTATGCCCTTGCGTTAGGCGCGATGTTTAGCTCGCGCGGGTATCAGGAGCGGCTGTCGAGGCCCCGCAGCAACATCTCGGCCTCGTCGGGCGCGAGACGACCTTCATGGACCATCCGCAAGATCGCCAGGCGCTCGGCATCACGATTCGCGGGCTGGCTGGCGCTGGCCTCGGGTGCCTGCGGCTCCGGCTCCTGCGCTTCGCGATCGATGCGCACCGTCTGTCCGGTGAACGGCGGCTGCGGAGGACGCGGCGGCACTGGACCGCGCGCCGGCGGCACCGGACGGCCACCGGGGCCTTTGCCCTGCTGCCACTGCTGGAGCGCCTGCTCAACCGCCTCTTGCGCACGGGCGATTCCGCTAGCTGCCGCCGCGCGCGCCTCGCGCTTGAGTCGCTCGACCTGCTCGGAATCGAAGCCGAAATCGCCGTGCTGCCCCTGCCCGCGCCCGAAGCCACCCATGCGGCCCACTCGGTTACGCGCTGCGTCGCGCATGGTCTCACGGCCGGCGATCCGCACCTCGCGCGCAATATCACGGCCGAGGCTGCTCAGCTCATGGGCAAGATTGCGGCCGATCTCTTCCAGCTCGCGGCCAAATCCGCGCATATCCTCGCCGAAGCCTTCCATGGTGCCACGGAAATCATGCCAGTCGTCCGTGCCTTCGCCGTGATGTCCGGCAAAGCCGGTCGTCTGCTGCGGCGCCGATTTGCTATGCAGCCGCAGGTCGCCGCCGATCATCAGTTGCAGCGGAGGACCGCCTTCGCCGAAGACCAGGCTATGCCGGCCGGCGCCGCGACGCAGATTCCACTCCTCGCCGGAGCCTTTGAAATCGCCGCCGACCGTCGCCACCAGAGTAAGATTCGGCGCTTCCGACAGGTCGATCTTCGCATCGCCGCCGACGATCGTGCGAATATTGCCTTCCAGGCCGCCGGTAAGCGTCAGATGGAGATCGCCGCCGATGTGGCCCAGCGACTCCAGCCGCTCGACCTCGCCGAGATTGGCATCGCCGCCGGCAACGTGCAGGCTGAGCTGCGCCGCGCGCTGGATCGTGAAGTCGCCGCCGACACGGCCGACGACGACGCGCTGGTTGGCATCGGCTGCATCGCTCTTGTGCTCGATCGTGGCATCGCCGCCGATCGACTCCAGATCGATCTGTGCGACATCCGACACCCGCACATCGCCGCCGATGCCGTGCGCCGCCAGCTTGGCCATGGCCTGCGCACCCAGATCGCCAACCGCGCGAACCTCGACATCGCCGCCGATGCCGTTCAGCTCGACCGAGGCCCGATGCGGCAGAGCGATGTTCAGATCGGACGGGTAGCCATTGATCGTGATTGTGTTGCCATCCTGGCGCAGGTAGCGCTCCAACGCTTCCTCGCCGTCGTCGTCGCCGTTGACCTCGATCGTGGTGCGATCGTGGCCGGTGACCTTCACATCGCCGCCGCAGCCATAGACTCGCAACAACATATCGGGCTGAACTTCTAGCTGAAAGGTTGCCATTATCGTATCCTCCTGATTACTCAATTGTGAGCTCCAACCGTTCCTCATGAGCGGGATCGACCCACTCAAGCCGGGCTATGCCGTGCTGCTCGGCCTGCGCGGTCAGCGCCTCGATCGAGCTGTCGGGCGGCAACAGCTGCGCGCCTAGCCGCTGCGCCACGCTCACCAGACCGACCGGCAGCATTAGCAAAACTTTGATCTGCCCGTTGGTAACATCCACGATGCGCAGCCGCAGGGTGCGTGATCGCGGGCTCGTCTGTGCGGGCAGGCTGCTGTGTGGTGTTCCAATCGTCATATGCCAGCTCCGTGCGAGCGGTGCCCCGCGCTACTCCTGGCCAGACAATTGGTTACGGGCGTCCTTGAGCCGTTGCAGCACTTCTTCCGGGCTAACTTCGCCGCGACCCAGCTGCTCAAGCAGGCTGAGGTTTGGCCGCTCAGCCGCCGGTGCTGCTGCCGCCTCCTGGAAGCCCATTGCCGCTGCCAGCTCATCCATGCGGTTGCGTACGGTGTTGTAGTGTACGCCGAGGTCGCTGGCGACGCGGTTCATGTTGCCGCGATTTTTGACCAGCAGGGAGATCAGCTGGAGCTGCTCGCCGGTCAGGCTTTTGAGCAGACCTAGCTCAAACTCGCCCTCGACTCCGCCGTGACAGTTGGTGCAGTCCAGCCGTGTGGCGATCAGCTCACCGCTACAGATTGGGCAGCGCGTCAAAATTGGGTACGCCATATCGATTCTCCTTCGTTTCGCGCCTTTCGCGAGGCTTGCTGTCATTCTTCTTCAATCAACTGTCACAATATTACATCTTAAATATCAAAAGTCAATACCTCAATTGTCATATTTTGCAAAATCCGACAAATTCGTTGTAATAACGCCGGTTGAGCGACTTCGGTATAATGACAGGTACTTCGCGAATACCGCAGCTGGACTGCTACGCTTTAGTGTTCTATACAATGGAGGCGATGATGCCAGGAAGCACGGTGCAAGAATTTGCGAAGGACGATGCCAGCTATCAGGCGTGGCTAAAACAACATCCAGACGGCTACGTCATCAACACGCCGCGTGGCAAGCCGGCGAGCTACATGGTTTTGCACACGGCGCGTTGTTCTAAAATCGGTGACTATAACAAGATGGCGCGGCCGGGCGGTTTCACCGAGCGTGACTACATCAAGATCTGCGCGACCGACGTAGCCAGTCTCCGCGCCTGGGTTCGCCGGCACGGGCGACCTGACGGCTCGTTCACCAGCATCTGTTCAATTTGTAAGCCGTCCGAGTAACGATCTACCGCGCCTAACCACGCAGCTTACGGTTCGAATCCTCCGTTGAGCATAGAAAGAGACCCATGTGAACACTATTTTTGTAGCTATCGATGTGGAAACCACGGGCTTGGAAGCAGGAACCGACGAGATCATCGAGGTTGCTGCGGTCAAATTTCGGGAAACGGAGGTGCTGGAAACCTTTCAGCGGCTCGTCCGGCCTCGTCACAGCTTGCCGATCAAGATTGCGCAGCTGACCGGCATTAACGCCGAGGATCTCGAAACCGCGCTGCCGTTTCCGCAGGTTGCGCCCGACTTTGTGCGCTTCGTCAAAAGCTATCCGATCATCGGGCACTCAGTGGGCTTTGATGTGCGAATGCTCGGCGCGCAGGGCCTGAAGCTGGCCCAGCCCAGCTACGACACCTTCGAGCTGGCTACATTGCTGATGCCGGGACAGCCGAGCTACAATCTCGGCGCGCTGGCGGCGTCGCTCAACATTCCACATCCCGACGCCCATCGCGCCCTCGCCGACGCGGATGTGTCGCGCCAGCTTTTCGTCAGTCTGCTTCAGCGTATCGGCCGCCTCGACGACACCACGCTCAACGAGATCGTCAGCCTCAGCAAAATGACCGACTGGTCGCCGCGCGTTCTTTTCGAGACGATCGCCCGTGAGCGGGCATTTACCGCGCTCAATCGCCCCCTCTCCGGCTCGTCCAACGATCCGCAGAGCCTGGGCGTGGCCTGGCGTGGCGTGAAGCCGCTGGAGCCAACCAATCGCTCGACGACGCTGGATCTGGAGCAGGTCAAAACTTTTTTCGCGCCCGACGGTCCGCTCAATCAAGCGTTTCCTGGCTACGAGCAGCGCAAGGAGCAGCTCGACATGACGCTGTCAGTGGCGACGGCGTTCAACGAGGGCAGTACGCTGGTCGTGGAGGCACCGACCGGCACCGGCAAATCGATGGCCTACCTGGTTCCGGCCGCGCGTTTCGCCGCCGAGCGCGGCCAGCGCGTTGTGGTCTCGACGAACACGATCAACCTGCAAGATCAGCTCTTTTTCAAAGATATTCCGGCGCTGCAACACGTGATCGATACCAGCGTGATTCGCTCGACCGGCGTGGATGTCGAGCCTTTCACGGCAGCGCTGCTCAAGGGTCGCGGCAACTATCTTTGCCTCCATCGCTACGGCAAGCTGCGCCGTCAGGAGCCGACGCCCGCGCAGGCTAAGGCGCTGATCAAGATCGGGCTGTGGGTCAAAGATACCCAGACCGGCGATCGGGCTGAGCTGGCGCTGGACGAGGGCGAGGCGCGCGTCTGGTCGGATGTGAACGTCACGGTCGATACCTGCACCGGGCCGCGCTGCCCCGAGTTCGAGCGCTGCTTCTTCTTCAACGCCCGCCGCTCCGCCGAGGCCGCGCATCTGATCGTCGTCAACCACGCGCTGCTGCTGAGCGATGTGCGTGCCGACAATCAGGTGCTGCCGCGCTACGATCATGTAATCATCGACGAGGCCCATCATCTCGAAGATGTCGCCACCGATCAGCTGGGCTGGTCGCTGGATCAGGCGACGCTACTGCATTTCTTTGACGAGCTGTGGCAATCCGGCGGCGTGCGGCTGCTGAGCGGCATTCTGTCTGAGCTGCCCAACTACTTCAAGAATTCGGCGGCCACACCTCAGGATCTGGATCGTGCTGAGGGCTTTGCTGCCGCGATTCGCCCGCAGGTCGATCGGGCGCGCCAGGCGACCTACGAGCTATGGCGGCAATTGCGCCACTGCATCGAGCGCTTGTCGAAGGAGAACGGCTACGAGCAACGGCTGCGCTTGACGGCACAGACGCGCAAATCGCCGCTGTGGGCGACGACGCAGCAGGCCTGGGAAAATGTGATGCTGCCGCTGGCCGACATCGGCAAGGGGCTGGCGACGCTCGAAGGGCACATCCGCACGCTGGAGGGCGCGGGGCTGAATGAGTACGACGAGCTGCTGCTGCGGCTGGGCATGATGGCTAACTGGGCGATCGATACCGCAATCGCCGGAGCGCGCGTGATCTACGGCGACGACGAGGGCATTCAGTGGCTAGCGTTTGACCGGCAGCGCGAAATCTTGCGCCTGCACGACGCGCCGCTGCATGTCGGCCCGCTGCTCGAGTCGAAGCTGTTTGCCGCCAAAGAAACCGTGGTGCTGGCCTCTGCGACGCTATCGATCGACAGCTCATTCGATTACGTCAAGCAGCGTCTGGGCCTGGACGCCGCGCCGGTGGACGAGATCCAGCTTGACTCGCCGTTCGACTACGAGCGCTCGACGCTGCTCTACCTGCCAAACGACATGCCGGAGCCGAGCGAGCGCACGTACCAGCGGGCGCTCGAAGACGCGCTGATCGACCTGGCGACGGCGACGGGCGGTCGCATGCTGGCGCTTTTCACCTCCAACAC
This sequence comes from Herpetosiphonaceae bacterium, assembly GCA_036401895.1. Classification (GTDB taxonomy): domain Bacteria; phylum Chloroflexota; class Chloroflexia; order Chloroflexales; family Kallotenuaceae; genus LB3-1. Next base: position 14,140 of record DASWTW010000026.1, on the reverse strand, counting down.
CGCACTGCGCCAGACCTACCGCGCGATCCAGGAGCCGCTGGAAGATCAGGAGATCGTGGTGCTGGGCCAGGGTCTCGACGGCTCGCGGCGCTCGCTGCTTCAGCGCTTCAAAGAACATCCACGGGCCGTGCTGCTCGGCACCAGCTCGTTCTGGGAAGGCGTGGACATCGTGGGCGACGCGCTGAGCGTGCTGGTGATCACCAAGCTGCCCTTCGCTGTGCCCAGCGATCCGGTCTTTGCGGCGCGCTCGGAGCTGTTCGACGACGCGTTTACCAGCTACGCGGTGCCGCAGTCGATCCTGAAGTTCAAGCAGGGCTTTGGGCGGCTGATCCGATCCAAAGAAGATCGCGGCGTGGTGGCGGTGCTCGACCGGCGGCTGCTGACCAAGCGCTACGGCAAGCTCTTTCTCGGATCGCTGCCGCACTGCACCACGCAGCAAGGGCCGCTCAAAAATCTGCCGCTGGCGGCGGCGCGCTGGCTGGTCTAGGGGCAGCCTCCTGGCCTCGGTTTTGATAGGATCGACAGCAGATACTTCTGGTCAAGACACAAGACAAAGGAGCAGCTATGCGGATCATCTATCAAAGTGCGCTGCATCTCCCTATTCCTGCGCTTGCCGAGCTGCAAACGATCGCCTATGGCGGCGGCTGGACCTCGAATCCGGCCAAGCTGGCGGATATTTTTCGCATTCAAAGCGTCGATCTTCAGCAAAGCCTGGTCGTCTACGATGGCCGCAAGCCGATCGGCCTGGCGCTGCTGGGCCGGCGACGAGCTCACGGCTGGCTCTACGATTTCGGCATCTCGCCGGCCTATCGTAGCAAAGGACTGGGCACTGGCCTGCTGACCACGGCTACCCGCGAGGCCGCTAAGGCCGGCGTGCGCGACATCGAGCTGGATGTGTGGGAGAAGCGCGACGATGCGATCCGGCTCTACGGGCGCGTTGGCTTTCAGCACCAGCGGACCTATCTTAACTTCGAGGCGACCGGCGAGCAGCTCAGGCTGAGCGAGCTTGACATGCCGCCGCAGCTACACATGGAGCGCGGCCTGGTTGAGGATGTGATCGGCTGGTATGCGGCGGCGCGGAATGAGCCCGCGCCCTGCTGGGATCGGCGGCTGCCCTCGCTGCTGACCTATGGTGATGCGCAATTCTGCACCGTCGCCGACGAGCACGGCCCGATCGCCTGTATGCATTATGTCGCTCGTGCAGCCGCGCAAAACGATCCGAACCGCGTCCGGCCTATGTTTGTCGGCTTGAGCGAGCGGGCTAACGTCAAGCATCTGCGCGCGCTCTTTTGCTTCGCCGCACGAACCGCCTTTACCGACCTGGCGACGACGGCGTTCCGGGTTGCGTTGGAGCCTGAGACCAGCCGGCTGGCCTCGATGCTGGCCGACATGGGCGTGCGCATGGTGGGCAAAGCTTTTGATATGCGCCTGATCATCGCACAGGCTTAAGCCGCGCTGAAAGCCAACCGGAGCAGGTGATCCGGTTAAAAATCAAAGGACTATAAACCATTGCCACAATAGTCAAAAAGTAGTGACCAAGCATCTTGACGAAACGCATCACTATGGTATTATGCGTGAATATTACACATCACCGTGAACAAATAATCAGGCTACAATATATAATATCTCGACTTTCAAGGTAGAGAGCGACTCACGTTCTCTATACCAAAGTCCCACCCTCCAGCACAGCTTGTTCGCCGTCCAGCCGGGCTGCCATCACAAGGCACCTGGCGCAATACTCATGTTCTACAGGTTTTGGTCATATGCTGACCTGTTCGTACACGCTACCAGCGATCGATCAAATGCCTCATCTCAGGTGTAGTTCCCCCCTGCCTGAGCAAGACTTGATCTGGTAACATCAGCCTATGAGAGAGCAGAGCAACTACGCCGTCATTCCTGCTGCCAGCTCTTCAATGGATGACGCTGCATGGCACAGCTGCGATCGATCGGGCAAGCCAGAATAGTCGTATTTTGTACGTTCCGAGGGAGAGCCACCTTGTCAAATCAATCCCAGATCGAAGCGCCAACTCCAGCGCCAACCCCTATTGGGTTTTCCGCTGAAATGCTCAAGGAATCCCTGGTTCAAGATACAGCCCCTCCTCCACCGCCGGAAGCAAATCAACCTGTTACCTATCGCCAGATCTTGCGAAATCGCAATTTTCGGCTGCTGTGGATGGGTCAGGCTGTTACGACTTTTGGCAGCTTTTTTACACGTGTGGCTATTCCGATCTATGTGTACACGCTCACGGGCTCATACGGTCATCTCGGGCTCTCCTTCTTTGTAACAAATTTGCCTCAGCTATTGTTTGGCTTGTTCGCCGGAGCCCTGGTCGATCGCTGGGACCGACGGCGCACCATGATCAGCACGGATCTGGTGAACTTTGTCCTGCTATGCAGCCTGGTCGCGGTGATCGTGCTGCCGGACCCGGTGTCGGTCAAACTGGGCGCGATCTATGCAATCACCTTCTGCTCGGCGATCTTACGTGAGCTGTTCAATCCGGCGCGCATCGCAATCTTTACCGAGGTTGTCGACGAGAAATCGCTGCTGACGGCCAACTCACTCGATCAATCCAGCCAGACACTAGGCGAGCTGCTCAGCTATCCCGTCGCCGCCTATCTGCTGCTTAAGCTTGGCCCTGCGCTGGCATTCGGCGTGGACGCGGCAAGCTTTCTGCTCTCGGCGCTGCTCATCTGGGGTGTGAAAGTCAAGAAGGCTCCGGTTGCTGAGACCGCTGAGACGAGCAGTATCTGGCGTGATATGCGTGCGGGTTTGACCGCAGTCAACAAGTCGTCGCTGCTGCGTAAAATTGTGCTGTTGAGCTTTGTTGTGCCGATGATCTTTATGCTGCTCGGAGCGCTCACGCTGCCGTTTGCCGTCGAGAAGCTCGGCAGCACTGCCGAGGTCGGCTTCCCGGCGCTCGAAGGTGCGCTGGCGCTCGGCGTGACAGTCGGTATGCTCGCGCTTGGATATTGGGGCCAGAATATCCCGCGCTGGAAGCTGCTGGCGATGGGTTTGTTCGGCTTCGGAGTCTGCATGATTCTCGTCGGCCTGGTGCCGCGGATCGGTGCGGCGCTTGGCATCGAGGCATCTACACTGGCCTTCGACCTCGATCCGACCTCGCCCGAGAATCCCTGGACGGTCCTGCTGATGATGGCGATCCCGCTGGTTTTTCTGCAAGGCGCTACCAATAGCCTGCTCTTCACCTGTATTCGCACTGTGATGCAAGAAGAGGCGCCGCGCGCGATGATTGGCCGCGTGGCTAGCGTCGTGGGTGTCGCGTCGGGCGTCGGCTATTCGATCGGCGCGCTGATGACCAAAATCGGCGAAGGTCGCGCCGATACTGTTATCTCGATCATCGGTGCGATCCTGCTTTCGATCGGCATCTTCTCTTTCTGGTGGCTGCGCGTTCCACCACGCACCAGCGCGCCGGTTGCGCCGCCGATGCCGGAGCAATCCTTCTAGCTTACCGGTCACTCAAAAGACAAAAGGACGGGTCGAACCCGTCCTTTTTGTTATGCAATCATTCGAGAATCCGCCCGCTATTGTTCGGTGGCGACCGGCGGTTGGGCTGGCACCGGCGTTTCGGGCACCGCTGTCAGCGCCGCGCCCGCGATCCCGGCGTTGTTCTGCATTTGCGCCGGCACAACTGGAGCCGAGACGCTGAGCCGGGGAATGAATTTATCGGCGTATTTGCTCACGCCGCCGCCGATGATGATCAGATCCGGCCAGAAGAGCCGCTCCATCGCGCCGAGATACTCGTCAACGCGCTTGGCATACTCCTTCCAGCTCAGCTCCTTCTGCTCGCGCACGCGATCCGAGGCGCGTAGCTCCGCATCTTTGCCGCGAATCTCGATGTGTCCCAGCTCGGTATTCGGCACCAGCTGGCCTTTGACAAAGAGCGCCGTGCCGATGCCAGTACCCAGCGTGATCATCAGCACCAGCCCGTCGACTCCACGGCCGGCGCCCCAGCGCATCTCGGCCAGACCGGCGGCGTCGGCATCGTTGAGAACTGTCACCGGACAGCCGAGCGCCTCGCGCAGCCCTGCGCCGAGATCGAAGCCGATAAACTCGGGCGCAATATTGGCCGCCGTTTTGACGACGCCCGCCTTGAGCACGGCCGGAAAGCCGCAGCCGACCGGCCCTTCCCAGCCGAAGTGGGAGACGACCTCGGCCGCAGTCGCGATCAGCGCGTGCGGAGCAGCAGGCTGAGGCGTGGGAATACGGAAGCGCTCCGCCAGAAGATTGCCGGTTTCAATATCAACAGGAGCGCCCTTAACGCCGGAGCCGCCGATATCCAGGCCAAAGACATGCATAGTCGTTCCTTTCCGCTTAACGCATCAGCGCGATTGTACCCGAGTTGTGCAAAAGATCAGCAGGCGCGCGATCACCATCGTCGCGGCGGGAACCAGCGAAGGTAACGGACTAGATAACGACAGCGGTAGCAGCAGGAGATTCAAGCCGATCGCCCAGAGCACATTCCAGCGGATTGTCCGCTCGACGGCGCGCGCGAGTGCCGGCAGTGCAGCGCGATCTGCCGCTCCCAGCTTCACAGCATATTCCGCAGCCGACTGTGGCTCTGCCGCGATGCGGCTGAATGCTGCGCCGGAAGGAATCAGCCAGCCGAGTGCAACCGCGCGCTCGACGCCGATCTGCCACGCCGATGATCTGGCGATGCCCAGCGTACACGGGCAGCCAGCCGCCACAGCCGCCAGCCCAGCCATGAGGCTGAAAATCACACTGCCGCCGAGCATGATCTGCACACCGAATATCGCGCTCGCGAACACCAGGATCGCCACGCCGAGCCAGCGCGCAAACGGCTCGCTGCGCTGCACCGCCGGCGATGACGGCAGCTGAGGTTGCAGATGGAGCGGTGCCAGCTGCTCCAGGCTGGAGGCAAAGCGCCGCTGGATCGCCGCTGCCTGCGCCTCGCCGGCGACAACCCAGGCCAGCGCCATCGCGGTCACGTCGAAGTACATCGGCGCGCGGTGATCGAGCATTGCCGGGCAGCTCGCACCAAACGCGGCCAGCGCGCAGAGCGTCACCAGCTCCGTTGAGCCAAAGCTTCGCCGGCGCAGCATCTGCCAGGCGCTGTGGAAAACGTGGCGCGCAGTCCATATCGTCCAAAGCGTAAGCAGCCCGCTCAGCCAGACCACGAGCCATATGGCGCCTCCATGATCGGTGTGAGCACGCAGCCCGGCGAGATGCAGCGGCAGGCCCAGCAGCATGACCAGCATCGCCAGCAACATCGATCCCATCGCGCGGCGTTGCAGCGTGCGCTCCGCGATCGGCCGGCGCTGCTCACACGCCGGATCGGAGCTTTGATATGTGATGCCGACACGCTGCTCAGCTGTCATATCTGTCCTGTCGCTCAGTCTTGACGGCTCGATCTACTCGCTCAGCACTCGCCGATCCCGAATGCTGGCCGCACAAAATCGACGCAGCAGCTCCGCGACCTGCTCTACCGCCTGATCGAGCGCCGCCTGCGATGCTTCAAAGCCAAAGATCACAAACAAGGCATGGCGCGTCGCGGGCGTTACCATGCTGCGCTGTGAGTCGGCGGTGGGGCTGCCGAAAATGCCCTGCTCATCGGCCAGTACCAGACGATGAGCCGCATCGACGGCCGCCTTGCCGATGGGCGCATACTGCTCACCGTCGCGCCCAGCCCGCGCCGTCACCGTGCCGCCGATCTGTGCGACATCGTAGCAGCCGATCGCAAAGCCGCTGGCCAGCGACACATAGTTGTTGATGTCGACAACCGTGTTGATCTGCGGCAGCGCGCGCCGGCTCAGCACTCGTCGCAGCAAAGCCTCGTTGGCGGCGCGGTAGCGCGTCGGATCGTCGCCCAGCGCCCGGTAGGCCCGGCGCGTCGCGGAGATCTCCGCCCGATCGGCGGCGGCCTTGCCCTTGAACTCAGACCGCAGGTGCTCGCACAGCTCCTCAAGCATCGTCCACAGCCCAGGATCGTGATGCTGAGCCTGTAGCTGCTCGGCCTCCACCAATCCCAACACCATCGACGGCACCTTCTGGCGCAGATCGGCATCCAGCGTAAACGTGACCACTCCAGCTCCCTTCAGGAGACATTATTACCGAGTCGCAGCGCCAGCCAGCTAGAGATCGAGGCGCAGTACCAATTCGCCCTCGTCTTCCTCGCCAGTGTACACGAAGCCCAGCTTCTCGTAGAAAGGACACGGGCTACCGTCGCCGGGAACACAGCTCACCAGAAGCGTTTTCGCGCCCGGCCGTGTTCTGACATACTCGATCAGCAGCTCGATCGCGCGCCGTCCGTAGCCGTAGCCCTGGTAGCGCTTATCAATCATAAACCGCCACAAAAAATACTCGGGCTTGACGGGATCGTCGCTCAGCATCACAAATCCTACCGGCACCTCGTCGGCGTAGATCCCACGGAACCAGGCGGTCTCGCGATCGAAGTACGCCTGCGCGATCGACACGGCGTTGGAAGCCACAAACTGCTCTTGTTCAGGCGCGACCTTCAAGCGAAGGATCTCGCGAACCGTTTCTTTGGTCACCTCGCGCAGTGTGACCGTCGCGTCGGCGCCAGGCATTGTCGTTTCAGACTCGGTCACAAGCATCTCCTTGTACTTGATTCAGGCGTTGATTTGATAGCCTGAATGTAAACAGACAAGAGAAGCATGACAGCAATTGATTAACAAATCAATCGACGAATGAACTAAGACATTGAGATCAGGGGGTGATCAATCACGCCCATACGCATCAAATCACACACCTGGATTACAAAATCTTACCCTCAGAGCCTTTGTTCTTGGTTCTATTTCCCGTCACAGTTTAGCATCAAATCCAGCGCCTGCGGCGTAGGCGCTGCCAGTCGCTCGAAGACGCGCACGCGAGGATGATCGTAGGCACGCAGCGCGGGATCGACCCAGCTATCATCCATCGTCCAGGAGGCGATGCCCGGCTGTGCGTCGAAGCTGGCACGCGAAACAAAGCCCAGCCGGCCATCGAACAGCGCCTGGTAGTAGCAGGCGGCGACCGGATCGCGCTGCATCTGCTGGCCGAGCGCAAAATCATCGCGGTCGACGGCCAGCACCACATAATCGGCCTGGAGCAGCGCGGCGGCGTACTGGTCGCGCCGCTGCTCGACATCGATCGTGGAGTCAGGCAGCGCGGCGGAGGCATACAGATGATCGGCGCCCATTGGCACAAGCTCCGGCACCGAGGTATCGCGAACGATCTGCTTCTCAGCGGCGACGTTTGCCAGCAGCCAGCGGCTGGCGGCGATCCGTGGATCGGGCGCGCGATACACGTTGAGCAGGCCGATCGACGTCATCAGCACCAGGCACAGACCCGTCCCTGCCAGCAGCCGCACCGTTCGCTGGCCCAGCGGATGATCCAGACGAGCGGCAAATGACTGAAGCAGAAAGGCGGCCGTCAGACACAGCAGCGGCACTAGCAGCGTCAAGCTGTGCGCCTGCTCCTGGCTGAGCACCGCAACGACGAAGTACGCGCCGAGGCTCCACAGCAGCGGCAGCCAGAGCCGATAGCGGCGATCTTGCAGGCTTTGCAGCACGCCGAAGCACCAGCCGACAATGCTCACCTGCATCAGCAGCGGCCCGAGGCTCCACAGCAAAATATTGAACAGCGCATGAGTCGTCAGGTCGATTACAGAGGACTCCCGGACGGCAACGCTCGCTGTGCCATCGTTCTGAGCCAGCGCCGTAGACGCGACCAGCGGAGGCTGGATCGTGCCGAACGACCAGTGCAGCGCGGCCAGGCACAGCAGCGCCGCCGTCGCAGCCGTCGCCCAGGCGGGTGTTCGACGCTGACGGATCATCAGATGCGCGATCACAGGCGCGCTCAGCAGAACGATGCTCTGCGGACAGAACACCAACACCGCAGCCGACCACAGACCACAGGCGATCGAATGCCGCAGCCGCCCTGTGACTACCACCTCGACACTACTCAGCATCAGCAGCGCGACGAGCAGCACATTCAGCGCGATCGGGGTGGCAAAATGGCTCTGCTGAATCAGCACCGGCACGAGCGCCACGTAGGCTGCGGCGAGCAGCGCCCAGCGCGGCCGGAGCAGCCGTCGTCCCAGCAGATAGACCACCACAATCAGCGCCGTGCCCAGCAGCGCCGACCAGACGCGACCCAGCAGCACCAGACTCCACGGCTCCGCCCAGACTGGATTGTCGCTTAGCTGCGCGGCCCAGCTCGCCGTCCACAGACTCAGCCTTTGCAGCGGCTCGTCGGCGGCTCTTTGGGCCAGCGCCTGTTCTTCGGGATGATAAAAGTAGCCTCCGCCCCAGCCGAGCGCATAGACGCGCAGCGCGCCACCGACCAGCGTCAGCAGCACCAGCACCGGATGCCGTCGCGCCCACGGCAGCAGCACGATCCCGGCAATCAGCAGCGCGACCAGCGGCCCGATCAGCAGCAGCCCTGGTAGATCGCCGGCGGGCAGCAGCAGGTAGCTGCTCAGCAGCAGTGCTCCTGGCACCACCGACCAATCAAAGGCCAGCTGCATGGTCAGCACCATCAGCAGCGCCGGAATCAGCGCCAGCGCCAGGAGCGCGGCGACATCAGCTAGAGGCGGCCAGCCACTACGCCCGATCACGCTCAGCCGATCCACGGCCACGCCGCGCGCAGTTTGCGACATGATAGCCAACTCGGCGACATGGAGCTTCAGATTCAGCCAGCGGCCAGTCGTCGCCGGAGCAAGCATGTGATACGATCGCAGCGTCGAGGTCGTCGTCGTTGCCAGCGTCACACGATCGATCTCCACCACGAGCGGCTGCGGATCTGCCTCTTCGGTACGCATTGCCAGCGTGAGCAGCTGCGCCCCACGCCGATCGGCCAGCGGAATCTGGATCTGCGGCTCGCTGTGGCTCCAGCGCACAATCGCGCTGCCGTCGAACTCGGCAGCAAAAAAGCCGCTCGCAAACACGCCTTCACTGGGATCGCCAAGCTCATAGTGAGCATAGTGCGCGGGCAAATATCGTATAACCAGCGTCGCCAGCGCGAGGCTAAAAAACCCGAGTGCTATAACGATCCGCCGTCGCATCAGGCGATCCTCCTATGCTGGATCAGAGAACAGTCCGCAGCGCAAGCCGCGCAGCGCCTGGATAGTTTGCCGTTTTCGAGAGCCTGATATGCTTCTGAGTGAGTCAGCTGTTCGCGCGAGACGAACACACGCAGAACACGTGCATCCTGTATCTATGCAAAACTAATGCCATCTCTTCGATCATTTGCCGGCACATCATCACCTCCGCCAGAATTGGCACTTCCGGCCTGGCACAAAAGCGCAAGATCCGGTCATAATGCACAAGGAAGAACAGCTATCAAGAACAAAGAGCAGCTTATGAAACGTTCCTTTGTTCTTTGTTCTCTATAAGGCAGAACAGGTAGTGATGAACGATCAGAGCGAAAAGCAAGAGCCGCCACGGCCCAAGATCGAACATACCATCGACGATGAAGAGGCTGGATCGAGGCTGGAACAGATCGTCGCGAAATCGGCGGAGCTTGCGCCGGCTGCGGCTCTTGCGCTGATCGAGCGCGGCGCGGTTTGGCTCGATCGCCAGCGTGTGCGCCAGCCCGAGCTGGCAGTCATGAGCGGCGCGCAGCTGGTGATCCATTTTCCGCCCGGCGGCAGCTACACGCCCGTCACAATCATGCCCGACGACATTATCTGGGAAGATCGCTGGCTGCTGGCACTCAATAAACGGCCCGGCTGGCACTCCAACTATACACCCTGGGATATTCGCGGCGCAATCCCGTATGCGCTCGCCGAATTCGTCTACACCCGCAATGGGCGAACAGCTCCGCTGCATCTGGCGCACCAGCTCGATCGGGATACCTCGGGCGTGCTGCTGGTCAGCAAAGATCCTGGGATCAACCGCGCCCTACAAGAGCTCTTTTTGTCGGGCGGCATGGCCAAGCGCTATCTGTCGCTTGCCAGCGGCACAATCGAGCGCGACAGCTTCGAGATCCAGACGGGTCATGGACGCGGCCAGGGCGGTCTGTTCCGCATCTATCCGCTGGAAGCTGTCGGGCAGAAGCTGCCCTACGGCTCGCAGCGCGTCAAGCTGATGCGTACCCGCTTTGAGGTCGTCGCGCGAGCCGAGGGAGTCACGCTGGTGCAGGCGCTGCCGATCACTGGACGCACGCATCAAATCCGGCTGCATCTGGCGCATCTCGGCCATCCGATCCTCGGCGATGCGCGCTACGGCGGCCCGACCACGCTCGACGAGGCACCGATTCCGCATCATCTGCTCCATGCCGCGCAGCTGGGCTTTAGCCATCCCGTCACCAAAGAGCCGATCCTGCTGCGCGCGCCGCTGCCCAGCACCTGGCCGCCGATCCTTGAACAGCTGGGACTTTCAGCGCCGGAGACATAAAAAAACCGGCCTGTCCCCAGACAAGCCGGCTTCGAGGATCAGCCTCCTTTAGGAAGCGCGGAAATCGAACTCTAGCCGCCCGAACTGGACCCGCGCGCCGTCATGGAGCGGCGTGGGCGTATCCGGCGTGATGCGGTTGCCGTCGATGCGTGTGTAGTTCGTGCTGTCGAGATCGGTCAGCAGCCACTGGCCGCTGCTCTCGCGCAGCAGCGCGTGCCGACGACTGACGCCGCCCGCCTCGCCGCCGTGAGGCGTCAGATCCACGTCAGGATGAATCCCGCTGATGGGATCGTCGCGTCCAATCACGATATCGCCGCCAGTCTGCGGCAGACTCAGCACAGCGCCGTCACGCGACACAAAGCGTGGTCCGCTGACCTGAGGCTGGGCGGGCGCTGGCGGCAGCTGGTTGGTGCCACCCGTGGCCGGCACGACCACAGGCGCCGCTGGTTGGGCGGGCTGGGCCGGCTGGCTCGTAGAAGGCTGTGCCTCGGGTGCGGGCGCTGGTGCGGCTGGCTGTGCCGCCGACGCCGGCGTGGAAGCGCCGCCGGTCAGACTTTGCAGATCGGCCTCAGCCTGGGCGAGCTTTTGGCGTGCCTCTTCTAGACTTTGCACCAGCGCGGCCGGCATCGCAGCGCCTAAGCTCGTCTGCATCTGCTCCAGCTGGCTCATCACCTGCTGCTGCGTCCGAATCTCCTCTTCCAGGCGGGCCACCTCGACCGGATCGGGTCCGGCTGCGGCGGCTGGCAGCGACTGCAGATCGGACTCGACCTGGGCGAGCTTTTGGCGTGCCTCTTCCAGACTTTGCACCAGCGCGGCCGGCATCGCAGCGCCTAAGCTCGTCTGCATCTGCTCCAGCTGGCTTACCACCTGCTGCTGTGTCCGTACCTCCTCTTCCAAACGCTGGCGATCCGCGCCGGTGTCCGTGGTTGCGGTGGCCGGTGGCGCCTCAGGAGCCGTCAGCGTCGGATCGATCGCGGCGGGCGCGGATTCCTCGGCTGATGCGGGAGGCGTTGCAGCTGCGTCCGGCGCTGACGTTGCAGCCTCCTCATCTACGAGCGCTGCGCTCTGGTCGGGAGCGACGGCGGGAATATCGATGCTCTGCGCATCTACGGCGGGCGCTGTCTGAGCCGGCGCGGCTTCCGGCTGAGCGATCGCGCCTCCCGACTGAGCATCAGGCTGCGCTGCCGCATCGCCGGCCAATTTTGCTCCACAATTATCACAGAAGCGATTGGCCGCATCGTTCTCGGTGCCACAGTTAGGACAGGCTATCGTCGAGCCGCCAGCTGTAGTACTGGGAGCGCTCGTCAGCGTAGCATCAGCAGGAGCACTGGGAGCGGGCTCTTCGCTGGTCGGCATCGGAGGCGGCAGTGCGGCTCCACAGTTATCACAGAATGCCGTTCCCGGCACGTTTTCCTGGCCACACACCGGGCACGTGCTGCTTGTCGCGCCCGCAGATGTCGCAGCTTGCACGACCGGCTGTGCAACATCGGCTTGCGGTTGTTGCAGCGGCGCGCCACACTGTTCACAGAAGCGGTTTCCTTCATCATTGACATGGCCATTCGGACAGGTTAGGGCCATTTGATCCTCCTCTTAAGCTACACTGAACGCCGCATCGTAGTGCGCTAAACCATGCGCATCATAACACACGGCGTCAATGGACTGCGCACTATGACGCAAGAATCGGACACCGAGTTGCGGGGAGGACGGAGAACGGAGAACCAGGAGAACAAAGAGCAAAGAACAATGGCGTACCGAATCTTCCCTTCTCCTGCCGCACAGGAATGGGAAAGGGACCCGTGACGGCGGGGAAAGGGGTGCCGAACGCAGTGAGGCGGGGATGAGGGCCTGAATCAAAACCCTAAGCAGATCAAGAGCCAATGATACATAATCCGCGCTGAGGTTGGATGAAGCCAGCACGCGCGCGGATCGATCATCTCAGGAGAGCATATTAGCGAGCGGCCTGCTTCGACAGCTCAACATCATCGCGGTCAGCGGCGATCACCACAACCGTCACGTTGTCTCGGCCGCCGCGCTGATTGGCCAGATCGACCAGCCGATCGCAAGCCTGCTGCGGCGTCGGCGAGTCCGAGATCGTGCGGGCCAGCTCGACATCGCTCACATGCAGCGGCAGCCCATCCGAGCAGATCAGCAGCCGCTCACCGCTGCGCAGATTCCGCGCCGTCAGCTCAGGCTCGATCTGCGGCTCAGGGCCAAGAGATCGGGCCAGATGATGGCGCTGTGGATGGATGGTTGCATCTTCACGCGAGATCGCGCCCCTGCCGATCAGCTCGGCGACAACCGTATGGTCGGCCGTGAGCTGGATGATGTGCGGCTTGCGGGCGGCGGGACGGACAACATAGGCCCGGCAATCGCCTATATGCGCGATGCGGACCCGACGATCGTAGAGGATGCTCAGCAGCAGCGTGGTACCCATACCATTGAACCGCCGGAGCGTATGTGAGCGCGCATGAACCGCTTTATTCGCCGTGTGCAGCGCCTCGCACAGAAGCTCCTGCCACTGCTGCTCCGAGGTGGGAAGGCCGGACTCCAGGCGCGCTGCCAGTGTTTGGACGGCGGTGCTGACGGCCAGGCGGCTAGCCTCGGCTCCCGCCTGCGCTCCGCCCATGCCATCCGCAACAGCGGCGATCACGGCTCGCCGGTTGTTCAACAGAAGCACTTCGTGGACAACGCTGGTGTCTTCGTTATATCGGCGCTGCATGCCAGTATCGCTGCGCTGCGCGTATCTAATGGCGAGGGGTGAATATTGAGCCATAATATTTCAAACTTAGCTATGCCTGACTTCGACGGTAGCTGATTATAGCACCCAGGTTTCGGAATCGGGCTCAGAAAAGTCTGATGAGTAACTGACGAACGGAACCTCCTCAACCTGTTGAACTTATCATCAAAAAATAGCAAAAGCTGCGCCAGGCAGGAGCACCGATGGTACGATAGCTGAGAACGAAAGGAGACGACGTGTCGCCCAAACACAGCTCAGATCAGACGCCTGTTCGTGAGCCATCCAAACTGTATGAACGGATCTATGCCTGTGCCGGTCAAGTGCCGCCGGGCTATGTCACAACTTACGGCACAATCGGAAAGATCGTCGGCTGTCCGGCGCGGGTGGTCGGCTATGCGATGCATTTTCTCAGCGCGGCGGACCGGCCCGAGGTGCCCTGGCAGCGCGTGATCAACGTTCGCGGCGGCATCTCGACTCACGGCGATCGGCAGCGACAGCTGCTTGAGGCGGAAGGCGTGACCTTCGATGAGCAGGGGCTGGTGGATCTGCAACGCTTTGGCTGGCAGTTCACAGATGAGGCGTACTCGCTCGATCTGAGCGATCTGGCCGAGCGATAGCGCTACCAGCCCAGCGTCTGCTCGGCACGTTTGCGCCACTCGCTGGCGGGTGCGAGGTCGGCGGCGGCGATCAAGTGCGGCCGTGCGACATCCTGGCTGCGATCTTCCCACAGCGCGGCGCCCAGGAAAAAGCGCAGCGCGGGATCGTTTGGGGCGAGCGCGAGGCCACGCTGCGCGGCGTCGGCGGCCTGGTTGTACGAGCGGCAGTGATAAAACATCGACGCGAGCAGCTGCCAGGCTTGGGGATCGGCGGCGGCGATAGCTGTGGCCTCGTTGGCCGCCGTGATGCCCGAGTCGCAGACGCGATAGGTCAGACTCAAATGCTGCTCCGCCAGCGCCAGCGCGTAACGTCCGCGAACCTCGGGACGCGCGATGTCTCGGGCGCGGCGGCGCTCGGCGATCGCCTCGGGAT
>DASWTW010000025.1:0-1796 GCA_036401895.1 Herpetosiphonaceae bacterium | reverse complement strand
GCGACGTGTGGAACCTGTACGGCCCGACCGAGACGACGATCTGGTCGACGCGGCAGCAGGTGCAGGATGCCAGCGGGCCAACGATCCCGATCGGGCGACCGGTGGGCAACACGCAGGCGTACGTGCTGGACGCCAACGGGCAGCGCGTACCGATCGGCGTGGTGGGCGAGCTGTACCTCGGCGGGGCGGGCGTGGCGCGCGGCTATCGCGGCCGGCCGGCGCTCACGGCGGAAAAATTCATTCCTGATGCGTTCAGCGGTGCGGGCGGCGCGCGGCTGTACCGCACGGGCGACCTGGCGCGGTATCGGGCGGACGGCACGCTGGAGTATGTCGGCCGGATCGACCACCAGATCAAGCTGCGCGGCTTTCGTATCGAGCTGGGCGAGATCGAGGCCGTGCTGCGGCAGCAACCAGGAGTCCGCGATGGCGTGGTGCAGCCATGGGAGGCGCAGCCCGGTGATACCCGGCTGGTTGCGTATGTCGTGCGTGACTCAGATGTGACGTTTATGTCGCAAACGTGGCGACAAGCGCTTATGGCGCACCTACCGAGCTATATGGTGCCATCGATCTTTGTGCCGCTCGACGCGCTGCCGCTGACGCCCAACGGCAAGATCGATCGGCGCGCGCTGCCTACTCCTGACGCACTGAGCCTGGACAACGATGCCCCAACAGTCGCGCCAGCCACGCCGACCGAGGAGCAGCTAGCGGCGCTGTGGTCGGAGCTATTGCGCCAGCCGGTCATCGGGCGCCACGACGAGTTCTTCATGCTGGGCGGGCACTCCTTGCTGGCTACCCAGCTGGTAGCACACGTACGCGCGACGCTGGGGGTGGAGCTGCCGCTGCGGGTGGTCTTTGAGGCGCCGACCCTGGCCGGCTTGGCGGCGCGCATCGACGCGCTACGGGACACAGACGCCACACAAATGCCACCGCTGGTGGCGGTGGAGCGCGATCAGGCGCTGCCCTTGTCGTTCGCGCAGCAGCGCTTGTGGTTCCTCGATCAGCTCACGCCCCACTCCGCCGCCTACAACGTACCGCTGGCGCTGCGGCTGCACGGGGCGCTGGACGTGGCGGCGCTTCAGTCTAGTCTGGATGCGCTGGTCGTGCGGCACGAAGCCTTGCGCACCACCTTTCAGCTCCACGACGGCGAGCCTGTGCAGGTGATCGCCCCGCCCCAGCCGCTGCCGATCCTGACCATCGATCTGGAGGATCAGCTCGGGGCCGAGCGCGCGGCGCAGGTGGCGGCGGCGGTGCAGCAGGCCGCGACGACGCCGTTTGATTTGGAGCAGGGACCGCTCCTCCGCGTGACACTGGTGCGCGTGGCGGCGACGGAGCACGTGCTGCTGCTGAGCATGCACCACATCATCACCGATGGCTGGTCCCTGGGCGTGCTCCTGCGCGAGTTGAGCGTGCTCTACACCGCGCACGTCAGCGGCCAATCCGCCGCCTTGCCGGCTCTCGCGGTGCAGTATGCGGACTACGCGCTGTGGCAGCGGCAGTGGGTCACGGGTGCGGTGTTGGACCGGCAGCTGGGCTACTGGCGGCAGCAGCTGGCCGGCTTACCGCCGGTGCTGGAGCTGCCCAGCGATCGACCACGACCGGCGGTGCCGAGCCACCAGGGCGCGCGGGTGCGCTTCACGGTGGACGCGGCGGTGACAGCCGGCGTGCGACAGCTGAGCCAGGCGGCGGGGGTGACGCTGTTCATGACGTTGCTGGGGGTGTGGCAGGGGCTGCTTTCACGGCTGAGCGGGCAGGACGACATCGCGGTGGGCACGTCGGTGGCCAACCGCACGCAGGCG
>DASWTW010000024.1:0-65729 GCA_036401895.1 Herpetosiphonaceae bacterium | reverse complement strand
ATAGCCAGGATCTCAAGCTCATTGCCCTGTGCGTCACGCTGAACAATCGCCGTCTTAAGCGGTAGCGAAGTTACAGGATCGATCCAGATGCGACGGATGAACTCACGAACCGTTAGATCTTCAATCCAGGCTCTCACGTTCGATACGCTGATATAGCGATCGTCGAACCAACCATCCTGATTCGGCTGCTCATAAAACGCCTGCTCCAGCACCCAGCCGTCGTTGTCTTTGCGCGCGGTAATCGGCTCCCGGCTCGTGATCAGCGAGAAGAGCAGCTCTTCGCCGATCCAGGATGTTGACGGCCTGTAGCCGTCGAAGCTCTGCGCAGGAGTGCGCCACAGCGTACTCGTGGCCAGGTGATATTCGCTGTACTGCTTGCCATCGTTGATCTGGGTAGAAAGCAGCGCTCCCTGAAGATTCTTGGTGATACTGCGATACTGTGCGACCTGAGCGTCGGCAAAAACCAGCCACTGCTCGTGGGTCATATGATCGGGATACACCAGCTCCAGCGGGATGTGATAGGGATCTTGAAACCTGGGCTGATTAGGATCGACGCGGGCGCGGCCCTCGGCGACGCTGTAGAGCGATCCCTGCTTGAGCTGCTGAATTGCGGCGACCGACTGCTCCACCACTGTTTGAGCGTCGGCGGTGAGCGGCTGCGGATCGAGGAATAGATCGTTATATTGTAGCCAGGCCTGGCCATCGAGCGGCCTGAACGACTCGATCAGCGTCAGCAGCTCTTCCTGCGTCCAGCCCTGCGCCCTGAAGCTGATCGATGGGATACAAAAGCCGCTGCGTGTGTCGGTGAAGCGCCGGCAAGCGCTGCCGCGCACAATGCTGCTATCCTCATCGAATCTCACGCGCCAGCCATTGCGATCGATGCCGGTGGATGGGCTCGAATCGCGGGCAACCATTTGCAGCTGGAGCCAGCGATCATCGCTGACAAAGATCGCGCTGACCAGGCCGCTGTCGAGGATGCCCGACGCAGCAAAAGAAGGTGTGACCAGCGCGGCGAATTCGGTGTCTTTCGGCGGCTCGGCAGGCAGATACCACTGCTGAAAGTTCCACCAGCGGCTACTCAAAAACGAGCGCAGGCTCAAGATATGGTCTTGATCAAGACCAGGACAGCGTGGGTCCAGCAGCTGCTCTCGCTGCTGCTTTTGTCCGGGCCACGACGGCGGCACTGATGAGATCTTGCTCTCCAGCTCTTCGCTGCTTTGCAGCCGCCACAGATCGTGCGCATTCGACTGTCCGCCGGCATCCGCGACCTCGCGCACCGCGTGCAGCGTGTAGCTGGCGGGATCGATCCACAGCAGCAGCTTGCGCTCCGGCGTGCTGCGACGATCGGTGAAGCCGAGCACCAGCAGCGTAGTTTTGCCCTCGATGCGCGTGCCGAACGAGCGCAGGTCGGGCGCGGCCAGCGCGTCCTGAAGCGCGAGATAGCCCTGTCCGTACGCGCCGCGCGTCAGGGCCGCATCACGTGCTGCGCGCTGCTGCTCCGCCGAAAGTGAAAAGGTGCGCGCCGTTTGATCCAGCACCGAGGCTTCGACGGCCCACTCACAGGAGGAGGAGAGCGGAAAGGCGGCGTAGCTGAGCTTATTTTTGTCATCGCCGATCTGCCACTCGATCAATGAGTTGCCGTTGCGCACCTCGACGCGATGCTGCGCGCTCTCGGCGGTCAGCCAGACATCGGTCGTTAGTGGCCGCTGCCCAAGACGCGGCTCGCTCGCGACAACTTTCAGGTGCAGCGTGCCGGTGACCGGCATGGTCGTCCAGCCATCGAGGGTTTTCTGAATCAGCTCCTTGGAAGTGAGCGCGGCGCCGGCCGGCCCATTCAGGCCCTGCTGCCACGGCTTGACGATCCAGATCAGCGCGAGCACCACCGCCAGCGCGCCGATCAGCGCCGCGCGCTGCTGCCACCAGCGCGTCTGCTCGTCCGTACGCGGCTCAAGCATCTCGATCTCGATCTGCTCGACGCAGGTTGTCGGGAGGTGCTGCTTGCCGACGGCCTCACGCAATGTTTGCCGCAGCTCGTCCAGCGCGGCCTGCCACTCGTTGCTCTGCGCCCGATCGTAGGCCGTCCCTTCGACCGCTGTGGCCGGGGCTAAGCCCAGCCGTCGCCGTAGCCAGTGCTCGAACATCTGGCGGGAATCGGTGTCGGCGGCCGACGAGTCTTCGACGTCGAGAAACGGCTCAACGGCCGCTGCCAGACGCGGCAGCACGACCTCAGCCGGCTGTCCCGCAATCGCCAGCAGGCGCGGCCCGTCGATGTCGCGCAGCAGCCACGCTCCCAGCAGCACGCGGTCCGTCGGCGCGACGCGATCCAGGACGCGCGGCAAGCTGCGACGCCGCAGCGGATTGCGCCGCCCTAGCTTGTGCTGAAGCAGCGCGGCGTAGAGCGCCGTCTCGGGGTCTTCGCTTGGACTGGCAAAGCTTCGCGTGAAAGCCTGAATTGTTGCACGCTCAGCGGCTGTTCGGTCATCGGTGAGCAGCAGAGCAAGCCTGAAAAGTGCATCGCCCCACCGCGTCAGCGCAGCACGCCAAGGATATGTTGTCACTGGTCCTCCTGCCGCTGGGGATTTCGATCGCGAAGCCGTTTTGGGGGGACTGGTCGCTGCGATCGATTTTACTTAAGTATACCGCCGATCGCGGGAAACGGTTCGACGGAGAACGGAGAACGGAGAACCAAGAACCTAGAACCTAACGAAGCAAACCAAGAGCCGAACAAGGGAACAAAGAAAGTACCAAAAATCCCCTCTCCTGTCGCAACCCGGGTACCCTCTGGGTGTAGAAGCCTGCCGAGGTTCGGGGAGGGGAAGATGCAAAGCATCAGGGGTGAGGGCCTGCTAACGAAACAAAGAGGTTTAGATCTTCCCCCTCTCCTGTCGCAACGGGAGAGGGGGAGGCCGTAGGCCAGGGGTGAGGGCCAGCTCTACCCGTAAAAAATCCGCCGGTAGCGCGCGCTGATTAGCATATACACGCCGTAGGCAACCAGCCCCACCGCCACGATCCCCAGCAGCCACGGGCCGAGCGTCGGTCGCGCCGCCAGCGTCTGAAGCGCGCCGCCCAGACCCTGAGCTTTTTGCGGATCATACTGGAGCGCCGCCTGCACCAGGAAGCCGCCGACGATGCCGAAGACCACGCCGCGCGCAGCATGGCCAAAGCGCCCGCTGCGGATCGTCCACTCCTGCTCGGTGCGGCTCATCTCGCCCAGCTTAAGCTTCTCTTTAAACTTCGCGCTGTACGCCTGATAGAACTGGTACAGCCCGATGCCGATCACACCCAGCCCGACCAGACCAACCAGCACGCGGCCAAAGGGCTGCCCCATCAGCCGCGCGGTCCAGTCCGCCGTCGAGTCGCCGCCGGCGTCGTTCGCACCGCGCATAAGCTGCACCGCCGTCAGCGCCAGGCCAATATACGCCACGCCGATGACCGCGTAGCCGATGCGCTTGGCCAGACCTTTCGCGTCAGTGCCGCTCCGTTCGGGATCGACTGCCGCCTCGACGAAGCGCCACAGCGCGTGGCCAAGTAGGCCCACCGCCAGCACACCGAGCAGCACGCGGCCAAACGGCTGTTGGCTCAGCGTCTCGATCGCGCCGCGCGAGTCCGTGGTTGCGCCGCCCGAGCCGAGCGCCGCCCGTGTTGCCAGTGCGCCGATCGTGATATACACAATCCCCTTCGCCACGAAGCCCAGCCGCGCCAGTCGCTCCACCCAGGGATTCGCCGCCGCCTGCCGCGCCGCTTGTTCCGCCTGATCCGTCGCCTGCCGCACAGATGAGCCGGCCTGTCTCATATTTTTGATCCTTTTGAGTGCGAATAAAGCTGTAGAAGTGTGTAGTCGCTGCTGCTGGTATAGCAATTTCAGGACCAGATTGAAGGCCGTGCTACAATCCGCAGGCAAAATTCCTGGCGGCTGTTTCTCGCCTCACGTACAATGGTGCCAGGAGAAGATCATGCAGCCAAAACCGCGCCAGTGGAGCCAGCAGCACGCATCCGCATTTCAAGAGTCAAGTGTTGTTGCTGCCTACCAGCACCGGCCAGGCTATCCTGAAGAAGTGCTGGCGTTTCTGGCCCGGCTCGCCGGCGATACGCCTCGTCGAGTGCTGGATGTTGGATGCGGGACTGGCTTCTTAGCGCGGCCATTAACGCAGCTCGTCGAGCATGTCGATGCTGTGGATATTTCGGTACCTATGATCGCCGAGGGCCAGCGATTACCGCATGGCGATGCGCCAAACCTGCGCTGGATAGTTGGCCGAGCGGAGGATGCTCCGCTCGATCCGCCGTATAGCATGATCACGGCGGGCGAAAGCTTTCACTGGCTGGATTGGGATATTGCTCTTCCACGATTTGCCCGGATGCTGACGCCCAATGGCTATCTGGCGATTATCGAGCTGGGACAACTTCTACTCCCCTGGGATGCGGCTTTAGCATCGCTCATTCGCCGCTATTCGACAAATCAGGAGTACCAGCCGCTTAACCTCATTGCAGAGCTGGAGCGGCGTGGACTATTTACGCCTATCGGCAGGCACCGCACCAGGCCTGTAGCGATTCGGCAACCGGTAGATACCTATATCGAGTCGTTTCATGGTCGGGCCTCATTTTCGCGGCAGCGCATGTCGCCCGAAGCGGCAGCGGCGTTTGATCAGGCTGTTCGAGAGGTGCTCGCTCAGGAGCAACACACGCTCGTCGAGCTGCGGATCATCGCCGAGATCGTATGGGGCAAGCCGCAAGTACGCACATCAATGCTTTAGCATAGGATTTGGAAATTACCTGTGATCAACCATACCTTCAATCGAATCGCCGAGCACACCTACTGGCTTTCGCCCGACTCGACCACGGATCGGCCGACGCTGGGCGCGATCATCGGTCAGCGCGGCACATTACTTGTCGATGCGGGAAACTCGGTGGCTCATGCTCACGTTCTGCTGAGCGAGCTGTCGCGCATTCGTGTCACGCCGTCGTTTGTGGCGCTGACGCACTGGCACTGGGATCATGTGTTTGGCACGGCCGCGCTCGATCTGCCGACCTTTGCCCACGCGGAGACGCGCCGGGTCGTAACCGAGATGGCGACGCTGGATTGGAGCGATGCCGCGCTGGACGCGCGAGTCGCGGCTGGTGTCGAGATCGAGTTTTGTCGCGATATGATCAAGGCTGAGCTGCCGGATCGCGCGGATCTGGTGATTCGTCCGCCCGAGATCAGCTTTCGTGACCAGATCGAGCTGGATCTGGGCGGCGTCACCTGTCACATCGTGCATGTGGGCGGCGACCACTCGGCGGACTCGGTGGTCGTGCATGTGCCCGAGGATCGCATCGTCTTTCTGGGCGATTGCCTCTACCCGGCGATCTACGCTCCCGCGCGGCACTACACCACGCCGAAGCTGTTTCCGCTGCTGGATCGGCTGCTGAGCTTCGACGCCGAGTGCTACCTGGCCGGCCATCATCCCCAGCCGATGACGCGCGCTGAGATGCAGACCGAGGCCGCGCTGCTGCGCACGATCGGCGGCCTGGTGGACGAGCACGGCGCGGATCGTGAGGCGATCCTGGCGGCGCTGCCCGCGGCGCTGGCCGAGCCGCTCAACGAAGATCATATCGATATTCTCGGGGAATTTCTGGCCGGGCTGCCGAATCATTCCTGAATCAAAAAGCGGCGACCAGGCACGTCCTGATCGCCGCTTCCGGTTCCTGTCGATCTGCTACTGCGCCGTGATTACCTCGATGCCGCCCATGTATGGCCGCAGCACCTCGGGCACCTCGATCGAGCCGTCTTCGCGCTGGTAGTTCTCCATGATCGCGATCACCACGCGGGGCAGCGCTAGGCCGGAGCCATTGAGCGTGTGTACAAACTCAGGCTTGGCGTTCGGCTCAGGGCGATAGCGGATGTTCGCGCGGCGTGCCTGGTAGTCGCCGAAGTTGGCGCAGGAGCTGACCTCCAGCCACTCGCCGCAGCCGGGCGCGAACAGCTCAAGATCGTACTTCATGGCTGCGACACCCAGGTCGGCGGTGCAGAGCTGAAGCAGCCGGTAGGGAATCTTGAGCGCCTTGCAAATATCCTCAGCGTTGTCGACCAGCGTCGTCAGCTCGTCGTAGCTGGTCTCTGCCGTGACAAACTTGACCATCTCGACTTTATCGAACTGGTACACGCGCTTAATGCCGCGCACATCGCGTCCGGCGCTGATCTGCTCGTTGCGCCAGCAGGGCGTGTACGCGACGTGATAGATCGGCAGCGTGCCCGGAGCGAGAATCTCCTCGCGGTACAGGTTCGTCACCGGCACCTCGGCGGTCGGAATCAGCGTCAGGTCCACGCCCTCGATCCGAAACAGATTCTCGCCGAACTTGGGCAGATTGCCCGTCCCGACCAGCACTTCTTCTTTCACCACGTACGGCGGCGTGATCTCGGTGTAGCCGTGCTGGCTGATGTGTACGTCGAGCATCCAGGTGATCAGCGCGCGCTGAAGCCGAGAGCCCGCGCCCTTGAGCACAAAGAAGCGGCTACCGCTCAGCTTCACGCCGCGCTCAAAGTCGATGATGCCGAGCTGCTCGCCCAGCTCCCAGTGCGGCCTGGGCGTGAAGCCAAACTCGCGCGGCGTGCCCTCGGTGCGCACGACGATGTTGTCGTCTTCGCTGGTGCCGACCGGCACGTCGGGATGCGGCAGATTCGGCAGCACCAGCATCAGCGCTTGCAGCGCCGCCTCGACCTCCGCAACCTCCTTGTCTAGCTCGGGAATGCGATCGCCCTGGTTACGCATCGCGGCGATCGCCTGGGCACGCTCCTCGGCATCTTTGATCTTGCCGATCGCCTTGGAGGCCGCGTTCTTCTCGGCTTTGAGCCGCTCAACCTCGCTCAGCAACTCGCGACGGCGGGCATCCAGCCGCAGCACCTCGTCGACCATCGCGGGATCATCGCCGCGCCGGCGAATGCCTTCTTTGACCTGCTCGGTCTGCTCACGGATTAATTTGATGTCCAGCATAGTAGTGATTCCTTCGCTTAATAACGCTCATAGCTCCACGCCACCATATGACCGTTCTGGTAAGGCATCACGCCATGAAACACGGCCGGCGAATCGTCAAAGACCATCGGCAGAAAATGCTTATCGCTCTCCCACATCGGCAGATCCAGCAGCCGCTCACGATCGATCCATTCCAGCGTGCCCTCGTGGTTGCCCGCGTGCGGCGTGCCGCTCCAGCGATCGATGCGAAAGATAAAGCCGAACCAGTCCTCCTCGTTCTTGCCGAAGCCGGGCCAGTTGATCATGCCGCGCAGCGTCATCGCCTCGACGTGCAGGCCGGACTCTTCAAGAATCTCGCGCTTCATGCAGTCGGTCACGGACTCGTCGCGATCGAGCTTGCCGCCCAGGCCGTTGTACTTGCCATAATGCAGATCGTCGGGACGCTTGTTGCGATGCACCAGCAGCACCTGGCTGCCATCCGGCGAGACGATATAGCCCAGCGTGGCCAGAATCGGTGTGTAGCCGCTCATAGATCGCTTTCCTGTTCCTGCTTCTGGTCCATGCCCAGCACATCCGAGACGATGTAGAGCGGCCGGCGTTTGACCTCGTCGTAGATCCGGCCCAGGTACTCGCCGATGATGCCCAGGAAGATTAGCTGAATGCCGCCCAGAAACAGCACGCTCACCAGCGTTGAAGCCTGACCGTAGAAATTAGCCTGCGATCCGGTCAGACGCAGAATAATCACCGCCACCAGCGCGATCATGCTGATCAACGCCACGAAAAAGCCGAAGTAGGTCGCCAGTTGAAGCGGCAGATACGAAAAGCTAGTGATGCCGTCGAGCGCAAAGCGGACCATCTTGCTGATGGGGTACTTGGTCTCGCCGGCATGACGCGGCGCGCGACGGTACTCCACGCCGGTCTGCTTGAAGCCGACCCACACCGACAGCCCGCGCATAAAGCGATGATGCTCGCGCATCTGCGTCAGCGCATCGACCACCTTGCGATCCATCAGCCGGAAGTCGCCGGTATCGACCGGGATGTTGACATTGGTGATCTTGCGGATCAGCCGGTAGAAGAACGAGGCCGTCGCCTTCTTGAACCAGGTCTCGCCCTCACGCTCCGAGCGCTGCGCAAAGACGATGCCGTAGCCCTCGCGCCACTTCGCCACCAGCTCCGGGATGACCTCGGGCGGATCTTGCAGGTCCGAGTCGATCACGACCACGGCATCGCCGCGCGCATAGTCGATGCCGGCGGTGATCGCCAGCTGATGACCGAAGTTCCGCGAAAAGTTCACGGCCTTGATCCGATCGTCGGCGGCGTGCAGCTCGCGCATCACGTCCATCGAGCCGTCGCGGCTGCCGTCATTGATCAACACAACCTCGAATGGCTCGCCCAGGGGCTCCAGCGCCGCGATCACCCGCTCACAGAATAGCGGCAGCGTTGGCGCCTCGTTATAGACCGGAGCAACGACCGAGATTACCGGATGGGCGGTTGCCTGCGAGGCCGCGCCGCGTCGCAGCGGTTGCGTACTGATCATGTCCTTGTTTCTCCACTTGCCAGCAATTAAAAAAACCTCCGTCCGTGAAGGACGAAGGATTGATCTTCGTGGTGCCACCCTCATTCGCCGCCGACCGCGCGATCGACGACCTTGAAGCGCCCGCTAACGGAGGCGAACCGGAAAAGACTTAGAGCTGAGCGATCAAGGATGCGGCTGGAAAAGATGTCGCTCCGGCTGGTACATCTTCGACTCGGGAGTGGATTCGGCTGGTTCCGGCTGCCGCACTTGCACTATCGGCGGCTCGCTGTGTGCTGGCGTCCAGCGTACTAGTCTCCGTCATGGTCGTTGGCGCGAATCATAGCGGCTGGCATGGCGCTTGTCAAGCAAGTTGCACACTCGCCTGGGTATGAGTACACTTGCGCCAAAGGATGGAACCTATGACACGACTAGAGATACAACCCGCTATTCAGCAGGCGCTGACGGCAGGCGGCGCGGTTGTCGCGCTCGAATCGACGGTGATCGCGCATGGACTGCCGCATCCGCGCAACCTGGAGACGGCCTACGCGCTTGAGGCCACGGTGCGCGAGCATGGCGCGCAGCCCGCGACGATCGGCGTGGTGCGCGGCGTGCCCTCGATCGGCCTGGACGACGCGACGATCGAGCGGTTTGCGCTGGGCCAGAACGTGCTCAAGCTGTCGCGCCGTGATCTCGCGCTGGCGATCGCGACCCGGCAGGACGGCGCGACCACGGTCGCCGGAACGATGGCGCTGGCTCACGCCGCAGGCATCGAGGTTTTTGCTACGGGCGGCATCGGCGGCGTGCATCGCGGCGCAACCGAGAGCTGGGACGTGTCCGCCGATCTGACCGAGCTTGGCCGCACGCCGGTGCTGGTCGTCTGCGCGGGAGCCAAATCGATCCTGGATCTGTCCGCGACGCTTGAGGTGCTCGAAACGCTGGGCGTGCCCGTGGTCGGCTACGGCACCGACGCGTTCCCGGCCTTCTACTCGGAGTCGAGCGGCCTGCGCGTGACCGCCCGCGCCGACACGCCCGAGGAGGTCGCCGCGCTGTGGCAGGCCCACCGCTGGATCGGTGGTGGTGGCGGAATGGTGCTGGCCGTGCCGCCGCCCGCAGAGGCCGCGCTGCCTACGGAGGAGGTCGAGGCCGCGATCACTCGTGCGCTGGCTGAGGCGAATCTGGCCGGCGTGCAAGGCGCGCAGGTCACGCCCTTTTTGCTGGCGGCCATGCTGCAAGAAACCGGCGGTCGCAGCCTGGAGACGAATATCGCGCTGCTGCACAACAATACGCGGGTGGCGGCGCAGGTGGCGGTAGCTATCGCGAGAACAAAGGAACAAGGAAACAAGGGAACAAAAGAGTAGCTGGCAGGCTCTCAGCCCCGCTTCCCCCTGCCCCACACCTCGGCGGGCTGCACCCAGAGGGTACCCGTCGGTTGCGGCAGGCGAGGGGGAAGATCCGTTCTTCTCTGTTCTTTGTTCTGTTGTTCTTGGTTCTCGGCTCTGCTTTGTTCGTTTGTTCGTTTGTTCGTTTGTTCTTCCCAGGAGTTCCCATGCCTGATCTACTTTTTCACGGCGGCGCGATCTACACGCTTGATCCGCAGCAGCCGCAGGTCGAAGCGCTGCTGGTTCGCGACGAAACGATCGTGGCGGCGGGCGCGGCTGCCGATGTGCGCGAGCATCTGCGGCCCGGCTACGAGGACATCTCGCTCGGTGGGCGAGCCGTTGTTCCCGGCCTGACCGACGCGCATATCCATCTGCTCTGGACCGGCATCCACAGCCAGAATGTTAATCTCGATGGTGTGCGCTCGCTTGACGAGGCGCTGGAGATGATCCGGCGACACGCCGAGCAGCTGCCCGAAGGCGCGTGGCTGCGCGGCCATGGCTGGAATCACGCGCTCTGGGACTATCGCTGGCCGACGGCTGTGGAGCTGGATCGTGTGACACAGGGCCATCCCGCGATCCTGTCGCGCAAAGACGGCCACTCAGTCTGGGTCAACAGCCGGGCGCTGGTCGTCGCGGGCATCGACGAGCAAACGCCGGATCCTGACGGCGGCCTGATCCAGCGTGACGAGCTGGGACAGCCCACTGGAATCTTGCTGGAAAACGCCAACGATCTGATCTACTCCATCGTGCCCGAGCCGTCGCTGGCGGAAAACGTCCAGGCACTGCGCCGGATCATCCGGGCCTGTAACCAGCGCGGCCTGACCAGCCTGCACATGCCCGAGGGAGCGTCGACGCTCGCGGCGCTTCAGGTGCTGTACGGCGCGGGACAGCTCGACGCGCGCTGCTTGTATCATCTGCCCTACCGCCAGCTCGACGACTACATCGCGCTGGGCGTGCGCTCCGGCTTCGGCGACGAGTGGCTGCGCATCGGCGGCGTGAAAATCTTCAGCGACGGCTCGCTCGGCTCGTGTACCTGCCACATGCTCTCGCCCTTCGCCGGCAGCACATCCAACTACGGCATCCCGACGATTCCCGAAGAGGAGCTGTACGAAGCCGTGCGCAAAGCTAATTCCAACGGCATCTCCGTGGCCGTCCACGCGATCGGCGATCGGGCGAACCGTACCGTGCTGGACGCGATCGCGGCGCAGGAGCAGCTTTTTGCCACCATCGGCGAAGATGTGATTAAACCTGTGCTGCGGAATCGCATCGAGCACGCGCAGCACCTCGATCCGGCCGACGTGCCGCGCTTTGCCGCGCTCAACGTCATCGCCTCGATGCAGCCCATCCACGCCACTTCCGACATCGACATCGCTGAGCGGCTGCTGGGCGATGAGCGCTGCTGCTGGTCCTACGCCTGGCAGCCGCTGCGCCAGTCGGGCGCGGTGCTGGCCTTCGGCTCGGACGCGCCTGTCGAGACGCTCGATCCGTGGGCCGGCATTCACGCCGCCGTCACGCGCAAGCGCCAGGATGGACAGCCGCCTGACGGCTGGCATCGGGAGCTGGCCTTGAGCCTGGACGCCGCGCTGTGGTCGTATGTTGTCGGCCCGGCGATCGCCTCCGGTGAGACCGCGCTGAAAGGACCGCTTACGCCGGGATTGCGCGCCGATCTGGTGGTGCTCAACGCCGATCCGTACCAGAGCAACCCCGACGATCTGTGGCAGATGGAAGTTGCGCAAACCTTTGTCGGCGGGCGCAGCGTATGGGAAGAGCGCTAGGCGCCGCATAAACAGGAGACAGACGCAGAGGATCAGCGCGGGCCGGTTCTCTGCCCTGTTTCGGAGCGGCATTTTTTAATCTAAAAGTCTTGACGTAGTCCTGCCGAACGCGTAGTATAGATTCACCGAACCACATTCCCCTGCATCGCTCCTCCACAAGTTGCTTGTCCTGCGGCGATACCAACTGCAAGCTTTCTGCGCGCATCTTGCCCTTACTTATAAGTGATTGGAGGTGTTCGTTTCCCGTCACTGCCGGCACAAGCTCTTGTGCTGTCTGTATCACACGTGCCTTTAACACACTCCCCTGTGTTCGAAGGAAGGAGGATCACTGTGGCTCCATCAAAAGGCAACGGGCGTGGAAGCGCCGACGACAATGAAAATCTGCGTGCTGGAATGGACGGCAACTCCTCCGATGGAGCGGTTGCGCCAGGTTACACCGGCCGGTATCTGGTGCTGATGCGTCAGGATGCCATGGACGCGGGCATCAGTGCGTTGAGTGATCGCGTTGGCTTGAACGTTACCCGCTCGGCGGACTTCGAGTCCGGCGCGGTTGACACCGATGCGCTCACCAGCGGCAGCGCGATCGTCTTTGACGACCTGGCAGTTGCGGTAGTTGATACGCCGCCGGATCAATTTCGTTCGCTGAGCACGATGGCGAGTGAGGACAACGGCATTCTGGCGATCGAGCCTGAGCGCGTGGTCTACGCGATCTTCGATCGGATGGTCGAGACCAGCGCTCCCTTGTCGGGCGGCGTATCGCTTGGGCAGGCGCTGCCTCCCGGTCCTGTGAGCGTTCCCTCTCCGGCGATGCCGCATGACTATCTGCGCGGCTACCGCGACGCCGTGAATCATGTCGTCGATCAGGTGCTGGGCGGAAGCAGCAGCACCAGTGCTGTTGGCGGCGGCATGACGCGCTCGATCTTTGAGCCTGAGACCGATCTCACCTGGGGCCTGCAAGCCACCAAAGTTGCCGAGTCGCGCTATACCGGCAAAGGCGTGCGCGTTGCTGTGCTCGACACCGGCTTCGATCTGCGACATCCCGATTTCATCGGCAGGATGATCACTGCGCAATCCTTTGTTGCCGGCGAAACCGCGCAGGATGGACACGGCCACGGCACCCACTGCATCGGCACGGCCTGCGGTCCGAAGCAGGGCGGCCAGCTGCCGCGCTACGGCGTCGCCTACGATGCCGAGATCTTTGTCGGCAAGGTGCTCAGCAATCGCGGCAGCGGCACCGACGCCAGTATTCTTGCCGGTATCCAGTGGGCGATCGCCAATAAATGTGCGGTGATCTCGATGTCGCTGGGCGCGGCGACCGAGCCGGGCCAGGCCTTCTCGCGCGTCTACGAGACAGTCGCGAAGCGAGCGCTGGCAGCCGGTACGCTGATCGTCGCCGCGGCCGGCAACGAGAGCCGACGGCCGGGACAGATCAATCCGGTCTCGCATCCGGCCAACTGCCCCTCGATTATGGCGGTTGCTGCGCTGGATTCCAACCTGCAAGTCGCGGCGTTCTCGTGTGGCGGCCTGACCTTCCAGGGTGGCCAGGTCGACATCGCCGGGCCTGGCGTGGCCGTTCGCTCAAGCTGGCCGCGTCCGCTGCTCTACCGCACGATCAGCGGCACCAGCATGGCCACACCGCATGTCGCCGGGATCGCGGCGCTGCTGGCGGAGCAAAACCCGGATGTTCGCGGCGGCAGCCTGGGCTGGCTGCTGCTGCAAAGCGCGCGGCGGCTGGATCTGTCGGCGCAGGACGCCGGCGCCGGATTGGTGCAGGCGCCCTGATCTTGCACGCCTTGCTTATACGCCTAATCTAACCATAGTAGCTGCACGTGTGCGCGTGCGGCTATTGTGGCGCCACGCGAGGAGTCGTAATGCACACTGAGCAGGTCAGTATATCGGTGTCCGACGAATTCCTGGATCGTTTCGCCGATGTTGTGAAGCGCATCGAGCAGGCCGGGCTCACGGTCGATCAGCAGCTCGACACGATCGGCGTCATCACCGGCTCGATCGACTCGGACAACATCGCCAAGCTGGATCGGATCGAGGGTGTTGCTGCTGTCGAGCGCAGCCGTGGCTTCCAGCTGCCGCCGCCCGACAGCCCGATCCAGTAGCCTGGCTTTAAGCGCAAAAGAGCAGCCCACAGGGGCTGCTCTTCTGGACTCGGCACCTGGCTAATCGAGGCGGAAGAAATCGATCACCTTGCCGCGCTCTTCCTCGTCGACCATGATCTCCAAAAAGGTGATGCGGCTCCACGGAAACATGACCGACTGCACGCCCGGCGAAAGATAATGCACTTCCTTGCCGTCACGCTTGCGAATGTTCGTGACGTGAATGAAGGTATCCGTCGGCTGCGGCTCCTGGTCCATCTCGGCGATCACCGGATCTTCGCCGACAATATGTACAATCACTGTGCGTGCCATAGACTCCTCGGGTGAATGGGTAGAGAACAAAGAACAAAGGAACAGAGAACAAAGAAGTACACCACTCCCCTCGCCTGCCGCAGCGGGAGAGGGGCTGGGGGTGAGGGCCTGTTCTTTGTTTCGCTGTTCTTAGACCTTTTCGATGCGCAGAATCAGCGAGCCAAGCCGCAGCTCATCTCCGGGCTGAATGCGATATGAGGTGCGCGGCTGGAGCCGCTGATCGTTGATAAAGCTGCCGTTCGCGCTATCCAGATCTTCGATGTAGGTTGTCGCCTCCATCAGCATGATCCGCGCGTGGCGGCGACTCACGCCGGTGTCGTAGCCGCCGTCGGTATTCAGATCCAGCTCGGGATAATGACCACGCGCGGCGTCTTGCCGGCCGATCAGAATCGGCGCAGCCAGCGCCAGGCTTACCCGCCGGCCACTATTAAGCACCGTCGCGCAGAAGCGCCGCTCACCACTGGGCGGCTGGACTTCAAGCCTGGGCAATCGTTCCTGCGTTGAGCGCGTCACGGGACGACTGCCCAGCGCACTTGTATCGCGCGATCGATCCTGAGACATCATGCTGATGCCACAGTTGGCACAAAAAAGCGTGCCGCGAATATTATTGCTGTGACAGCTATGGCAGATCATGATCTTTGCCGTTCATGGAGGAAACACCGCAGCCCTCTGCGCCGTCCCACTGCTAACGCCCGACGATGAGTCCGCGCGTTCCGTACTTGATCCGTTTTCGGCCGTCAGCGCTGGTCGTGCCGCCCTGAAGCAGCCGCGTCGCCTCGGCGTGTGCCATCTCAGCCAGCGCAACCTCGCCGGAGTTGAAGAGATGCGTTCCCGCCATCCGCAGACGCTTGGTCGCATCGTCGATCTTGCCCTCGGCGACGGCCTGCCAGGCGCGTGTTTGCAGCTGGTAGGCGACCATCCGCTCCAGCGCCCGGCGCACCTCTGGCGCAACCTGCTGCTCCTCGCCGACGATCGCCGGCATCTGCACCACCGCCGACGTGCTCTGCGGCGCCATGTTGCCCACCGCCTCATAGCGGAGGTCGAGCCGCGCGATCGTGTGTGTGCCGGTAGTAGCTGGCGGAATCACCATCTCGATGATAAAGGTCTGCTCTTCGTTCGCCGCCCACTCGCCGATCGGCACGCGCCAGATGCCGTTGCCCGACGACTGCGGGTAGAGCTGCGCGATAAACGGCTGCACCCGGTAGCAGGCTTGAATCTGGGCCTCGGGCGATACGGCCAGCGCCAGCTCGACGCTCTGCGCGACCGTCGCGTGCAGCCGGCTCAGCTCTGCCGAAAACACCTTGCCGATCTCGCTGGCCGCCGTGATGTACTGCGTGCGGCTGTTGGGACCGGCGGTCATCGTTTCCAGCAGATCCTCGTTCCACTCGGTGCCCACGCCCAGCGTCGTCAGGCCGATGCCGCGCCGCTGCGCCCGCCGCGCCAGCTCGACGCAGGCGTGCTCGTCGCCGTAGGTGCGGCCGTCGGTCAGCAGCACCAGCCGGTTGATGCCGTTGATCTTGGGTCGCTCGATCTCCTGAAGTCCCAGCGCTAGGCCCTGCGCCATCTCGGTGCCGCCGCGCGCATCCAGGCTCATGATTTGCGTCTTGATCGACTCGGGATCGCGCACCATCTGCGAGGGCACCACGACCTCGGCCCGATCGTTGAACGTGACCAGACCGAAGGCATCGCTGCTCTGCATCTGGCTGATCACCTGCCGCGCCGCTTCTTTGACCTGAAACAGCCGCTCGCCGCGCATCGACGAGGAGCGATCCAGCACCAGGCACAGGTTGAGCGGCAGCTGCTTCTGCGTGGTCGTCGCCGTGCGTCCTGTTACCAGCAGATACACCATCTGCGGCTCGCTGGATACCTGGAGCGCCTGACGCGCCGGCTGGATGTGAAGAGTTATCGGAGCCGTCATAGCTTAGCCTCTAGATCCGGCTGGCAGCGTCACCACAACCGCCGAAATGTTGTCGTGACCGCCCAGCAGATTCGCCCGCGCGATCAGATGCCGCGCCGCCATGTGAGCGGTCGGCGCTTCCGTGACAATATCCGCGATCTCGGCATCGCCGACCAGGCCCCACAGCCCATCCGAGCAGAGCAGCAGATGGCTTTCGTCGTGGATCGTCGTTGTGACCACGTCGACGGTTACGTCGGCGGTCTGGCCGATGCTGCGATACAGATGGCTGCGCAGCGGGTGATCCAGCGCCTCCTCGGGCGTGAGCGCGCCGATCGCGATCAGGCGACCAACCGCAGTGTGATCGGTAGTTAGCTGCTTCACGCCGCCGCCGAACAGAAGCGCCCGCGAGTCGCCGACATGCGCCGTGATCAGCTGCTGGCCGTCGAGCAGCACCGCCGTGCAGGTTGTGCCCATATCGCTGCCGACCTCTTGTCCGGCGGCAAACACGGCGGCATTAGCGGCCTGCACCGCCGCCTGCATCACCGGCTGCGGCGCGCGACGCTCACCGTTCAGCAGCGGGCTGACAAACTCCGCCAGCACCGACTGCACAACCGTCGTCAGCGCCAGCTTGGAGGCGTAGCCGCCGTCGTGGTGGCCGCCCATGCCGGCGGCGACCACGAACAGGCCGAGCGCAAGAGCGCTGTGATCGCTGGGAAACGATAGAATCTGGGCGTAGCAGTGATCCTGATTTTCCTGTCGCTCGCGGCCAATATCCCGCAGCGCTGCCGCGCTCAGCACACGCTCGCCTTGTAGCACCGTCAGCAGTGGCGCAGCCGACGCCAGTGAGCGCGTCGTATCGCCGAAGCGCCGCGTCTCGTCGGGCTCCGCAGCGATCGCCGGCGCGGCCTGTGTGACCTCGGGCTCCGCCTCGGCGACGGCCACAGCCGGCTCCTCGACGACAGCTACAACCGGCTGATCCAGGGTGCTCTCGACCGGGGCAACGCTCGGCGCGGTTGTAGAATTGGGACGATTCGGCGCGTCTTTGCGAAAGCGCGCCAGCATTTCTCGCCAGGCCGACATCGGCGGCTCCTTTCGGGGACCAACACGGGGGGTGATCGGTGGGTGCGATCGCCAGCAGCCGGCAGCGTATCCGGCCGCCGGCGATCAAGCTAGGCTTTCAGTGCGTACAGATGATGGTCGAGCGAGCCGATATAGACGATGTTGTTGGCGACGGCGGGTGACGAAACGACGGCGCCTTCGGTCTGGTATTGCCAGATCAGCGAGCCGCTCGACGCGTCGAGGCAGTAGACTTTGCCGTCCACGCCGCCAAAATACACCTTGCCATCGATAACGCGGGCCGACGACGTGATCTGCGTGCCGCTCTCGTACTTCCAGTGCAGCTTGCCGGTCTTGGCCTCCAGCGCGTAGAACGAGCCGTCCACGCTGCCGACGAAGACGCGCGTCCCCACCACCACCGGCGATGCGTTGACGTAGTGGCCGGTTTTGAAGCGCCACACCGGCCAGCCGCCTTCGCCGTCCAGCGCGTAGAGCGTGTTGTCCATCGAGCCGACGAAGACCAGGCCGTCGCTGATCACGGGCGACGAGATCACGCCCTGCTGCGCGCGATGCTTCCAGCGCAGGCCGCCGTTGAAGGCATCCAGCCCGTACACGTGGCCATCCGACGAGCCGACCGCAACCATGCCCTGGCCGATGCCGCACGACGATCGTACCGGCATCCAGGCCCGATATTTCCACAGCTGCCGTCCGTTCTGGCCGTCGATCGCGTAGATATGCTGGTCGTCGGAGCCGACATAGATGATGCGATCCTCGATGCGCGGCGACGATCGCACAGCGCGGCCGGTGCGGAAGGTCCACTTCACGTTGCCTTTGCGCGCATCGATGGCGTACACCTGCCCATCCTCCGAGCCGACGATCACCAGATCGCTCCAGGTGGCTGGTGACGACGAGACGCCGCCCAGGGTGGCGCGCTTCCAGCGGAACTCGCCGCTCATGGCGTCCAGGGCGTAGAGGTTGGTGTCGTAGCTGCCGACATAGACCATGCTGTCGCGGACATGCGGCGAGGAGCGCACCTCGTCCTCGCAGGCAAAGCGCCAGAGCAGGTCGGTAGTTGTGCCCTTGCCGGTGCGAACATTGATCGCGGGCGCGGCTACCGGAGCCGCTACATGCGCGCTCGATCCTCTCAGCGTGGGTATGCTCAGCAGCTGCGACCTGAACTCGGCGGCGGTCTGCGGTCGCTGCGTCGGATCGTACTCCAGCGCCTGCATCACGACGGCTTCCATCTCTGCCGAGACTTGCGGATTGATCTGACGGATCGGGCGCTCGTGGAAGGTGAAAGGCGTCTCGGTGCGCGGATCGACGTTGGTCAGCAGATGGTGCAGCGTCGCGCCCAGGGCGTACACATCGCCGCGTGGGTCGGCAATACCGCGATATTGCTCCGGCGGCGCGTAGCCCTCAGTGCCAATCATCGTGCCCTTGCGCTGGTTCTGCTCAAAGATTCGCGCGATGCCGAAGTCGATCATCACGATGCGGTCTTCCGGCGTGACGATCACATTCGACGGCTTCATGTCGCGGAAGATAATCGGCTCGGGCGTGTGGCTGTGCAGGTAGTGCAGCACATCACAGATCTGGAGCGCCCAGTTTCCGGCGCGCTGCTCGCCGATCGGCTCCTTCATCTGATCCAGCGTGGCCTCAAGATCACGGCCTGGAATCAGCTCCATGATCAGATAGATCCGATCGTTCTCCTCGAAGAAGTCGTACACCTTCGGAATCGCCGTGTGGCTCAGCGTGGCCAGCAGCCCCGACTCACGCTCGAAGTTTTTGAGCGTCAGCAGACGCGTGTGCGAGTCCGGCGCGCTCTGATACATTTCTTTGATCGCGCAGGTTCGTACCACATCTTTGAACCGCAGATCGCGTCCGCGATAAACCAGGCTCATGCCGCCAACGCCCAGCACCGTCTCGACGGCGTAGCGGCCTTGCAAGACGGTGCCGCTGGGCAACGTTTGCAGCTGAGTTGTTGCGCGCCGAATGCTGCCCGTGCCAAAGCCGGTTGCCGGCCGGGGAATGGAGCCAACCGAAGCGGGTGCAGGTGAGTCGGTTGCCTCCTTCGCAGCGGGCGCAGTCACAGACTGAGGGAGCGAGATCCCTTTGGTCGTGCCACCTTTTTTGAGCAACGACATGCCGCCCTCCCTGATGAATACAAAAGCTCAAGGATGGTTGGGCGACAATCAAAAAATAAGTGCAGAAAATAAAGCAGCCTCTGCCAACCCAACAACGATCCACCTGATGCGCTACTTCCAGGTACGGAGCATTATAGAAATCGACGATCGCGGGCGGCATGCACGGCGGTCCTATCTGCCACTAAGACAGATTGCGCCGCTCAGTTAGGGGTGATTTGGGGTGATGTGTAAGAGATGGGAGTCTCGCTACATAGACACTACGTATTGATAGGGGTGCGTGAAATCTCTATGAGTAGTCCAGGGCTTTTTATTGTCTATTGTGAATTGAGTTTGTAATTCACTTGTTCCGCTCATGCAATTTCTCGGCCAATACTCGTAGTGCCAGCGCTTTGGCTCGCGCAATCGCCTCTTCTCGTGATTGTCCGTAAACAAGCACGCCAGGGAGCGTTGGAATTTCGGCGATG
Organism: Herpetosiphonaceae bacterium; assembly: GCA_036401895.1. Classification (GTDB taxonomy): domain Bacteria; phylum Chloroflexota; class Chloroflexia; order Chloroflexales; family Kallotenuaceae; genus LB3-1. Next base: position 46,134 of record DASWTW010000024.1, on the reverse strand, counting down.
ATCCTTCCGTCGTCTTCTTGCTCAATCTCGATTATAAAATTCATAGCACGATCCTTACGACAATTCTGTCAACTAGAACGACAGCGAGCGATGCCGCAGGCTGATGCTTTGCAGCAGGCCAACCGCCGCCAGCACTGTGACCGTGAACGAGCCGCCGTAGGAGATGAACGGCAGCGGAATGCCGGTCACGGGCATAATCCCGATGTTCATGCCGACGTTCTCAAAGGTGTGGATCAGCAGCATGGCGAAGATCCCAACCGCGATCAAGCGCCCGAACGTATCTTTGGCGCGACTGGCGATCGTGATCGCTTGCCAGAGCACCATGCACAGAAAGGCCAGCATCGCCGTCGCTCCGACAAAGCCTAGCTCCTCCGCTGTGACCGCGAAGATGAAATCGGTGTATTGCACGGGCAAGAAGTTGCGCTGGCTTTGAATGCCATTGAGCAGGCCCTGGCCTGTCAGCCCACCGTTGCCGACCGCCACCTTGGAGGCGTCGACGTTGTAGAAGACGCGGGTCACGGCGTCGTAGACCTTGGGGTCGGTGATATGCTCGATCTCCTCGCGGGTCATTGTGAAGGCGATCAAACGGCCTTTCTGGTACGGCTCCAGCACATAGTTCCAGCCGATGTAGAGCACCGGCACCGCGATCAGCGCCAGAATGCCGAGCTGCTTCCAGGTCATGCCGCCCGACCAGGCCATCGCCAGCCAGATCACGCCGATCACCATTGCCGTGCCGAGATCGGGCTGGAGCAACACCAGCAGCAGCGGCCCACCTGCCAGCAGCAGCGAGCTACCCAGCGTAAACCAGGAGCTTTGCTGCTCGTCGCGCTGAGCCCACCACGCCGCCAGGCTAATGATCAGCAGCAGCTTGGCCGGCTCGGAGGGCTGACCGCTCGACTCGCCCAGCAGCCAGCTCTGCGCGCCACTGGCGATCCGCCCTGCCGCCAGCGTGTAGCCCAGCAGCAGCAGCATAAAGATGTACATCGGGCGCGAGAAGATCTGGAGGTTGTGGTAGTCGAAGATCGTGAGAAACAGCATAGCGCAGCCGCCGATGCCTAGCCAGATAAAATGCTTGGCGAATGGGCTGCTCAAGCTCCACACGTCGCCCCCATAGTTGTTGCCGATTGTGGTGCTGTAGACCATCGCCGCTCCAAAGCCGAGCAGCACCAGCACACTTATCATCAAGTACATATTGAAATCTTGCCAGCGTCGAGTATTCATGCGTGTACCAGCCGTTTATTGCTTGCAGCCGCCCGGATCGCTTCCCCGCTGCGGCGCTGAAGTCATGTCTGGCTGCGATTATACCTGATGGAAGAACCGAATGCCCTTTGGGCGAACAAAGAACAAAGAACAGAAGATTGTTGGGTTGTGTCGCTTTGCGTTTGTTCTTTGGTTCCTTTGTTCCTTTGTTCTCTAAGCCGATCCGGCGTAGGTGCTATAATGGCGCCAAGAACATATGCTCACAATGACGTGATAGGAGTATAGGCCATGGATTTTCAACTGACCGAGGATCAGATATTTATTCGCAAGACGGCGCGCGATTTTGCCGAGAAGGCGATCAAGCCCACGGCGGCCGAGCGCGACCACGATCGGATCTGGCCCGCCGACCTGGTGCGGCAGATGGGCGAGCTCGGCTTCATGGGCATTGCCGTCGGCGAGGACTACGGCGGCTCCGGGCTGGACTATATCTCATACTCGATCGTGATCGAGGAGCTGTCGCGGGTGGATGCCTCGCTGGGCGTGATCGCTTCGGTGAACAACTCGCTGGTCTGCTACGGCCTTGAGAAGTTCGGCAGCGAGGAGCAGAAGCAAGAGATTCTGGCGCCGCTGGCCTCGGGCCAGAAGCTGGGCGCGTTCTCACTGAGCGAGCCGGGCGCGGGCTCCGATGCAGCCGCGCAGAAGACCACGGCGGTCAAAGATGGCGACTACTACGTTATCAACGGAATCAAAAACTGGGTCACCAACGGCCCGCACGCCGATACAATCCTACTCATGGCGATGACCGATCCGAGCAAGGGCTACAAAGGCATCACCTGCTTCATCGTCGATACGCACCAGGTGGGCGTCAGCGTCGTCAAGAACGAGGATAAGCTCGGCATTCGCTCGGCGCACTCGGCGCAGATGGCCTACGACAACTACCGCGTCCACAAAGATCGCGTGCTGGGTGGCGAGGGCATGGGCTTCAAGATCGCTATGACGATCCTCAACGCCGGTCGCATCGGCATCGCGTCCCAGGCAATCGGCATCGCGCAGGGCGCGTTCGAGGCCGCGCGTGACTATGCCAAAATCCGCGAGCAGTTCGGCCAGCCGATCGCACAGTTCCAGGCCATTGGCTTTACGCTGGCCGACATGGCGACCCGCATCAAGGCGGCACGGCTGCTGACCTGGGAAGCCGCAGCGCGCAAAGATCGCGGCGAGGATTACGTTGCAGCCGCGTCGATGGCCAAGGTCTTCGCCTCCGAGACCGCAATGTGGACGGCGACCAAGGCCGTGCAGATCTTTGGCTCCAACGGCTACTCGAAGGAATATCCCGTCGAGCGCTTCTTCCGCGACGCCAAGATTACCGAGATCTACGAGGGCACCAGCGAGATTCAGCGCCTCGTGATCAGCCGCGAGCTGCTCAAAGAGTCCTAGAACCTAGAACCAAGGCGAGAACAAAGAACAACAGAACAAAGAAGTACAACTCTCTCCCCCTTCTCCTGTGGCAACGGGAGAAGGGGTTGGGGGATGAGGGCCTTTAATCCATCCTACTCCACGCCCAGCCGCTGACCCGCCAGACCACGCTGCCCGCGCAGCCATTCCTGCGCCGGCATCATCCGCTTTCCGGCCGGCTGAATCTCCACCAGCTCCAGCGCGCCGCTGCCGGTCGCGACGTGCAGTGTAGGCCGATCGAGGATCGTTCCCGGCTCCTCTGCGCCATTCCAATCGGCGTCGACGCGGGCGGTGCGAATCTTGAGCGGCTGGCCCTGCCAGGTGGTGAACGCGCCCGGCCATGGATCATAGGCGCGAATCGCCCGCTCGATCACCAGCGCCGGCTTCGTCCAGTCGATCTGGCCGTCTTCCTTGCGCAGCAGCGAGCAGTAGCTGGCCTGCGACTCGTCCTGCGGCTGCGGCTGAAGCTCGCCGCTGGCATACAAGGGCAGCGCCCCGACCAGCAGCTGTGATCCGATCTCGAACAGCTCGTCGGTCAGCGAGCCCGCGCGAGCAGCGGGCGGCATTGTCAGCGTGGCCTGCGCGACGATCGGGCCAGCGTCCATGGCGCGAATCAGGCGAATGATCGACACGCCCGTGATCTCATCGCCGGCCAGAATCGCAGCCGCGACCGGCGTTGGGCCACGGTAGAGCGGCAGCAGCGACGGATGGACGTTGAGATAGCCCAGCGGCGGAATCTCCAGCACATTCTTGCGCAGGATCTCGCCATACGCCGCCACAACGCCGACATCCGGCCGCAGCGCGCGCAGCTGCTCGACAACCTCGGGATCGCGCAGCGTTGGCGGCTGAAGAATGGGCAATCCCAGCTCCACGGCGGCAACTTTGACCGGCGGAGCCTGCGGCGTTTTCGAGCGGCCGGCCGGACGATCCGGCTGCGTCACCACGCCGACAACCTCATGCCCGGACTCGACAAGCGCGCGCAGCGGGATCGCGGCAAACGAGGGCGTTCCCAAAAAAACTATACGCATGGTAGTATCCCTTCATCGGAAGAACAGCTAAACAAAGAACAAAGAATAGAGCATGAACACTCATCCGCGGTTGCACGTCGGGCACTGGTTGCTTTGGTTCTCGGTTCTCGGTTCTCGGCTCCTTTGTTCTTTAGTAAGTATAGCCTGTACAGCATCGCAGATCGGTACGTCAGCCGGAGAAATCTCCTGTATAATCGTCGGTAAAATAGATCAGCCGCTGCTCATGCATTCGAATACCGCTGTTGCGCTTGGGATCGCGCCCTCGTTATTCTGGCACGGGCGTTATGCTCCTCTCTGGCCGCCAACGCCGGATCGCTTGCGACAGATTTTTTCAACTTGACATAGGGCGGTGGCTCAACTCTTGCGGCTGACGAGCCGGTAGGCTCAAATCCAATCGAATAGTAGCCGAACGCTGCCGGATGAAGGATTGCGTATGCGTCGCATGTTGCCCAACCTGCTCTTACTATTAATGCTCTTCTTCTTGCTGCCGATCTATGAGCAGACCAGATCGCAGCAGGTGCTGGTGCTGGGGATCGCGCTGCTGGCGGCAGGCTTTTTTCTGGTCTACACCAACCAGCCGCGCGGTGTCGAGGTGCTGATCGGCTTGACCGCCGCGCTCTCGCTTGTGGGCGTGGCCTTCTGGGGCCGGCTGCTCACCGGCAGCGTCAACGGCGGCTACTGCTTCGTCGGGCTGTGGATTCTGGCGCTCATCGGCGCGGGCGCCCTGCTCTTCCGGCGCACCGTCTTTGTCGAGCGCGGCCAGATCCTGGTGATCAACCAGCTGCCCGAGAATCGCGCACTGGTCTGGACTGAAGGATTACACCGGCCGCTCAAGCCGATCGTCGAGCGACGTATGGCGGCGCTGCCCGCGTATGAGCTGGATCTTGAGCTGTACATCGAGAATCTCAACACGCGCTCGCTCTACAACATCGATACGGTCAAGGTGCTGGTGCGCTACAAAGTCGATCAGCCGCGCGACGTGGTCTTTTGCTTTCCCAACCGCGAGCAGGCCTATGAGTTCTTGCTCAAAGAGCGCGGTGAGCCACGCGAGACCGATACCGACGAGCAGGTGGCGTTCTGGACCGAGCTGATCCTGCGCCAGATGAAGCTAGAGATCGAGCAAAGCGTGCGCACCGAGATCGCCAACATCGGCGGCCCCACCGATCTGGCGCAAGACCGCGAGATTCACGCGCGGCATATCCAGAAGCGGCTGCAAAACTCGGTGTCGCGCTGGGGCATTAGAATTCTCGATTTCCGCGTGCTGGATGTCAGGATTAATCCCGATCGTATCAGCATGAAGTATCGCGATCTCAAGATTCAGCGCCAGCGCGAAGACGCGCAGCGGGTGGCCGAGATTCGCGCCGACGAGATTCGGACGCTGGGCCAGGCGCAGGCCGAGGCAACCGCGCGGCTGGTCGCGGAGATGGTGCGCACGCTTCAGGAGCAGGGCACGACGCTTTCTACCGATGACATCGAGCGCATTGTGATCACGGCGATGCAGCGCATGTCGGATCAGCAGCAGCTGAGCGGTTTCTTCCGCGATGTCGCTCAGGCCGGCGCGACAGGCGCGCAGGTGAGCGGCACGTCGCCCGCTCCGTCCAATCCACAGCAGCCGCCGCGCCAATAACGCCCGCACGCCAGGGGTGCAGCCGGCAATATATTACCAATTCGATCTTCAGTTGAGGTGTAACCATTGGGCAGCCAACCTTCCATCGTCGTTGTCGGCGGCGCGTCGCTTGACATCAAGGGCCGTCTGCGGCGCGACTTTATTCCTGGAACCTCGAATCCCGCAGCGATCCAGATGAGCGTCGGCGGCGTGGGCCGCAACATCGCCGAAAATCTGGCCCGGCTCGGCACATCGGTCGCGCTGATCTCGGCGGTCTGTGAAGACGATTTCGGTCGAGCGATTTTGCAGCAGACCGAGGCGTCGGGCGTGGATATGAGCTGTATGCTGACCGGCGAGCAGCGCTCGTCGAGCTACATCGCGATCCTCAGCCACGACGGCAGCCTGCTGGCTGGCCTTGACGATAGCGCCGCCGGCCGTGCGATCACGCCTGAGCATATTCGGGAGCGCACCGAGCTGCTTGAAAACGCCGACATGGTCGTGATCGATGCCAACGTCGCGCGCGCTACCGCCGAGACGATTCTGTCGATCTGTGAGAACGCCCGCGTGCCGGTCGCATTCGAGCCGGTCGCGTTCGGGCTGGCCGATCGCTTTCGCCAGCAGGTTGGGCGCTTTTTCCTGGTCACACCCAACGATCTTGAGGCCGAGGCGCTCTCCGGGCTGCCGGTCCGCGACGTGCCGACGGCGATTGCGGCGGCACAAAAACTGGTATCGCTGGGCGTGGGTGTGGCGCTGATCAGCCTGGCAGCCTCGGGCATCGTCTACGCGTCGGCGGATGAGGTTGGTCATCTGCCCGGCATCCCAACCGAGATCGTCGATCCCACGGGTGCCGGCGATGCGCTGGCGGCAACCGTGATCTATGGTTTGACACATAATATTCCGCTGGCAGAGTCGGTGCAGCTCGGGCAGATCGCCGCGATCGTCACGCTCAAATCGCCCGAGACGGTCACGCCCGACCTGAGCCTGGATTATTTGTATGCTCAGCTAGAGATGTAAGCATGAATTTGTATTATCGAGCCTGGCATTATGCGCTGCGCGCGGTGGTTCCTACGGCGATCTACATCAAAGTGCGCGGGCTGCATCATGTTCCTAAGACCGGGCCGTGTTTGATCGTCGGCAACCATCTCAGCATGATCGATCCGATCTGCTTGCTGGCGTATGTGCCGCGCCATGTGCATTTTATGACCAAGGCCGAGCTGTCGGAGCAGTGGCCGCTGAGCTTCCTGCTGCCGCCCGGCAAGCCGATCATGGTCCACCGTGGCCGCGCCGATCGCCAGGCGCTGCGCCTTGCCGAGCAATATCTCAAAGGCGGCGATCCGGTTGCGATCTACGCCGAAGGCACGCGCGCCAAAGCCGGCGAGGCTCAGGAAGCCCGCGCAGGCGTGGTCTATCTCGCCTCGCGCGCTAGCTGCCCGATCGTGCCGGTCGCGATCAGCGGCACCGAGCGCGTTTTTAGCAAACGGTTTCCGTGGTATCGCCGGGTGCGCGTGGAGATGACCTTCGGCGCGCCGTTCATGCTCTCCGATCTCGGCGAGGTAACGCGCCAGAACCGCGATCTGATCGCCCAGGAGGTCATGGCGCGTGTCGCCGATCTGCTGCCGCCGGGCTATCGTGGCGTGTACCGGGCGCGCCTGGCTCCCGATGCCGCGCCGGCTGAGCCGAGCCCGCTGCTGCCGGCGCCGGAGGATAGCGATTCTGTGAGCGCGGCTGATCCCGTGATGGCGGCAGCCAGGCGTGAGGAATAGTTGCTAACTCATAGTGTGAGCGGCTAATGGCAAAGGTCAACATTCGGCCAGATCAAGACGAGCGCTTTATCTACATCGCGCACCGGCACTGGGTTGCGCTGCTGATCCGTGGCCTGATCCCGGCGCTGGTCAGCTTGATCGCGGTGATCGTGGTTGCCGGCCGCGCGCTCAGCCGTGAGCCGGATTTTTTTGGACAGCCGCCGCCGCTGCTCGATCCCCTGAATGCCCTTTTGCTCGTCGCTGTGCTCGTCATGCTGGCGGTGCTGGTCTATATCTGGTTCGACTGGCGCAACGATCATCTGATCGTCTCCAACAAGCGGATTATCCACGAAGATCGTACGCTCTGGCTGTCGTACATCTACGAGACCATTCCGCTGGAGCAGATCCAGAACGTCAACGTGCGCATCGAGAATGTGTTTCAGTACACGCTCAAGTATGGCCGGATCGAGATCCAGGCTGCCGGCCCGACTGAGCCGATCGTGTTTTTGCGCGTCGAGTGCCCGGCCAATGTGCAGCGCCAGATTCTGGGCGAGGTTCAGCGCGAGAAGCGCAACCAGGAGCGGCGCTATCTTGAGGCGACTGTCGCCCGCCGCGTCGATCCCCAGGCGCCGCCGGTGGTAACGCTGCCGGTGCCGATCTTCCAGCGCGCCAGCACCATTCATACGCCACTCCAGGCGGCGCTGCCTTTCGGCCCGCTGATCCAGAACGGCATTATCACCTGGCACCGGCACTGGGTCGTGCTGCTCAAAAATATGATCGGTCCGAGCGTTGCGCTGCTCCTGTGGCTGCTGCTGCTGTATGTTATTCCGCGCTTCGACCTCTTCGATCCGACGATCGCGCCGATCGTGCTGTTTCTGACCTTTGCCGCCGTTGTGCTGTATTTCTACTGGCAGTACGAGGACTGGCGCAACGATATTTATATTCTGGAGCCGTCCAAGGTCATCGACGTGCAGCGGCTGCCCTTTGGCCTGTATGAAGACCGCCGTGAGGCGACGCTGGGCGTGATCCAGAACGTCAATGCCAGCAGCCCCAACGTGGTCGCGCGGATCTTTGGCTACGGCGATGTAACGATCGAGACCGCCGGCGTCGGCGGCAACTTTACCTTCGACCATGTGCCTGACCCGGATCAGGTGCAGCGAATGGTGTTTGAGTATCGCGAGCGCTTCAAGTGGCAGCAGCGTGAGCGCGACTGGAACAGCACGCTCGATATTCTTGAGGTGTATCAGCAGATCTACCAGCGTGGGAACTCCTCCCAGCCCTAGCGCGTTAATCTGCGTACGGTTTTTACCACGATCGCCGCGGATCGTGGAGCTTGTTTATGTGCCGCCGCGCCCGATTATCTCAGCCAGCTTTCAGATCCAAGAACATAATCCAGGGCTGAATCTATGCTACGCTGGTGACACGCACGCTCCATTCATTTCAAACCGCGTCTGCGACGCGCACAACCGGGCAAGGGAGGTTCGTACCTTGAACATACGTTGGTTATATCCACTGCTGTGTCTCATGCTGATCTTCGGTACAGGCCATGCCAGCGCGCAGCAGCAAGCGATTAGCTGGGATATTACGGTTGGCTTCGATGGCTCCTTCAAGGCCGAAAACTGGTTTCCGGTTGTTGTTACGATCTCCAACAGCGGCCCCGATGTCAACGCGACTCTCTCGGTGGCGTTTCGCGGCGCGAGCACGGCCTATCGCCAGCCGGTGGATCTGCCCAGCGGCGCCAACAAGCGGCTGGTGGTGCCGGTGATCAGCGGCAGCGATAACTTTGGTAATACCCGCCTTGATGTGACGCTGCGCGACGGCACACGCGTGATCCGCACCGAAAGTGTGATGGCCAAGCCCATCGGCATCGGCTGGAATGTGATCGGCGTGATCAGCAATGAAGATGGCGCGCTGGCCGAGCTAAGCACCTTCGAGGAGCGTAACGCCTCGCCGACCTCGCTGGTCCGTCTCAAAGGCACGGAGCTGCCGGATCGCGTCGAGATGCTGCAAGCGCTGGATGCGCTGTTTGTTCAGGCGGTCGACACCACAGCCTGGACCGAGCAGCAGCGCCAGGTGCTGCGCGCCTGGATCGACAGCGGCGGCCAGCTGATTGTCGGCGGCGATGAGCGCATGACGCGCGGCCTTGCCGATCTGCTGCCGGCAGCTGTCGCCGGCGCGGGCAGCCCGAGCAATCTTCAGGGCTTGAAGGCGGCCGGCTGGGCGCTGCGAGATAACGAGCGCCAGGTGCCGCTGCTTCAGCTTGCGCCCGCCGATGGTGCTCGGGTAGTTGCTACCGGCGAGGGTGGACAGCCGCTGATCGTTCGGCGCGCTTTCGGCGCCGGCTCGATCATCCAGACGGCGTTCGATCTGCAAGTCCTGCGCGATGTGGGCAATCCGGTTGGGCTGTGGGTATCGCTGTTGTCGCTGAACCAGGAGCAGATGTCGCTCTCCGAGAGTCTGCGCAACCAGGGCTTTTCGATTCTGCGCGAGTCCCTGAGGCTGCCGCAGCTTAGCTTTCTTTCCGCACTGGGCCTCTTCGGCTTTCTCAGCCTGTATATCCTGATCGTCGGCCCGATCAACTACCTGATCCTGCGGCGTTTCAATCGCCGCGAGTGGGCCTACCTGACGATTCCGCTGTGGGTGGTTGTGTTTAGCATCGGCGCGTACGCCTGGGGCACGCTCGGCCGTGGCAGCTCGACGCTGATCAACCAGCTGGCGATCGTGCTTGTGCCGCAGGAGGCCGAGCAGGGCAAGGCGCTGACCTATGTCTCGCTCTTCTCGCCGACGCGCTCGACCTACAATCTGGGCTTTCCATCCAACGCGCTGGTATCCGACGGCGCAAACCAGTGGGAGCGCATCCCCGAGGATTTCGACGTAGTCTATGCCGAGGGCGGCGTCGAGGTGCCGGATCTGTCGGTTGATGTCGGCGGCATCAGCCTGCTGGCGGTGGAGCAGCCGGTTGCCGCGCCCAAGGTCTCGGCGACGATACGTGAGGTCAACGGCCAGCAGCAGATGACGCTGCGCAACCTGAGCGATCGGCGGCTGGTAGACATCGTGCTCTTCCGGGGCGATGGCCAGGTTCAGGAGATCGACGTGCTTGAGCCGGGCGCTGATCGCACGGTAGTGCTGAATCCGGATCACTCCTTCTATGATTTCTTGCAGATCTCGGATGGTGAGACCGTCCAGCGCCAGGCTGTCATCCGCCAGATGGGGAGCGTGCTTCAGCCCAAGGGCTTCGGCGAGTTCATGGCTCCAGGTATGGGAGTCGCCGAGCCTGCGGTGCCGGCGGCTGCGTATCCGCCACCACCACAGCTAGATCCGGTCGAGGTGATCACGCCGACATTCACGCCGACGCCGGGCGGTCCAACCGGGACACCTGGTCCACAGCTCCCAACAGGAACAGCCATCTTGCCTACGCCGACGGCGCTAGCGGCCGAGCAGGTGGTGCCGACGATGGCGCCGGCCGCTCCTGCGCCCGATATGCCCCAGCCGGTTCCGGCACCGCAGGTCGATGCACAGCAAGTCTGGTATGTGCTGGCCTGGGAGGCGAAAGCTCCGGTCGAGATGCAGCTGAACGGCAGCCCGGCTGAGGTCGCCGGCGAGAGCCTCTATGTGTGGACCGCCCAGAAGGAGCAATAACGTGACCGCGATCGTTGAAACCCGTGATCTCACCAAGCGCTATGAAAATCTGGTCGCGCTCGATCATCTCAATCTGACGATCCCCGAGGGCGCGATCTATGGCTTTATCGGGCCTAACGGCGCGGGCAAGACCACAACCATGCGTATTTTGACCGCGCTGCTCAAGCCGTCGTCGGGCGAGGCCTGGGTCGCCGGCGCCGAGGTCACGCGCGAGCCCAAGGCGATCCGCCGGCTGGTCGGCTGGATGCCCGACTCGTTCGGCGTGTATGACAACATGAAAGCCTGGGAATATCTGGACTTTTTCGCGGCCTCCTATGGCGTGCCGGAGCAGCGGCGCAAGCAGCAGATCGACGAGTTGCTGGAGCTGGTCGATCTGGCCGGCAAGCGCGACGAGTACGTGATGGGCCTGAGCCGGGGCATGAAGCAGCGGCTCTCGCTGGCGCGCACGATGGCTCACGATCCGCGCCTGCTGATCCTCGACGAGCCGGCCTCGGGCCTAGACCCGCGCGCCCGCATCGAGCTGCGCGAGCTGCTCAAAGAGCTGCGCGCGCTCGGCAAGACGATCATGATCTCGTCGCATATTTTGACCGAGCTAGCCGAGATGTGTACGCATATCGGAATTATCGAGGCCGGCAAGCTGCTTGTCACCGGCGAGGTTAATCAGATTCTGGCCTCGCTCCAGCCGCACCGCACGATCGAGGTGCATGTGCTGGCGGACGCCGAGCGCGCGCAGCTGATCTTGAGCCAGCTGCCGGGCGTGCGCGAGGTGCGGCGGCTGGACACGGCGGCCGAAGGCGTGAGCCCGGCGCAGGCAGTGGCAGCGGTAGCAGCCGACGGCCAGGCTGTCGCCGTCGTCGATGCGCTGCCCGATGTTGCCGAGCGGGCCGTGCTCTACGTCGATTATGTCGGCGATGACGGGGGCCTGAGCACGCTGGTGCATGGCCTGGCGCTCGCCAACGTGCCGGTCGTGCATTTCGCCAGCCAGGTCAGCGATCTGGAAGACATCTTTATGCAGGTGACGCGGGGAGTGACGCAATGAGCTGGCTATCGAACGCTAATCCGGTGCTGGTCAAAGAGCTGCGTGGGCGGATGCGCGGCGCACGAGCGTTTATTATTCTGACCGTGTTTCTGCTGATCCTGGCCGTGCCGACCGTGCTGATCTACCTGTCGGTTGCCGAAACCGTGCGCTACGATCCCTTCAGCGCCGGGCAGTACATCGGCAAGAGCCTGTTCATCGGCATTGTCTCGATCGCGCTGATCCAGATCATGATCGTTGTGCCGGGCCAGGCGGCCAGCGCGATCACCTCCGAGAAAGAAAGCGAGACCTACGATCTGCTGATCTCAACGCTGCTGCCGCCCTGGAAGATTATTCTCGGCAAGCTGGTAGCCGCGCTGGCCTACGCGCTGCTGCTGATCGTGGCGGTGATCCCATTCATGGCGGTCTCGTTTCTCTTCGGCGGCGTGACGATCCAGGAGTTTTTGCTGGCGCTGCTGGGCCTGTTTGTGACGGTGATGCTGTTTGGCTCGATCGGCATTCTGTGGTCGGTGATTATGCGCCGCAGTTTGGCCGCGACGATCGTTACGCAGGCGACCAGTGTAGTGGTGCTGCTAGGCATTCCGTTCTTGCTGGCGGTCTTCGCGATCCTGTTTTTGTCGCGCTCGACGGAGCCGCGGTGGGCCAGCAGCCCGATCTTTCTGTATCTTTGGACGATGTTCCTGTCGCTGCACCCGTTTATCGCGCTCGGCTCCAGCGAGCTTCTGCTGTCGGCGGGCGAAACCGGGCTGTTCTTTCCAGTTTCCCAAAACACGATTCCGTTTATTCCAGTGTTCGATCGCAACGGCGCGCTGCAAAACTTTATGCTGCCGCAGCCCTGGCTGATCTATACGATCGAGGCCGTCGTGCTGAGCGCCGTGCTGGTCTTCTTCAGCATCCGGCTGCTGCGTCCGCTCGACGATCGACCGCGCCGCCGACGCCGCAAATAGCCTGCCGCCGATGTGTTAATCTATGCACATCAAGATCAACTAAGGGAGGCTGTTGTGGAACAGGTGTATGTGTCGAACCATCCGCTGGTTCAGCATAAATTGACGTTGCTGCGCCGCGTCGAGACCGAGCCCAAGAAGTTTCGTGAGCTGGTGCGCGAGATCACGCAGTTCTTGATCTACGAGGCGACCGCCGATCTTCAGCTGACGGAAAAGCCCGTCGAGACGCCGCTGGCGCCCTATGCCGGCAAGGAGATCGGCGATCGCATCGGACTGGTGCCGATTCTGCGCGCCGGTCTGGGCATGGTCGAGCCGGTGCTGGAGATGATCCCCACGGTGCGCGTCTGGCATCTGGGCCTGTACCGCGACACCAAGACGCTAGAGCCGATCGCGTACTACAACAAGCTGCCACCGCAGGCCGACGTCGATCTCTGCCTGATCCTCGATCCCATGCTGGCGACAGCCGGCTCGGCTACGGCGGCGGTCGATGTGCTCAAACAATGGGGCGCGCAGCGGATCAAGTTTCTGGGTCTGATCGCCGCCCCCGAGGGTGTGAAGCGGCTGCGTGAGGCGCATCCCGACGTGCCGATCCATCTTGCCGCGCTTGACGAGCGCCTGAACGACCACGCGTATATCGTGCCCGGCCTCGGCGACGCAGGCGATCGGCAGTTCGGCACGGGCTAGGCAAAGGTAGAAGCACAAAAATAGTAGGGACACGCCGGTAGCGTGTCCCTACAACGTTTAATCGCTCGCTATTTCTGGCAATCGCTACTGGATGGTGAAGCCGCCGTCGACCATCAAGTTTTGGCCCGTGATAAAGCTCGACGCGTCCGAGCACAGGAAGAGCACGGCGTCGGCAACATCCTGCGGCTTGCCGATTCGTCCCAGCGGATAGATCGCGCCGGTCTGCGCTTCCCGTTCCGCCGACATGAACGGATCGGTCATCTCGGTCCTGACCGCGCCGGTGCTGACGGCGTTGACCCGAATGCCCTGGCGAGCGTACTCGACAGCCGACGCGATCGTCAGCGAGACGATGCCGCCTTTGGTTGCGGCGTAAGCGGATGTATAGCTCATACCGGCTACTGCTGAGACCGATGCCATGTTGACGATCGCGCCGCGCCCATGCTCAAGCATCGCCGGAATCTGGTACTTCATGCCCAGCCAGATGCCGGTGAGATTCGTCGCGATAAGCTCGTTCCACTCGGCGAGCGTAAAATCGGTCAGCGGCTTCATGGTTAGCTTGCCGGCGTTGTTGAAGGCGCAGTCCAGGCGCCCGAAGCGCTCCATGATCTGTGAGATCAGCGCCTCGACCTGCTCTTCTTGAGCGACATCGGTCTGAATAAACAAAGCTTTGCCGCCTTCGCTGCGGATCGACTCCACTGCCTGCTCACCACGATCTGCGCGTCGTGCGGCGATAACAACCGTCGCGCCTGCGCGTGCAAACGCCTGCGCCGTTCCCAGACCGATGCCAGTCGCGCCGCCGGTGACCAGCGCGATTTTGCCGTCGAATGTACCAGCCATATGGAAACCTTCTTTCGAGTGCTAAGCTTGTCGCGCCAGGAGCACTATGCTCTGACCGATATGAGGATAATTTCGCGGGAATGGCTGGATGATACTCAATTGACCGGCTGCGCGTACCCGCCGATCGAACTATTCAGGCTTGCACCGTTCGTCGGTGACAGCATGTTATACTATGTATAGTTGATGTATACGTCCTAATGCGTAATGCTTTTCTCATCCTTTTAAGGAGTTCATTCCTTCATGAATATATTTTCTCGGCGCAATCCAACAGTCAACGAAGACGCAGTGATGCGGGCGCTCAGCACGGTGCAGGAGCCCGAGCTAGGCGGCGATCTGGTCAGCCGCAAGATGATCAAAGATGTCAAGATCGACGGCGGCCGGGTGAGCATCGTCGTCGATCTGACAACGCCAGCCTGTCCGCTCAAAGATCAGATCCAGGACGAGGTCCGCGCTGCGGTGATGCAGGTCAGCGGCGTGCAAGAGGTGGCGGTTGAGTTTACGGCCACGGTTCGGCAGCGGCCAGGACTCTTCGATAAAGCTTCGGTGCCCGGCGTGGCGCATGTGCTGGCGGTCGCCTCGGGCAAGGGCGGCGTCGGCAAGAGCACCGTCGCGACCAACCTGGCGATCGCGCTGATGCAGGAGGGCGCGCGGGTTGGCCTCCTGGACGCGGATGTGTACGGCCCGTCGGCGCCGATTATGCTTGGCCTGAAAAACCAGCAGCCGATGGTGCAGAACAACAAGATGGTGCCGCTGGAAGCTCACGGCATCAAAACGATCTCGGTCGGCTTTATGGTGCCGGAGAACCAGCCGCTGATCTTCCGTGGCCCGATCATTTCGTCAATGCTGCGCCAGTTCCTGTACGAGGTCGACTGGGGCGAGCTTGACTATCTGGTTGTCGATCTGCCGCCCGGCACCGGCGACATTCAGCTGACGCTCTCGCAGGCGATCCCGCTCTCGGGCTCCGTAATCGTCACGACGCCGCAGGATGTTGCGATGGCGGACGTGACGCGCGGGATCGAGATGTTCAAGAAGCTCAACGTGCCGATCCTGGGCCTGATCGAGAACATGAGCTACTTCTGCTGCCCGAGCTGCGGCCATCGCTCCGAGATCTTCTCGCACGGCAGCGCGGCTCGTGCCAGCCAGCAGTTCGGCGTGCCGTTCCTGGGCGAGATCCCGCTCAGCCTGGCGATCCGCGAGGGCGGCGACAGCGGCAAGCCGGCTGTTACCAGTGAGCAGCCGGAAGCGTACGCGAACGCGTTCCGCGATGTGGCACGTAATCTGGCGGGCCGGATCAGCGTTGAAGCGTTTGCACAGGTCTAAAGCGGCGAGAGCATCGGCTCTCCTGGGAGAAACGGCGCAGGTATGAGTACAATAATTCCTTTGAGCAGCATCGGTGTGGCAGAGCAGCCGATCGAAACCTATATTCCAGCGCCGCAAGAGTTTTACAGGCAGGGCGGCCCCGCGCTCGATTCGTTCAAGCGGCGGATCAACTACCTACGCATCTCGCTGACCGATCGCTGCAACTTCCGCTGCCTGTACTGTATGCCCGAGCACGGCGCACACTTCGCGCCCCGCAGCGAGCTGCTCACCGACGACGAGCTGGTGCGCGTAGTACGAGCGGCGGCGTCCGTCGGCTTCGAGAAGATTCGCCTGACCGGAGGCGAGCCGACGCTGCGCCGCAACATCGTCGAGATCGTGCGCGGTATCGGCGCGACGCCCGGCATTCGTGAGATCTCGATGACGACCAACGCGCTGCGGCTGGCCGAGATGGCGGAGCCGCTGCGCGCGGCCGGTCTGACGCGTGTCAACATCTCGATCGACTCGCTCAATCCCGAGAAGTTTCGCCAGATGACACGCGGCGGCGATTTTGGTCGCGTCTGGGCCGGGATCGAGGCGGCGGTGCGGGTTGGCTTCAATCCGCTGAAGCTCAACGCGGTCGTCGTGCGCGGCCTGAACGACGACGAGGTCGCCGACATCGCGCGGCTGACGGTCGACCGGCCGTGGCAGCTGCGCTTTATCGAGATGATGCCGCTAGCCGGTGTCGGCGAGCTGGCCGAGCAGAGCGTCGTGCCCACGCGCGAGATCATTGCGCGGCTGGAGCAGGTCTACGGGCCGCTGGAGTATATAGGCTGGTTCGGCAGCGATCCGGCGCGAACCTACCGGCTGCCGGGAGCGCAGGGCACGCTCGGCTTTATCTCGTCGATCACCGAGCCGTTCTGCTCGACCTGCAACCGGATGCGTCTGACCGCCGACGGCAAGCTGCATCTGTGCCTGCTGCGCGACAACGAGCTGGATCTGCGGGCAGCGCTGCGTAGCGGCGCCTCCGACGAAGATCTGTCTGCGCTGATCCGCCAGGCGGTCTGGCTGAAGCCCTGGGGCCACGGCCTGCCCGAAGGTGTCAAGCCCACGCTGCGCGGCATGTCGGAGCTGGGCGGCTAGCACATTTTGCTCACAGACAGCCGGGTCGTTTCGCAACCCTGTGAGACGGCCCGGCTTTGTATTTGGGGCCTACTCTCCGGCAAACTAATTGACTATACCAGGTAAGGTTGGGAAAGTAATTTCGTGCACCAGGTGATTCTTGCTACAATGCCAGGGCTGCGCTAAATCTCAACCAGTCACTCATGCTGAAGCTCGACATTGGTAGCGCGATCGTGAGTCAGCCCACGATTGATGGAACGCTTTTGGAACGATTGAGCAGAGCCGCAGACAGCATGTGTTGCTTGCATACAACCAGAGATCACTGGCTCATCGCTCGTTTTTGTCAGCCAGCAGGAGTACCACAGTGACCGATTCTCCATCTACGCTTCACGAGCTGGAAGCAGATAATCGTCTTCTCAGGCAGCGGATTGCCGAGCTTGAAGAGCAACAGCGCGCGCACGAGACCACCATTCGTGCTCTCCAAAGCGATGTGGCGATGTACACCCAGGCATTTGATGCTGTTCCCGACATCGTCTTTGTCAAAGATGCAGAGAGTCGCGTGGTCTATGCGAACAAAGCATTTTGTGATTTTCACGGGCTATCACCCGACGAAGTGCGGGGCACCGTAGATGCCGCTCCGCACGCGCCCAGCGGCGCATCCAGCGATGAGCAAGTTTTAGCGACCGGCCAGAGATTCGTGATTCACCAGCAATCCGTTACCGCGCATGACGGTACGGCCCGGCTCTTCAATACAATGAAATCGCCGATCCGCGATGCCGAGGGTAAGGTCGTGCAAGTGGTGGTGGTTGCACACGATATTACCGATCGCTCCTACGCCGAATCGGCGCTTAAGACCAGCGACGAGCGCT
Source organism: Herpetosiphonaceae bacterium (assembly GCA_036401895.1). Classification (GTDB taxonomy): domain Bacteria; phylum Chloroflexota; class Chloroflexia; order Chloroflexales; family Kallotenuaceae; genus LB3-1. Next base: position 28,679 of record DASWTW010000024.1, on the reverse strand, counting down.
TCCGGCTGCTGGTCGACACCCTGCCGATCGCCTTTTTTATGCGCGACGCCAGTGGCAAGCTCGTGTACATCAGCCCCGCCTACGAGACGATCTGGGGCCGGACGATCGCCGAGCTAGAGGCAAATCCACGCGCCTGGATCGAAGCGATCCATCCCGACGATCTCCCCGAGACGACCAAAATCTTCAGAATGCTCAGCCAGACCAAGATGGACTTCGAGTACCGGATTGTGCGACCTGACGGCGGTGTGCGTTGGATTAGCGCAACCTCGATGCCGATGCGCAATGCCGAGGGCCAGACTGAGCAAATCGTCGGCTTTTTGGCGGATGAGACCGAGCGTAAGCAGGCGCTGATCGAGCAGCAGCAGCTCCAGGAATCGATGATCCAGATGCAGGCCGCCACTCTGGCCGAGCTTTCCACGCCACTGATTCCAATCAGCGATCGGGTGGTGGTGCTGCCGCTGATTGGCGCGCTGGATACACAGCGAACACAGCAAGTGCTGGAAACGCTGCTGAACGGTGTGGCGGAGCGGCAGGCCCAGATCGTGATCGTGGACATCACCGGTATCAAGGTTGTCGATACGCAGGTTGCTAACACCTTGATCCAGGCCGCGCGGGCGGTGCGGCTGCTGGGTGCGCGCGTGATGCTGACCGGGATTCGGCCCGAGGTGGCGCATACGCTGATCAGCCTGGGCGTCGATCTGAGCGATCTTCATACGGCGGGAACGCTCCAGAGCGGGATCGCTCACGTGCTCTCGTAGCGCCGGCTGTCGTCAAAAAATACGCGCGTTGTCCTCGTAGTTGAGACAACGCGCGTTTTGGCTTAACCGGGCGTGATTTATCACGTCCCTACGAGCTTGAATATCTTTCGTCGCTGGTTACGCCACACGCTCGTCGGCTGTCGCAACCAGCGCTTGCGACCGTGGCAGAAGCCGCTCAGCCATAGCACGATACGCCTCGGTCTCCTGCGCGATACGCTCGGGCGGCCAGCCGAAGTACGCGCCCAGCACGGCGGCGGCATCGTCGGCGATGTCCAGGCCGCGATCGGCCTGATAGGCCGTCATAGTCCGGCGGAACAGCACGTCGGTGAGCGACAGCGCCTGCTCCCGCTCCATCGCATACACCAGCTCCGCGCCGATCAGCGGCTGCTCGGTCGACAGGCGGCGCGTGAGCTCGGGCCGATCGTCGGCCAGCGCCAGTAGCGGCGCCAGCTGCGAGCCGTAGAGATGTGCCAGTCGCTCGATCGTCGGCTGGTCCAGGCTGTAGCGCTGCTGAAGCTGCGGCCCATGCGCCTGCACGATCGTTTTGGGATCGCCCCAGGCAGCGCCAGGCAGCGGCGTGGTCGCGGTGCGCGCCGGGATCTTGCGCTTCAGCTGCCGGCAAACCGCATTGACCGCGTGCTCGGCCAGGCTGCGGTAGGTGGTGATCTTGCCGCCGATGATCGAGATCAGCCCGTGTAGGTTATCGTGCTTGCCGTGATCGTAGAGGACGTGCCGCCGCGTGATGCCGCCGGCCGCGCCTTCCTTCACGTACGGCAGGGGGCGCACGCCCGAGTAGGTGTAGAGTACATCGTCGGCGGTGAGCCCGGCGTCCGGGATCGTGTGATTGGTCGCGCGCAGCAGATACTCGACTTCTTCGCCGGTGGCGTGAACATCGCCGAGATCGCCCTCGAAGTGCGTGTCGGTGGTGCCGATCAGATACAGCCCATGCCACGGCACGATGAAGAATTGCCGGCTATCGTCGGGCGCGGCGATGTAGAGCGCGCGCTGGGGAGCGCCGGGGAACGAGCGGACGACAATATGGCTGCCTTTGGTGCCGCCGATCTGCCGTTTGGCCGCAACGCCCAGCTCGCGCAGCGCCTGATCGACCCATGGCCCGGCGCAGTTGATGATCGTGTGGCCCCGCGCGGTGACGCTGCGATCGCCCAGTGTGTCGTGGAGCATGACCGCCTGCACCTGACCGTCCTTGTGGTGCAGCTTGCCGGCGGCGACATAGTTGAGCGCGATCGCACCGTGATCGACGGCATCCAGCACCGACTCAAGGCACAGCCGCTCGGGATAGGTTACCTGTCCATCATAGTAGATCGCGCCGCCGCGCAGCCCTTTGGCTGAAAGGCCGGGCTCGACCTCGCGCAGGCCCTGACTGCTGTAGGTCTTGTAGCGCGGCAAACTTTTATCGTACGACAAGATGTCATACGCCAGCATGGCGGCGTACATGTCGGGCAGACTGTAGCGCAGGCCGCGCATGATCGGGATCGTATGGAAGTTCTTTCCGGCATAGACCGGCAGCACAAACGCCAGCGGCTCCACCAGATGCGGCGCGATCCGCAGCAAGATCTCGCGCTCCCGCAGCGACTCGCGCACCAGCGGGATTTCGGCGTACTCCAGGTAGCGCAGGCCGCCATGGATCAGGCGCGTCGACCAGCTCGTCGTGCCGCTGCCCCAGTCGCCGCGCTCGACCAGCAGCGTACGCAGACCGCGCAGCGCCGCGTCACGCGCGATGCCCGCACCATTGATGCCGCCGCCGATCACGATAATATCCCACTGAATCTGCTCTGCCTGGGCTAGTTGCTGCTCGCGTATCTCGCTCATGTGCATCCTACCTGCTACACAACCGTTTGCCTAAGCTATCGTACCACGGAAGCCGATTTCCGACAGCACTCTCGCGCGTAACCCAGATGTGACGGTAGTGTTATAGTATCGTCTCAAGCGTGCCGCGTTTGCAAGATCGGCGCGTAGAAGGAGCGTAGTGGATGAACGTCGATCCGAAGATTTTCAAAGCCTATGACATTCGTGGAATCTATCCAGACCAGCTCAACGAAGAAACTGCGCGGTTGATCGGTCGGGCGTTTGTAACGTTTTTGCAGACCGATACGGTGGTCGTGGGACGCGACATGCGCACCTCGGGGCCGTCGCTCTTCGCCGCTGTCACGGCCGGCATTCGCGAGCAGGGCGCAGATGTGATCAACGTCGGCATGGTCAGCACCGATCAATATTACTACGCCTGCGCGAAGTTCGACAAGCCCGGCATGATGGTGACGGCCTCGCACAATCCCAAGGCCTACAACGGCTTCAAGATGGTCAAGCGCATGCCCTATCTGCTCAGCGGCGACGAAGGCATTCAAGATCTGCGGCGGCTGGCGCAGGCCGGCGAGTTTCCCGAGGCCACGCGGCAGGGCGAGATGCGCGAGGTCGATCTGATGGACGAGTTTGTCGACTCGCTGCTCAAGCTGATCGATGTGTCGGCGATCAAGCCGCTCAAGGTGATCGCCGACACCGGCAACGGTATGGTCGGGCCGGCGCTCGAAAAGCTCTACGCGCAGCTGCCGGTACAGCTCACGCCGATGTACTTCGAGCCTGACGGCAACCTGCCGAACCACGGCCTCGACCCGCTTCAGCCCGAGAATCGCGCCGAGCTAGAGCAGCGCGTCAAGGACGAGGGCGCGGATATTGGCTTTGCTTTTGACGGCGACGGCGACCGCTTCTTTGTGATCGACGATCGCGGCGATTTCGTGCCCGGCGATTTTATGACCGCGCTGCTGGCCGAGTATATTTTGCGCAAGCAGCCCAACGAAAAGATCGTCTATGATGTGCGCGCCTCGTGGGCGGTCTCGGATATGGTCAAAGCTGTCGGCGGCACGCCCTTGATCGAGCGTGTGGGCCACGCCTTTATCAAGCGCCGCATGGCCGACGAAAACGTGGTCTTCGCGGGCGAGGTTTCGGGCCACTACTATTTCCGCGATTTCAACTATGCCGACTCGGGCATGATTCCGTCGCTGCTGATCCTGGAGATGCTCTCCACCAGCGGCAAGAAGCTCAGCGAGCTGCTGGCGCCGATCGAGGCCAAGTATTTTGTGTCGGGCGAGATTAACTCGACGGTGCCGGACGCGCAGGCCAAGATGCAGGAGCTTGCTCAGCACTACAGCGACGGCAAGGTCGAGCACATCGACGGTATCTCGGTCTCGTACGACGACTGGCACTTCAATGTTCGCGCATCCAACACCGAGCCGCTGCTGCGCCTGAATCTTGAGGCGCTGTCAAAAGACAAGATGGAGCAGAAGCGCGACGAGGTGCTCAGCTTCATCCGCAGCTAGCCGTTTCACAAGCGTACTGTGTTCGGCAGTCTTTGATCATCAGGGAGCATTGGTGACGAGCAAGTTGGATGCTGGGCTCGTCACTTTCGTGCTTAGCCGTATGGGAGATCAATGTCAACAACCAATCTTACGCTGACCGAAGCGCAGCGGATTGCGGTCGCGGCTCAGGCGCTGGATCGTCGGCCTGACACTGCAACAAAGGCCGATGTGCTGGATGTGATCCGGCGGCTCGGCTGCCTTCAGATCGATACGATTCATGTGGTGGCGCGCAGCCCTTACTTTGTGCTGTGGAGCCGCCTCGGCGAGTACGATCCGGCCTGGCTGGACGAGTTGCTGTATCCCGATCGGCAGGTGTTCGAGTACTGGGCGCACGCCGCCAGCATCATTCCGATCGAGCACTGGCCGCTTTTTCGCAGCCGGATGCTTGAGTATGCGAACGGTGAGAGCGGCGGGTGGGCGAAGTGGCGCGCCGAGAACGCCGAAGTTATGGAGCATGTGCTGGCTCAGATCGGCGAGCGTGGGCCGCTGGGCGCGGCCGATTTCGAAGCGCCTTCGGGACATAAAGGCGGCGGCTGGTGGGACTGGAAGCCCGCTAAGATCGCGCTTGACGCGCTGTGGACCAGCGGCGAGCTGATGATCGAGCGGCGGGTGAACTTCCACCGGCGCTACGATCTGCGTGAGCGGCTCCTGCCCGGCTGGGACGACTCGCAGCTTCCCACCGAGGAGGAGCGACGGCGGCGGCTGGCGGAGATCGCGCTCCAGGCGATGGGGCTGGCTACGACGCGCCAGCTGGCCGATTATTTTCGCCAGAAGCAGGCCGGATTAGCCCAGGTGCTTGAGTCGCTTGTCGGCGAGGGGCTGGCCGAGCGCGTGCAGGTGGCGGATTGGTCCGCGCCCGTTTACGTTCATCGCGGTAGCTGGCAGCAATTTACGAGCGGCCTGCCCACGCCGGAGCACACCACGCTGCTGACGCCCTTCGACAGCCTGATCTGGCATCGCGATCGCACGAGGGATCTGTGGGGCTTTGAATATGTGCTGGAGTGCTACGTCCCCGAGCCCAAGCGGCGCTACGGCTACTTCGTGCTGGCGATCCTGCGGCGCGGCGATCTGGTCGGGCGGCTGGATGCCAAGGCCGAGCGCAAAGCCGGCGTGTTTCGGGTCAAGGCGATCTATCTTGAGCCGCACGTCACCCTCGACGATGCGGTGGTGGCGGATCTTGCTCAGATGCTGCTGTCTTGCGCGCGGTGGCATCGCACGCCCGAGGTTGTGATCGACAGGAGCGAGCCGGCGCAGCTACAGGCGGTCTTGCAGGCGGCAGTACGGGCATGAGGTTTGGGCAGGCCCTCACCCCCGCCTCACGTTGTTCGGCACCCCCTCTCCCGCCGCCGCAGGAGAGGGGAATCTGGTACTTTGCAGTTCTGCTTTTGGTTCTGTGTTCTCAGTTCTCCGTTTGTTCGCTTGTTTCTTTGTTCCTTTGTTCTTGGTTCTTGGTGCTTCGCGCTCCTTGCACGAAAGATACTTCCATGCTATACTTTCTGCCACACGCGGGCGATTAGCTCAGTTGGTTAGAGCGCTGCCTTCACACGGCAGAGGTCACTGGTTCGAGTCCAGTATCGCCCACCACCAGCGACACTCCTTAGGGAGTGTCGCTTTTTCGTGCGCGTCGCTGCGTCCAGTCGCGGTACAAAGGCGTATGTTGGGTGTCGAGAACGAATTCATGTTCTGATAGATGTATTACGTACTGTAGTAAAGTATAAAATTGTCAACATCCAGTTAAGATTGCTAAATGAAGGATTCAATCGCTTCACGCTGTACGTAATTTACGCTATACTGTCGATAGTTTTAGACGCGAGGTGGTCATTTATGATGGTTCCTGACCATCGTAAAAGTGGGGCAAACTACCGCGCGCAGCTTGTCGATATTATTCGGCGTGCAGAAGCTTTAGAGACTCACGCACGTACAGAGTCTCGTACGCTCGATGACAGCGATCCACAACGACTCACGTGGGCGCGGATCGAGCGGCGCTATGCAACCGTTCGCGGCAACGCGCAGCATCTTCTCCTCATCCACGATTGGGCAAACCAGCGGCGCAAGCCGCTCTTTCGCCTGCGCCGCTACCTGAATCTCCTGTAACAGCTTCGCTTTTTCCAGTTGATCCTCTGGTCGATAACAGTTCCTATGACCCTGCTCGCCTGGCTGTGGCTGTGCTTTGGTGCCGGGCCTGAGATTGTTTTTCCCGCGCCTGCTGTGGTATGCTCGACATAACCCCAGAGAACGATAAAGGAAACGCCCATGCCTGATCGTCTGACGTTGCGCCTGACGCAGTTCGCCGAAAGCTCGGATCACTATCGAGTGGAGCTTGCGCTGGAAGGTGTCGGATCACGACAGACTGCGGTCGCTCGTTTTGCTTTTGCGCTCAACGACACAGATCGGAATGAGCTGCGCTGGTATCTGGAAGAATATCTTCAGCATCCCTATGATCCGAATCCGTCGATCGCCGCACGTGTCGAAAAGCGGATGCGCGAGATCGGGGCTGAGCTGTTTCACAAGCTTTTCGAGTCCAATCGCGACGTGACGCGGCTTTGGTCACGCATGTATGAGCATCTGCAAAAAACGCGGGTCGAGATTGTCACCGATGTTCGCGACGCTACAGCGATTCCCTGGGAGTTGCTCCACGATCCACAGACTGATCGGCCGCTGGCCTTGCGCGCTCAATCCTTTGTGCGCACGCTTTCTAATCCGGCTCAGCCGCCCAGATTGCCGGGTGCATCCGGCCCGATCCGCATCTTGCTGGTCATCTGCCGCCCTGGTGGTCGCAGCGATGTGCCGTTTCGCTCGGTTGCCAGCCGTTTGATCAAGGGGTTGAGCAAGGAGGCGCGCGCCGCATTCGATCTGCATGTGCTGCGCCCACCAACATTCGAGCAGCTTTCCCGTGAGCTGCACGATGCCAGAGATCGCGGCGAGCCCTATCACGTCGTGCATTTCGATGGGCACGGCGTCTATGGCGAGTATCAGAACGTGGGCGGTGGATTTGGTTCCGACATCTTCACCGACCACCGGCCGGGCAAGCATGGCTACCTGGCCTTCGAGAACCACGCGCTGCCCGACAACTTCGAGCCCGTCGACGGTCCTGCGCTGGGAAATCTGCTGGTCGAAACTGGCGTGCCGGTGCTGGTGCTGAATGCCTGCCGCTCAGCTCACGCCGAGCATACGTCCGATTCCCAATCAGCGATAGACGCTGCAATCTCCGCATCGCCAGCCGACGATACGTCTAGTCCACATGAGCAGGTGCGGGCGTTCGGCTCGCTGGCGCAGGAGGTCATGGACGCGGGCGCGGCCGGCGTGGTGGCGATGCGCTACAACGTGTATGTGGTGACGGCGGCGCAGTTCGTGGCCGAGCTGTACGCCACCTTGACGCAGGGTCTGACTCTCGGCGAGGCGGTGTCGCGTGGCCGCAAGAATCTGGCCGATCGGCCGCTGCGTGAGGTGGTGTCTAAGCCTATTCCGCTCGCCGACTGGCCCGTGCCGATCGTGTACGAGGCCGAGCCGGTCAAATTGTTTCCCAAGCCCAAGCGCAGCCAGAAGCTCGCGATCAAACTCGAGCCTGCCGCTGCCACGCCCACGGCTGAGTCGGGCGTTGCGAACGTGCCGCCGGAGCCGGATGCCGGCTTCTTTGGCCGCGACGAGACGCTGCTGGCGCTGGATCGCGCGTTTGATACGCAGCAAGTGGTACTGCTCCACGCCTACGCCGGCAGCGGCAAAACCACGACTGCGGCCGAGTTTGCGCGCTGGTATAAGCTGACGGGTGGCATCAAGGGGCCGGTGCTGTGGACCTCGTTCGAGCAGTACACGCCGCTGCCGCGTGTGCTGGATACGCTGGGCCGTGTGTTCGAGCCGCTGCTTGAGCAGAACAACATCCACTGGCTCACGCTGACAGATGAGCAGCGGCAGGCTGTCGCACTGCAAGTGCTGCGCCAGATTCCGGTGCTGTGGATCTGGGACAACGTCGAGCCAGTCGCAGGCTTTCCATCTGGTACACAATCCTCATGGAGCGAGCAGGAGCAGCGCGAGCTAGCCGATTTTCTACGGGCGGCGCGGCAAACCCAGGCAAAATTCCTGCTGACCTCACGGCGAGATGAGCGCGGCTGGCTCGGCGATCTTCCGGCCCGCATCCAGGTTCCGCCGATGCCGCTGCAAGAGCGCAAGCAGCTGGCTCGGGCGCTGGCTGAGAAGCACGGCTGGAAGCAGAAGGAAATTGGAGTGCTCAACCCGCTGCTGGTGTACACGCAGGGCAACCCGCTGACGATCACCGTTCTCGTAGGTCAGGCGATTCGCGATGGCCTCCGCACTACCAAGCAGATCGATGATTTCGTCGCCAAACTCCGCGCAGGCGAGGCAGCTTTCGAGGACGAAACAACCGAAGGCCGCACGAAATCGTTGGGCGCATCCCTGAGCTACGGCTTCGAGCACGCCTTCACCGACGACGAGCGCAAGATCCTCGCGCTGCTGCATTTCTTCCAAGGTTTTGTGCAGATAGCTACGCTGCAAGCCATGGGTAATCCCGAAATTGGTGATCTACCCGAAGTACGCGAATTGACTCGTGAGACAGGCATCAGGCTGCTAGACCGTGCCGCTGAGGTTGGCTTGCTCGCTGTATATGGTGGCTACTATGCTATTCACCCCGTGCTGCCATGGTATTTCAAGAGCCTGTTTGAGCAGTATTACTTGACGAACGAGCAACAACAAGGTACGACTCGTGCCTATGTGGAATCAATGGGCGACTTGTCAAGCTATTACACTGCCCAATTCGTACAGGGCAACCGCGATGCGATCAACGTGCTGAAACTCGAAGCAGCTAACCTTCTTTATGCTCGACAAATTGCTCACAACAACGGCTGGTGGCACCTGGTGATCAGGACGATGCAAGGCTTATATTTACTGTACGACCGCACAAACCGCTTAGCTGAGTTACAGTGGTTAGTGGACGATATCGTGCCAGACTTTGTGGACCCAGTTAGTGGCGGTCCGTTAGCTGGACGCGAGGACCAATGGAGGCTACTTGGTCAGTACCGCGTGCGGTTAGCTCTCAAAGCGCGTGACTGGATAAATGCTGAGCGATTGCAACGCTCTCGCGTTGAGTGGAATCGCCATCTTGCCTCTGATGCTCTTTCCTTGCCGGTGGAAGTGTTGGATGAAAATCAGCGAAATAATATTCGTTCGCTTGCTGTCTCAGTAGAGAATTTGGGTAGCATTCTGCGGGAACAAAACAAGTCTGAATGTGTTGTATCTTACGAAGACGGAATTGCACTATGTCAGAGAATAGGTGACAAGCAGGAAGAAGCACTAATCGCCTTCAACCTTGGTCATGCTTATAAGGATATTGTTGCTATTCGCGATTTAGAACAGGCCGAACACTGGTACCAGCACAGTTTGGATATATCTGAAGAGTTGGTAAAGCATGATCGATCTCAGTGCTTGATTGCGTTAGGGAATGTGGCCTATGAGCGTTTCAAGGAAGCGTACGTTGTGAACCAGCCACATCAAGAATTGATTAGGTATCTCAATACTGCACTCCAATTCTATATTCAAGGTCTTGAATTGTTGCCACCAAATGCGGTGAGTGATCTGGCGGTGACCCATAATGGATTGGGCAATATCTACGATAAAGTTGGCAATCTGGACCTGGCTTTATTCCATTACCGCGAAGCAATCCGTTATCTGGAAGTGGCAAGTAATTTCTATGATGCAGGTCAAGCTCGTCAAAATGTTGCCTTTGCTCTCGCTAATGCTGGTCGGCTCGACGATGCATTGCTTTACGCCCAGGCTGCGCTGCGCAACTTTGAGCCTTATGGTACAGGTGCAGCGGACAAGATCCAGAAGACACAGCAACTGATCGCAGATATTCAGGCAGCGATGCAGGGCAAGACGTAGCGCGTGGCATCTATGCTGGTTTATGGTACATTTCCAACAGATGATCGAGATCGCCGGGGATGGCGATTAAGGATTGGTACCATGAGCCAAGAGATGCTGAATATCGTGTTTGTGGTCGTGGCGGCGCTGCTGGTGGTGGTGTTTCTCGCGATCCGGCGCTACTGGGAGTCGCAGCTCAACATGTCGCAGGAGGAGGAAGACCTGGAGCGGCGGATGGCCTCGCTCAACGAGCGGCAGGCGAACCGGCGGCGCGACGACGAGATCGTGCGGCTGCTGCGGGGCGACGAGCAAGAGCTGGCTGAGGAGCGGCGCAACCGCGATCGCTAGCACTCAAATGCCGAGGTAGAACAGTGCCAGCAGCATGATCAGGATCAGCAGCGAGGCCAGCAGCGCCGAAACAAAGAACGGGTAGTGCTCAAGCCGCCGTGGATCGCGCATGGCTCGGGCCTCCATCCGCCGCTTAAAGCGCGCCGCCCGGCTCGACACACCGGCCGGCAGCAGCGGCAAGCGCCGCAGTTGCTGCGCGACCTGATGCGCCGCCTGCACGCGCTGACGGCAGCGGGAGCACAGCTGCACATGGCGCTCGACGATCCGCCGGGCGCGCTCATCTGCAATGCCGTCGGCGTAGTCGGAGAGCAGCGGCTCAATATCGGTACAACTAACCATCACATATTCGCGAGATCCAGCAGCTTTCCGCGTGCCAGCGCCACCTGCTTGCGCAGCTCATCCTCGGAAATCCCCAGCACCTGCGCCAGATCTGCCGGCTCAAGATCCTCATGATACCGCAAAAGCAGCAGCGCGCGCTCCATCGGCTCTAGCTGCGCCAGCCGCCTCAGCAGATCGGTCTGCCAGCTCTGGGTCTGCGGCACCAGCGGCCGGACCACAAAGCCGCGCGCAATGTAGCTGCGCATCGTGGCCACGGCGGCCGTCCAGACCGCAAGCTCATTTTGGGCCGGATCGCGCCGCACAAAGATCGTCTCGGCTGCCTGCGCTGCCAGCTCGGCATCGCCCAGCACCTGATAAGCAAAGCCCAGCACGCGTGGATACAGCCGGTCGAGCAGCGCGGGCGGCGGCAGCCTGCTTGGCCTGTCAGCCGATTTGCCGGAGCGGAAACGCGGCCACTTCATTCTAAATCCTTCAACCTGATCGCTACCTACATAAACGTCGATGGCGCGTCGATCGACGCGCCACCCAGCCAGATTGCCCAAATGTCGATCTTACCAGCGGCCAAGCTGCGCGTGACCATCCGCGAACATCGCGCCCACCGAGATGCCCTTGTGGATACGCAGGATCGTCTCGCCCAACAGTGGCGCGACCGACGACACCTTGAGGCCGCTCCAGGTCTCCTCGGGATGCGGGATCGAGTCGGTGGTGATCAGCATCTCGATCGAGCCCTGCTTGAAGCGCTCGATCGCGCCGTCGCACAGCAGCGGGTGGATCGTCGCGCCGATCAGCCGCTCCGCGCCTTTTTCCTTGAGCAGCTCGGCCACCCGCAGCATCGTCTTGCCGGTAGCTACCTCGTCGTCGACGATAATACAGGCGCGGCCGGTGACATCGCCCAGCAGATTCAGATGCCTGACCTCGGTTTCTTTGAGATCGTGGCGGCGCTCGACCAGCGCCAGCGGCATGCCCAGCAGCTCGGCGAAATTGCGGGCGCGCTTGGCAAAGCCCAGGCTCGGGGCGACCACCGTAGCGTTCTCCAGATCCAGCTCACGAACACGCTGAAGCAGCAGATGCATCGCGCTCATCTCGTCGAACGGAATGCGGAAAAAGCCCTGGATCTGGCCGGCGTGCAGATCAAGCGTCAGCACACGGTTCGCGCCGGCCACCTCGATCATGTCGGCCAGCAGACGGGCGCTGATCGGCACACGCGGCTGATCGCGCTTGTCGGTGCGGCTGTAGGCGTAGTAGGGCAGCACCGCCGTGATCCGGCCGGCCGAATCGCGCTTGCAGGCGTCGATCGTCAGCAGCAGCTCCATGATCCGATCGCTGAGCGGCGTGTGCAGCGACTGCACGATGAACACATCCTGCTCGCGCACGCTCTCGGAAAGCTTTACAAAAATGTTATCGTTGGGAAACTTTTCAACGTGAATGCCTGCGGTCTGCACGCCGATATACGAGCAGATCGCCTCAGCCAGCCCTGGATGGCCGGTACTGCTAAAAATCCGCAGCTCGTCAAAACGACTCATGTTCGCTTCCTAAATGTTAACTCTTTTCGATCTCCAGGCTGGCGATAAAGCTCGTCGCTCCCCGCAGCTGGGTTTGAAGCAATCGTTGCGCGCGTCGAATATCCAGACGCACGTTGGTCGGCCGTCGCAGCCCGCTTTCGACGGTGGTGATGGCGCTCAGCCGCGCCGGATCATACTGCCAGCGCCGAGCAATAAGCACGCCAAGCTCATAGCGACTCAGCGCATCGGCGCCCGAGACGTTGAGCACGCCCGCGTAGTCGTTATGTGCCAGCTCCAGCAGCGCCGCTGCCAGATCTGCCACCGCCACGGGACAGCGAATCTCGTCGCTGAAGAGCGCGTCGGAGCGCTGGCCGGTCAGCATATCCAGCACCATACGCACATGTTTGTACGGCTCCGCGCCGATGATCAGCGACGTGCGCACGATCGCCGCCGTGGGCAGGATCGCGCTGACGGCGGTCTCGGCGGCGGCTTTGGACGCGCCGTAAGGTGTGATCGGATCGGGCGCGGCGCTCTCGTCGTAGGGCTGAGGCGCGCCGCTAAAGATCGCATCGCTGGAAACGTGTACCAGCCGAGTGCCGTGATCGCGAGCTGCCAGCGCCACATGCGCCGCGCCGTCGGCGTTGGTCGTCCACTCGGTTGGCTCAGCGATTGCGGCATGAACGATCGCGTCGGGCCGGATCTCGGCGACACACGCGTCGACCTCCGCTCGATCGCGGACGTCGAGCGGCTGCCAGCGAACGCCGGGGATTGCCAGCGATGCGCGCCGAAAGGTGCCGACCGTCTGCCAGCCTGCCTGGACCGCCTGACGCGCCAGCTCACGGCCCAGATAGCCGCTCGCGCCGGTGATCAACAGCGTGCCGCTCATTCGCTCGCAGGTCCTTCAGCTTTGCCGTCGGCTTTGCTGCTCTGCGACTCAAGCGAGTCCAGGTACTCTAGCGCTGCTCGCGCCGCCGCCTGCGCTGCCGCCTGCTTGCTGTTGCCGACGCCAACGCCCAGCCGGTCGCCGCCCGCCTGCACCTCGATCGTAAAGACCCGATTGTGATCCGGCCCTTCCGCGCTCACGGTGCGATAGCGCGGCGTCTGGTTGCGCTCGGATTGGACGCGCTCCTGCAAGCGGCTTTTATCGTCGAGCTGGAGCCCATGAACGACGATGCGCGCGGCCTCGGATTCGAGATACGGCAGCAGAAAACGATGCGCCGCCTCCATGCCCTGATCGAGATAGATCGCGGCGATCACGGCCTCGAAGGCATCGGCCAGCAGATTGTCGCGCTCGCGACCGCCGCTGTGCTCCTCGCCTTTGCCGAGCTTGAGAAAGCTGCCCAGCTCAAGCTGCCGCGCAAAGCGAGCCAGCATACCGGTGCGCACCAGCGAGGCGCGCATCGCAGTCAGCTCACCCTCGCCGCGCTGCGGAAAGGTCTGATACAAAAACTGCGCCGTCAAAAAATTGAGCACCGAGTCGCCCAGAAACTCTAGCCGCTCGTTGGGCTGGAGCGAGGTCTGGTAGTGCTCATGGACGTAGGAGCGATGAGTGAGCGCACTCAGGAGCAGATCGGGATCTTTGAACTGCACGCGGAGCGCGGACATAAGTTTTTCAACCGCAGGCATACACTTTTGTTGGACGTTCCGATAGCTGTTTGCCCGTGCGCATCAGAACGCTGGTAGGATCATGACTCGTAGCTGCCAAAGATCAGGCTAACGTTGTGGCCGCCAAAGCCGAACGAGTTGGACATCACTCGCTTGACTGTCGCACGACGCGGCGTATTCGGCACATAGTCAAGATCGCACTCGGGATCGGGCGTGGTGTAGTTGATCGTCGCGGGCAGCAAGCCCTCGCGGATCGCCAGGATCGAGATCACACCTTCGACCGCGCCGGCCGCGCCGAGCAGATGCCCAAACTGCGATTTGGATGAGCTGACCGGCACGTGCCTGGCGGTCTCGCCAAAGACGGTTTTGATCGCCAGGGTTTCGAGCCGGTCGTTGGCCTGCGTCGAGGTGCCGTGTGCGTTCAAATAGTCGATGTCGCCTGGCTGGAGCCCGGCAAAGTTCAGCGCGTTCTGCATGGCCTTGGCCGCTCCCGAGCCGAGCTCGTCGGGCATCGTGATATGGTAGGCGTCGGCGGTAGTGGAGTAGCTCAGGATCTCGGCCAGGATCGGCGCTCCCCGCTCCAGCGCGTGCTCCAGCCGCTCAAGGATCAGAATCCCCGCACCTTCGCCCATCACAAAGCCGTCGCGCGTTTTGTCGAAGGGCCGCGAGGCCGACTCAGGATGATCGTTGTGTGTCGAGAGCGCTTTGGCCGCATTGAAGGCCGCGATCGCAATCGGCACAATCCCGGCCTCGGTCCCACCCGCGATCATGACATCGGCATCGCCGCGCCGGATGATCGCCGCCGCCTCGCCGATCGCGTTGCCCGACGTGGCGCAGGCTGAGACCGGCGCGTAGTTGGGACCTTTCGCGCCGTAGCGGATTGAGACCATGCCGCCTGGCATGTCCGCGATCATCATCGGGACGGTAAACGGGCTGACCCGGCCGGGACCGCGTGAGCGCAGCGCGTCCATGTTGTCGCTGATCGTCTCGATGCCGCCAATGCCGCTGCCGATCAGCACGCCGACGCGATCGCCGTTGGCCTCGGTGATCTTAAGCTCCGCATGGCGCAGCGCCTCGTCGGTCGCCGCGATCGCCAGCTGAATCACGCGGTCGGTGCGCCGCGCCTCTTTCCGATCGAGGACCGTGAGCGGATCGAAGCCGCTAACCTCGGCGGCAATTTTGGTATCGAAGTCGCTGGCATCGAAGCGCGTGATCGGCCCGATGCCGCTGCGCGCTTCTTTGATGCCGCTCCACAAGCTGGCAACATCCAAGCCCAGCGGCGTCACAGCGCCTAATCCGGTGACTACCACACGGGGTCTATTCGCCATCGCCGCCTCCCTTTACAGATAATTATGGCGCGATCAAATCGCGCTCATTATAGCAAATCGCGCGATCGTGGTGTGAAGGACGGTTTATGGAACAAAGGAACAAGGAAACAAAGGAACAAAACCGTAGGAATCGCAACCCTTTGTTCCCTTGTTCGCTAGTTCTTTTGTTCGTTCGTTGGTCCTCAGGCTCTCATCCCCAACCCCTTTCCCCGAACCTCGGCGAGCTTCCGCCTCGGTTGCGGCAGGAGAAGGGGCTTAGCGAGGTACTGCTTATTCTTCTTCCAGGGCGGCGCGAACCTGCTGCAAGAAGCGGCGGCGCTCCTCGACAAACGCGGCGAAGTCCTGATCGTTGTCGGCGCGCGCACTCTCGGCAAGTCGCGCCAGGGCTTGATCGGCGGCGTCGGTCGTCAGCAGCTCGTTTTCCAGCACGATGGCCTCGATCTCGTCGCCGCTCTCGGCCTGCAAATAGCTCTGAAGCGCTTCGAGCACCGGCTGCTGGGCGCGGTACTGCTCGCGCATCTCCCCCAGGGCGACGCGGCGCTCGTCCAGGCCATCGGCGATGCGCGGCTTGTCCTCGCGACGGGCCTGCGCGGCGTAGGCGGCCAGCGCGCTGTCGATCCAGTCTTCCAGCAGCTCAGGATGCTCGTCGACTGTGCGCGCCAGCTCCTGTCCTGTCGTGCTGCGCAGCAGAGCAAACGCCAGCGACTCCAGCTCTTCAGGCGTCAGGCGCTGCGCATCGGCTCCCAGATCGACGGCGACCGTGGGCGCCTGCGAGCGCATCTGCTTGACCTGATCCAGCAGCTCCGCGGCACGAGCAAAGCCATTCGCGGCCTCGATCTGTCCGTGCTTGATCGCCTCCGCCGCCAGCTCCTGCATAATCGTCACCGACTGCGGCTCGTTCAAGATCGGGTGCTGAGCGAGCGTCTGCTGAAGCTCGGCCGCGCCTCGGGCTTCGAGCAGCGCCTGGATCGCGATCACGATCGGCGGCAGCGCTTCGGTCTCGTCCTCATCCGATCCGGCCAGCTTCTCGCTGCGGATAATCTGCGCCACGCCGGCGACTCCGGCCTCGGCCTGGACATCGCCCAGGTAGGGCAGCCGGGCCTGCTCCGGCAGCGCGCCGATCAGCGTCCACAGCAGCGTCTGCCCTACCCCGCGCCACTCGGCCTCCGACATGTCGGGCGGCACGCCAAGCAACACGCGGGCGTTGCGTCCGTCGTGGTAGAGCAGCGGCGCCGGCACGCGGCCAACCTGCTGGCAGCTGGGACAGCGAGCGTCGTGGAGCGTATCGTCCAGAATGCGCGCGACCAGGTCCGGCCGCTCGACGCCATCCACGATGATAAAGGTGTCGTTGATGAACGGCGTCTGGCAGCGCGGACACGTCAGCGACACAGGTTCTGCATATGAGATTGGCATAGTTTCCTTGAAGAACCTAGAACCCAGAACCTAACGTCGTTTTCTCTTGGTTCTAGGTTCTAGGTTTCGTTGGTCCTTGACAGGCCCTCATCCCCTGGCACTGCCGTGCCTTCCCCCTTCCCCGAACCTCGGCAGGCTTCCCCCTCGGTTGCCTACGGCACAGGCGAGGGGGAGTCTGGCGAAGTCTCTTTATCCTTTGTTTTCTTGTTCGTTTGTTCTCTTGTTCGTTTCCCCAGTTCTAGGTTCTAAGTTCTTGGTTCTTCGTTTACCTTCGCTCGTTATAGTTCGGCGCTTCCTTGGTGATCGTCACGTCGTGCGGATGGCTTTCGATCAGGCTGGCCATCGTGATGCGCACAAACCTGGTCTCGCGGCGCAGATAGTCGATGTTGCGCGCGCCGACATAGCCCATGCCTGCCCGCAGACCGCCGACCATCTGATAGATCGTGTCGGCGAGCGGGCCTTTGTAGGCGACCATCCCCTCGATGCCTTCAGCTACGAGCTTGCCTTTGCCGACGTTGTTCTGGAAATAGCGATCGCCGCTGCCTTTTTCCATCGCGCCGATCGAGCCCATGCCGCGATACGACTTGTAGGAGCGGCCCTCGTAGAGGATCGTCTCGCCGGGCGACTCCTCGGTGCCCGCGAAGAGCGAGCCGATCATAACGGTGCTCGCGCCGGCGGCCAGCGCTTTGGTAATATCGCCGCTGTACTTGATGCCGCCGTCGGCGATGATCGGCACGCCAAAGCGCTCGGCGGCCTGCGCGCACTCGGCGATCGCCGTGATCTGCGGCATGCCCGCGCCCGAGACCACGCGCGTCGTGCAGATCGAGCCGGGGCCGATGCCGACTTTCACCGCGTCCACGCCGCGCTCGATCAGCGCAACAGTCGCCGCGCCGGTTGCGACGTTACCGGCGACAAGCTGCGCGTCGGGGAACAGCTCACGCATGCGCGCCACCGAGTCGAGCACGCCCTGCGAATGGCCGTGCGCCGTATCGATCACCAGCAGATCCACGCCCGACGCGCACAGCGCCCGCGCCCGCTCGATATTCTCCGGCCCTGCGCCGATCGCCGCGCCCACTCGCAGGCGGCCCAGCTCGTCCTTGGTGGAGTTGGGATGCTCGATCTGCTTGGTGATGTCTTTGACCGTGATCAGCCCCGAGAGCTTGCCCTGCCCGTTGACCACCAGCAGCTTTTCGACGCGATGCTCGTGCAGCACCGCCTTGGCCTGCTCCAGCGTCGTGCCTTCGGGCACCGTCACCAGATTCTCTTTGGTCATCAGATCGTAGATCTTGCGATTCGGATCGCTCTCGAAGCGCAGATCGCGATTAGTCAGAATGCCGACCAGATCGCCGGCTTCGCTGGTGATCGGCACGCCCGAGATATGGTATTCCTCCATCAGCGCCCAGGCCTCGCCGATCGTTTGATCCGGGTGGAGTGTGATCGGATCGGTGATCATGCCGCTCTCGGAGCGCTTGACCCGGCGAATCATCTCGGCCTGCTGCTCGATGCTCATGTTTTTGTGGATGATGCCCAGGCCACCCTCGCGGGCGATCGCGATCGCCAGCCCGGCCTCGGTGACGGTATCCATCGCCGACGAGATGATCGGAATATTCAGCCGAATCTTTTTGGTCAGCTGCGTGCTGACATCGACCTGCGCCGGCAGAACATCGGAGTAAGCAGGCACCAGCAAGACATCGTCGAAGGTCAGTCCTTCGCGCTCAAACTTCGCGTCCCAGTTGATCATGCGCGCCTCCCAATACAAAATTGCCTGCCGCGCGAAGGCGCAACAGGCAATCGGTTCAAAGCTGGAAT
Source organism: Herpetosiphonaceae bacterium (assembly GCA_036401895.1). GTDB lineage: Bacteria > Chloroflexota > Chloroflexia > Chloroflexales > Kallotenuaceae > LB3-1. The sequence goes on along the minus strand of DASWTW010000024.1, from coordinate 10,335 downwards.
TATTAAACGTTGGTGCAGCCACCGTTTCATGTCAACATTATACCTCAGCCCGCATCGGCTCGCGACCGATCACCGATCGATCTACAGCCGCCGCGATTCGCTCGACCTGCTGCATCATCTCGCCGAAGCGCTCCGGGATCAGCGACTGCTCGCCGTCACACACCGCGAACGCCGGGTCGGGATGAACTTCGACGATCAGGCCGTCGGCGCCCGCCGCGATCGCCGCCCGCGACATCGGGATGATCCGATCGGCGTAGCCCGAGGCATGGCTGGGATCGACGATCACCGGCAGATGCGTCAGCGACTTGAGCACCGGGATCGCGCCCAGGTCCAGCGTGAATCGCGAGTGATCGTCGAAGGTGCGCACGCCGCGCTCGCACAGAATGACCTGCTTGTTGCCCTCGGCCATGATGTACTCGGCCGCCAGCAGCAGATCTTTAACCGTCGCCGCCAGGCCGCGCTTGAGCATCACCGGACGATGCGAGCGGCCGACTTTGCGCAGCAGCGGGTAGTTCTGCATGTTGCGCGCGCCGATCTGCAAAATATCGGCGTAGTGCTCGACCAGCGGCACGGTCTCGGTGTCCATGACCTCGGTGATCACCGGCGTGCCCAGCGTTTCGCGGACCTCGGCCAGATAGCGTAGGCCTTCTTCGCCCAGGCCCTGGAAGCTGTAGGGCGACGTGCGCGGCTTGTATGCGCCGCCGCGAATGATCGTGGCGCCATGCGCGATCACGGCTTCGGCGGTATGGAACAGCTGCTCGCGGCTTTCGATGGTGCATGGCCCGGCGATCACGACCACGCCCGCGCCGCCGATCGTGATGTCGCCGACCCGAACGATGGTGTCAAGCTCCTTGAACTCGCGCGAGACCAGCTTGTATGGCTTCGTTACCCGGATAACCTCAGCGACTCCGGGCAACATCTGGATTCGAGATGTTTGCACGATCGCCCCTTCATTCCCCGTGACTCCGATGGCGGTCCGTGTTGGGCCGGGCATGGGGTGCGGAACGTAGCCCATGGCTTCGATTTCTTCACAAACTCGCTTGATATGCGCGTCGCTAGCATGTGAGTCCATGACGATCAGCATGGTAGCCTCAAAACTTACAAAAAAACCCCAGCGGCCGCAGGCTGCTTGGGGTCGCACGATCTATCTGTTGGGCTAATTGTATCATGCGTCACAATCAGGATCAAGGTTAGCGGACGGATGTTCCGCCTCGGGTGTTGGTGGCAGGCATCGGTTCGAGGGTGTAGCTTAAAGCCGGAAGCTCAAGGCGGTGCATGTGAGAAGGGTGGATCTGAGCCTGTGGTGCGGCTGGTCGGGTTGGGGACGCTCACCATGCGGCGACTCGTCCCCAACCATCACCACGCGATCTCGGAGCCGGCTGGTGCGCATACGGTATCAGCTTTTGTCCTGGTTTGCGCGCCTGGCCTCCATGGCCGCTCCAATGGCGATACCGACCGCTATGCCGATGGCTATATTGCCGAGGGCGAGGCCAATTGCGGCGCCGAGTGTCAGACCAAGCCCAATGCCCGTACCGTGCTGCAGTTGAGGATTATCTCGCTGTGGTTCCTGCATAGTTAACTGAGGGTTGGTCATAATTCAAAAAGCCGCGTGCGGACTTGACCACAACGCGGCTCCCACCGCATCATAACGGTTACCACACCAGCATGAAACGGAGGTGCCGTTATGATAGGCCAAGAGACGCTACTTGTCACGTTGGTCCGATTCGTGGACCGGGTGCCGATGCTCCCGCTTCCCAAACGCGGTCCCGGTCGACCCAACGTGTATACCGATCGGTTGTTCTTGAAAGCCGTGGTGATCATGCTTGTGCGTCACCTGCATACCGTGCATGAGTTGTTGAGTGTGTTAGCCCAGCCGACCAGCGAGATGATCTGCCTGCGCCAACTGCTTACCGTCAACGGACAGTTTCCCAGTCGTCGGACCTGGGAACGCCGCTTGCACGCCCTGCCTGTCACCTTGCCCGCGCAGATTGCCTGCTTGGGCCGAGTGCTCGTCAGCGTGATCCAGCCGTGGGCGCGCTCTGGTCGTGCCGTCGCCGTGGAGAGCACGCTGTTACGTGCGCGTGGCGGTGTCTGGCATCAGAAGGACCGCGCCGCCAACACCGTACCCCACACATCGATTGATACCGAAGCCCATTGGACCAAGTCGGGCTGGCATGGCTGGGTCTATGGCTGGAAATTGCATCTCGCCGCGACGGTTGCCGCCGTCTGGATTCCACTGGCGGCGGAACTGACAACCGCTAACACGGCTGATAGCGAACGTGCCCCAGCCCTGATCTGTGCTCTGCCCGCAGACGTGCGCGTGGTGTTGGGCGATCGGCATTACAACACGCCCGACCTCCATGCGGTGTGCGCCGAAGATGAGCGCCTGCTCATCACGTCGCGCTATGGCCGCTACCCGCATCGCGATGGCGGGGTGGAGGTCCGACGCATCTTCCATAAACTGCGTTCCAGCACGATCGAGAACTTCAACGAACAGTTCAAAGGGATGTTCGATGGCCATGGTCAGGTCCCCACCAAAGGGTTGACCAATACCCGCCGCTTTGTGCTCGGGGCGATCGTGGTGTATCAACTCCTACTGTGGTATCGCTGGGAGCACGGGCTCGACCTCCGCGTGGGCTTAAAAGCCTGTCTGAAAGCCGCGTGATCAATTATGACCACGCCTCAGTTAACTCCTTGTCCGTTTCATTCACCTACATACGCGCAGCCCGATCGATCCGTTGCATCCACGCTGGCACTTGATTCGCTCTCCAGCCAGCCGAGGCGATACAGACTGCACATGTCAGGCGCGGGGGCCGGAGCCACCGCTGCTCGGCATAGTATTTGCTTTAGCGCCGCGAATCAGGGGAGTACTTGAGAGGCTGAAGGAACTAATAGCTATGAATATGTATTCTCGGAGCAAGGCGCTCTGCGAGACCTGCGTCCACTGGCAGGGCCAGCTTAGCTCATATCTTGGCAGCTGCGCTCACCCGCGCAACCATCCTAGCCGCGTGCCGTTCGATTATTCGTGCAGGCTGCATGTCGAGCGCAAGCCGGTGCTCTCGCTTCAGTCGCAGGTGCGCGGCCAGCCGGTGATGTACTACAAGCAGACGCCCTAAACTTCTGCCTGCGTACGCTGCAAGTACAGCTGTGATTGCTGCCGCGCCTCCTCGCTCGACGCCGAGCGGATGGCTTCTTTGACGACCGGCAGCGCAGCGGGAGTCATGCTGAGCTTTTCGATGCCCATTCCCACCAGCGCCAGCGCCGCCGCCGGCTCGGATGCCAGCTCGCCGCAGATGCTGATCTCCAGCCCCAGCCTGCGCGCCTCGCTCACCGCCAGTTGCATCATGCGAAAGACTGCCGGATCGTCGTGACGATAGCGCTGGCCCAGCTCGGCCACACCGCGATCCGCCGCCAGCGTGTATTGTGTCAGATCGTTGCTGCCGATCGAGCAGAAGCGCAGACCGGCAGCCAGCAGATCCAGTGTGATCGCGGCGGCCGGCGTTTCGATCATGATGCCCAGCGGCACATCCGCTCGGTGCGGAGTCGCTTCCTGGGCCAAGCTTGCCGTCGCCGCTTCGATCTCGGCGCGTGCCCAGGCCACATCGTCGGGCGTGGCGACCATCGGCAGCATGATGCGCAGATCGCCCTCGGTGGCAGCGCGCAGCAGCGCCCGCAGCTGGACCTGGAACAGCTGACGGAAGCGCATCGCAAAGCGAAGGCCGCGCCAGCCGAGAAAAGGATTGGCCTCCTGCATCGCTTCCAGATACGGAATCGGCTTGTCGCCGCCGATGTCGAGCGTGCGGATCACCACCGGCTGGCCGGCCATCGCCCGCAGCGCGGCTGTGTACGCGGCGTACTGCTCGTCCTCGTCAGGCGGCGCGGAGCGCTCAAGGAATAAAAACTCGGTCCGAAACAGGCCGATGCCCTCGGCGCCGACCTCAAGCGCGCGCTGCACTTCGTCGGGATGGCCGATGTTAGCCCACAGCTCGACGCGCTGACCGTCGCTGGTTTCGGCGGGCAGGCTCAGCAGCCCGTGGCGGCGCTCCGCATCTTCCTGCCGCGACGTGTACAGCGCGGAGTAGGTGGCTAGCTCCTCCTCATCCGGCTCCACGATCAGCAGGCCCTCGGCGGCATCCAGAATCGCGGTCGCTCCGTCAGGTAGCTCCAGCAGCGCATCGCTGAGCCCCACGATTGCGGGAATATCGAGCGCCCGCGCCAGAATCGCGACGTGGCCCGTAGCTGTGCCGCCCGCCGTGGCAAAGCCCGCGATGCCCAGACCGCGCAGACTAGCGGTTTGGGCCGGCGTCAGGTCGCGGGCGATCACGATCGCGCCTTCGGGCAAGCGCAGATCGAGGGTCACGCCTTGCAGCGTCGCGATAATCTGCTGTCCGATCGCCTCCACATCGGCGGCGCGCTCACGCAGGTACGGATCGTCGATTCGGCTCAAAGTTGCCGCCATGGCCTCGCTAGCGCGGCGCACAGCCTCAGGCAGCGCTAGCTGCTCCTCCGCGAGCAGCCGCTCGACCTCGGAGACCAGCGCGGAGTCGCCGGCCAGCAGCGCCTGCGCCTCGAAGATCCCGGCCTCGTCGGGCTTGTCCTCGGCGCGCAGCTCGGCAGCCAGCCGCTGAAGCTGAGCGGCAACCTCGGCCTGCGACGTGAGCAGCCGCTGACGATCGGTTTGTGGATCGGAGCTTTTGGTATCTGCGTGGGCTGTTGTATGCGCCAGATGCGTGATTGTGCCGATCGCAATGCCGGGCGAGCCGACGAGACCACGCAGCCGGCTCATGCCTCGGCCTCGAACCGGCTATCGACGAGCTGTTGCAGGCCGGCCAGGGCGTCGTCGGCGTCGGGGCCTTCGGCGCGCACACGCACGCGATGGCCCTGCGAGACAGCCTGCTGCATGACGCCGAACATGCTCTTGGCGTCGCTCTCGGCCTGTCCTTCGCGGTCCAGATTGGTGATGCGGATGTCGCTTTGAAAGCTGGCGGCGGTTTTGACAAACAGGGCCGCTGGCCTGAGATGCAGCCCTGAGGGGTGGTCGATCGTCAGGATTAATTCGTGCTGCTCGATCATAGGCCAGCGCCTTTCTGCGTAGGGGAAGGCAGCGTATCAATCATGGACTTTGAGCAGATCTTTGGTCTGCACCGCGACCGCCGCGACCTGCTCCAGATTCGCACCGATCGAGGCTTCAACCGCCGCCATCAGCGCGCCTTCGACCAGCGGGCCATTGCTCAGGCGATAGGGCCGGGGAAAATCTTCCAGCGCGATCTCGGCGCTCATCACGGCGCTGCCGAGATCGACCAGCACCAGCAGCCCCTCTGCGCCGTTTGCCACCAGCCGCTCCGCCGCCGTGCGAATCAGGTCGGCGCTGGTGCCGAGCGAGCCATCCTCTGTGCCGCCGGCCGCCGCGATCGGAACTTGTCCGCGCGTCATCTGCTCGGCCAGCTCCAGGGTTCCATCGGCGATTTTGGCGCTATGCGAGACGATCAGCAAACCGATCACGGCAGCTCCTCCCTCCATCCTAATGTCGGCAGTGAACGTTTGCTCCCGGCTGGCGGGCGAGCACACACGCTGATTCAGGTTCGCATGTGCTCGCCCGCCTCCGGCCTATGCGCTGGCCTCGGCCTCCCGCTCCTCTTCCACCCAGTCGAAGGTGCGCGTGACGGCCTTCTTCCAGCCGGCGTAGAGCGACTCGCGCTGATCATCGCTCATGCGCGGCTCCCAGGTCTTATCCATGCCCCAGTTGGCGCGCATCTCGTCGGTGTTCTTCCAGTAGCCGGTGGCTAGGCCGGCGGCGTAGGCCGCGCCCAGCGCTGTGGTCTCCGCAACTTTGGGCCGCACGACCGGCACGCCCAGAATGTCGGACTGGAACTGCATCAGTGTGTCGTTGTAGACCATGCCGCCGTCGACTTTGAGCGCCTTGAGCGTGACGCCCGAGTCTTTTTCCATCGCGTCGAGCACCTCGCGGGTCTGGTAGGCCGTGGCTTCAAGCACCGCGCGGGCGATATGATTCTTGTTGATGTAGCGCGTCATGCCGACCATCACGCCGCGCGCGTCGCTGCGCCAGTAGGGCGCGAACAATCCCGAGAAGGCCGGCACAATATACATGCCGCCGTTATCCTCGACTTTGCGCGCCAGATCTTCGACCTCCGAGGCGGTGCTGATCAGGCCCAGGTTATCGCGCAGCCACTGCACCAGCGAGCCAGTCACCGCGATCGAGCCTTCCAGCGCCCAGACGGTTTCTTTGTCGCCGAACTTGTAGCACGGCGTGGTCAGCAGCCCCGACTTGGAGTGGACCAGGCTGGTGCCGGTGTTGATCAGCATAAAGTTGCCGGTGCCGTAGGTGTTCTTGGCCTCGCCGGTGTCGTAGCAGGCCTGTCCCACAGTGGCCGCCTGCTGATCGCCGAGGATGCCGGACAGCGGCACGCCTTGCAGGACGCCTCCGCACTCGCCGTACACCTCGCTCGACGATTTGATCTCGGGCAGCATCGAGCGCGGCACACCCATAATGCCCATGATCTCCTCGTCCCAGTCCAGCGTCTCCATGTTCATCAGCATTGTGCGGCTGGCATTGCTGACATCGGTGATATGCACGCCGCCGTTGGGGCCGCCGGTGAGCCACCAGGCCAGAAACGTGTCCATGTTGCCGAAGGCCAGCTCGCCCGCCTCGGCCTGCGCGCGCGCGCCGTCGACATTATCGAGAATCCAGCGAATCTTGGGGCCAGAGAAGTAGGTTGCCAGCGGCAGGCCAACTTTTTCGCGGAAGCGATCCTGTCCGCCGTCGCGCGCCAGCCGGTTCACGATCTGATCCGTGCGCGTGTCCTGCCAGACGATCGCGTTGTACACGGGCTTGCCGGTCTTTTTGTTCCAGACCGCCGTGGTCTCGCGCTGGTTGGTGATGCCCACGGCGACAAGATCGGAGTGGGTCAGATTGGCCTTTTGCAGCGCGCCCTGCACGACGCCCTGCGTGCGCTGCCAGATCTCCTCGGTGTTATGCTCCACCCAGCCGGGCTTCGGAAAGATCTGCTCATGCTCGCGCTGATCGGAGGCGATCACTCGGCCGGCGTGATCAAAAATCATACAGCGAGTGCTGGTCGTACCCTGGTCGATTGCGGCAACGTATTTCGTCATGAACTGCCTCCTTGCATGTGAAAAGATGATCGTGGCATGGAGCGCCCGATCATCCTTCTTCCGGTTGGATCGACTCCACTGTCTCCACCAGGACGGTCGCTATGAGATAGGCCGAGGTCGCGCCGGGATCTTGGTGGCCGATCGAGCGCTCGCCGAGATACGAGGCCCGGCCCTTGGTCGCCAGCATCGGGATCGTGGACTTCATGCCTTCCTCGGCGGCAGCCAGCGATTCCCGCAGCGCGGCGTGCGCGTCGACATCGCGTGAGCGAGCCGTTTTCAGCGCATCGATCGCCGGCGCAATCGTGTCGATCATGGTCTTCTCGCCGCGCTGGGCCTTGCCGCGCATCATGATGCCTTCCAGCGCCGCCTCCAGCGCGGCGGTCAGATCGTCCTCGTTGAACTCGTAGCGATCGGCCAGCGCCATGCTCGCGCGCAGAAACGCCGTGCCGTAGAGCGGCCCCGACGCGCCGCCCACGGTCGAGACCAGCGTCATGCCCGTGGTCTTGAGGATCGTGCCGATGTCTTTGTCGGCCACGGTCGGCAGCTTGGCGAGCACCGCGCTAAAGCCGCGGTCGAGGTTGATCCCGTGGTCGGCATCGCCGATCGCCGAGTCCAGCTCGGTCAGATAGGCTCGCTGCTCCTTCACGCGCGCGGCGATCGTCTCGATGAAGCGAATAACGTGTTCGGCAGTGATGCGCATGAAGCCTCCAAAGTACGAGAACCTAGAACCCAGAACCTAGAACCAAGGACAAACAAAAGAACAAGAGACCTAGGGAACCAGTGAATGGAATTCTTAATTCTGATCTTTAGGTTCTTAGTTCTAGGTTCTAGGTTCTTCTATCTCCCCCACCGCAGCCCGGCCGTATGCACCGGCGCGTCCCAGAAGCGCGTCAGCTCGTCGTCGAGTTTGAGCAGCGTGATCGAGCAGCCGGCCATCTCCAGCGAGGTGATGTAGTTGCCGATCAGGTTGCGGCTGATGGTCACGCCGCGATCTTTGCACAGGCTGACCAGCTCATTGTAAACGACGTACAGCTCGATCAGTGGCGTGCCGCCCATGCCGTTGACAAACGCCAGCACCTGATCGCCGCGATTGAACGGCAGATCGTCGAGTACAGCGCTGGCCAGCATCTCGGTGATCTCGCGCGCCGACTGAAGATTCATGCGCTTGCGTCCGGGCTCGCCATGAATGCCGATGCCGATCTCCATCTCGTCGTCGCCGATCTCAAAGGTCGGCTTGCCCGCCGCCGGAACCGCGCACGAGGTCAGAGCCATGCCCATCGAGCGGCCCTGACCGTTGACTTTCTGCGCGATCCGCGTGACCTCTGCCAGCGACAGGCCGGCCTCCGCCGCGCCGCCACAGATCTTTTCCAGCAGCACCGTCACGCCGACGCCGCGCCGCCCGGCTGTGTAGAGGCTATCCTTGACCGCGACATCATCGTTGGTGACCACGCTTGCAATCTCGATGCCCTCCACCTGCGCCAGCTCCGCCGCCATCTCGAAGTTCATCACGTCGCCGGTGTAGTTCTTGACGATATGCAGCACGCCCGCGCCGCCGTCGATCGCCTTGGTCGCCGCCAGCATCTGATCCGGCACGGGCGAGGTAAAGACCGCTCCGGGACAGGCCGCGTCGAGCATACCGTAGCCCACAAAGCCGCCGTGCATCGGCTCGTGACCGCTGCCGCCGCCCGAGAGCAGCCCGACCTTGCCGCGCACCGGCGCGTCGGCGCGCACAATGTAGTCAGGATCGAAGTGGACCTGGATCAGCTCGGGATGCGCGGCCGCCATGCCCAGCAGCTCATCGCGGACAACAGTTTCGGGAGAGTTGATCAGCTTCTTCACTACCAAAACCTCCTGATGCTCTACCGCTCACCCCTTTATGGTAGCAGGGTCGTAGCTGCATCCTGTTCGGGTGGCGGTATGTGCAAATTGTCGCACATCCTAAGCCGGCTGATGCGCAACGTCGGCGCCGCGTGGCTCAGGCGCGGGTTCGCTAGGCGTCGGTAGGAAGGGCTTGACCAGAAAATCGTAGAAGAGCGCGCCGAGCGGGCCGCCGATCAGTGGGCCGATGATCGGCACCAGAAAGCCGGCTCCGTCGAAGGTGCCGGTTGAGCCGGCCACAAACAGGGAAGCGTAGAGCCGTGGGCCGAAATCGCGCGCCGGATTGATCGCGTAGCCAGTGGGACCGCCCAGCGACAGGCCGATCGAAAGCACGACCATGCCGACCATGAACGGCCACAGGTTGGCGCCAGGGCCGACGTTGCGCACATTATCGACGACCGCATAGATCGCCAGGACCAGCATGAAGGTGCCCAGGATCTCGGAGAAATACTGAGTGAAGACCAGATTTTCGTAGCCCGCCGCCGGGCCGGTGTGGAAGACGTTTTTATAGCCGTCTTTGACGAAGTTGCCCATGTACAGCATGTGTACCAGGAACGCGCCGATCACGCCGCCCAGCACCTGCACCAGCATGTAAAGCAGGCCGGTCGTCGTGGCGATCGTGCCGCGCACAATCGCGGCTAGTGTGACTGCCGGGTTGAGATGCGCGCCCGTGATCCCGCCGGCGATATAGACCGCAACCACGACTGCAAACGCCCAGCCCAGCGTGATCGTCGTCCAATCGTAGCCGCCCGCGCCGAGTCGTGTCGCATACGCGAAGTTGGCGACAACGCCATTGCCGAGGAGCACCAGGATCGCCGTGCCGAAGAACTCTGCCCATAGCTGACCGGTAAGCGTATTCCGCCGCATGAGGAGACCTCCTTGTATCCTGCAACCAGCCTGTATTTGCCAAACATCCAGCAGGGGAGCTGAATTAGCTTTCACCTCCTTTATGAGGTCATGCAGATGGAGTCTGTAGCGATCGATTAGGGTATGCCGCAGCCTAACGTCCACAACGATGCTGTAGCGTCTGGGAGGTGTTTGTCGAGGCGTGGGAGATGATGGTGATGCTGTCAGCCCTGACAAGCGCCAGGCTCAATCGTCGCCTGGCCTGTCTCTATGGTAGGAAAAAACCGAGATCGCTGTCAACGGCGAAAGTGTTGCAGATGAAACAATTTTGTTTCATCTTTGAACTATGATGTTTCACAGGTGGTCAGGCTGAAAGTCGATCCGGCTCAGGCCATGCTCGCGCATTTTACGCCAGAGCGTGCTGCGGCTGATGCCAAGCTGCTGCGCGGTACGGCCCAGATGCCCGCCGACCGCCCGACC
>DASWTW010000023.1:0-6201 GCA_036401895.1 Herpetosiphonaceae bacterium | reverse complement strand
AAGGATCGCCGTGGCATACGCTTCGGTCAGAGGCTCGCCGTGTAGCGTCTCCTCAACCAAACGCGCGATCAGCTGCCAGCACTCGTTCATAGCCGCCTGATAGGCCGCGCCTAGGCGACTCGCTCGTCGTCGGCCACACCGATTGTCCAGCCCTTCGCCTGCGGATTCATGCTCGATAGATCCTCGGGCGCGGCCTGTAGCAGCGGCTGAAGCTCGGTCAGCGCCGTCTGCTCGGCGGCGCTCAGCGAGGCGGCCGGCAGCTGATTGTTGGTAACCAGAGCGTGGACGATGTGTGCGATGGAGTTCATGGTATTCCCCTTGTGCTTGTGTGAGGACGTAGCAAAACTTGTGGCTTGAGCGTTTTAAGCAGTGCAGCTGCTCCAACACCAGCCAGCCATACGGCTTGCGTTGGGTCCGGTAAGGCGGCGTTGCCTTCATACAGCGATGCCAGTGTGCTGCAATTCCAGATGTCTCAGCGCAAGACTGCATAAAGGGGGGACATTTATACGAACTTTATACAAATGCAGCTGGCTGTATTGTAATACGTTCGGACAAAATTTGCACGTACCAAATTTCGCCTAATCCTGGCCGTCGCCGCGCCGCTCGGAGAGTCTGTAGAAAGCGACAAACACGCGGGTCGGATCGCTCCGAGGCCGCGTGTTCGTGAAGATTTCCGGCAAGCCGAACTGTGGCGTGAGCTAGCGCGCAAACGCCTCAAGGTCGTCGACAAAGCGCTGCGGCCACTCGACATACAGGCCGTGACCGGTCTCGGCGTACAGCTTGAAGGTCGAGTTAGGAATCCTTGTGTCAAGCTCCTGCTGCTCTTCCAGCGTAAAGATGCCGTCGTGATCGCCCCACAGGATCAGCGTCGGCGCCTTGATCTGGCTGAGCTGCGCGCGGTGATCTTCCGCCAGCAGGCCGGTGAGCGTCTGCTTCCAGACCGAGGCCGGCAGCTTCAAGCTTTCGGAGACGGCGGTATCCAGAAACTCCGGCGGGATCGGGCGGTAGAAGGTGCTGGCCTGGAACTCACGCACAAAGGTCGGATCGATCGGATCTTCCAGCTGCTGCACGGCCTCGTTGAGACCCAGAATCACCTCGTTACCAAACGACGTCGGCGCGGAGCCGATCAGGACCAGCCGCTCGGTGCGCCTGGGATACTCGATCGCGAACTGGTGGGCGACAAAGCTACCCATCGAGTGGCCGACGATCGTGGCGCGCTTGATCTTGAGCGCATCCATGAACGCGGCGACATCGGCGACGAAATCGTCCTGCGTGTAGCAGCAGGCAGGCCGCGACGAATCGCCGTGGCCGCGCTGATCCAGCGCATAGACGTGAAACTTCTTGGAGATCAGCGGCAGATTGCGCTCAAAGGAGCGCCAGGAGTCGGTGTAGCCGTGGAGGAAGATCAGGACATGCCCGTTGCCCTGGCCTTTTTCCACGTAATGCATATTGATACCTGTAGACAGCCGCACATAATGCGATTCGAGGCCGAGAGCCTCGGGCGGTGTGGCCGCGAGGCTCAAACCTGGCAACACGACCGACAGCAAGGCGAGCAGAACGATGGACAGAAGACGCTTCATGAACGTTCCTTTGCTTGATTGAAGCCCTATCTCCAGATCGACCGGATACCAGGAGCAAGCTTGCGCTGTGGCTAGCGCTCGGGCGGAAAGATCTATTCTACAGCTACAGGAGCCGATGAATCAATCGTGATCAGGTATATCATCAGTCTCTGATGTGGATAGTCCACATTGCTCAGGCAGGTAGATCCTTCTGCTACAATAGCGCCCCAAGAGCAGGCCGACCATTGTCGATTAGACGTTTGAGCAATGCTGTTTGAGGCAGAGCAAACGCAGCAGACATCGAGAGCGACTATTCGACGTATGAGACGCAGGAGATCCGCCTGTGATCTGGCTGAGACGATCACGCCGCATAAAGAATACTCGCCAGAAGGATAGTTTTTATGGCCAGACCAACGATCGAGCCACGAGACGCCACGGTCTTTGTGGTTGAGGATAATCCTGATAACCAGTTTGTGTTCAGCGATATTTTGCGCGGTGATATTGGCGTGCGCTCCTGTAACGCGCGGGCCTCGGGACGGCAGATGCTCAAGTTCCTGGCGGATAATCCCACGCGCCTGCCGGACTTGATCATTCTTGACCTGGCGATTCCTTACGAGGACGGCTTCGTCGTACACCAGCAGATTCGCGCGCTGTTTGGCGATCAGGAGCAGCCGCTGGTGATCGCCGTGACGGCCAACTGCTTGCCGGAGACCGTCGAGCGCACGCGGCAGGAGGGCTTTGATGGCTTTATCGGCAAGCCGATCGAGCGCTATCGCTTTATTCAGCAGATCAACCGCATCTTGCGCGGAGAGCCCGTCTGGGAGCCCACATAGGCTCCCCCGCGATCAGCCGCTCCTTAGCCCGGCCACTGCCAGCACTGCAAGCGCCAGTCGTGGCCCTCGACGACTACGGCAGCGAGGTAGCCGGCGCCGGGAAACAGCTCACGCAGCTGCCAGCGCGATGCCTCATCCGCGACGCGTCGTGTCGCCAGCAGCTCGGCGGGCTGTCCCGGCACCAGCGAGACGTCGAAGCAGTCCAGCGGCATCGACAGGCCCTCGCCGATCGCCTTGATGTAGGCTTCTTTGCGCGTCCAGCAGGTAAAGAAGGCCTCGGTCTGGATCTCCTGGGGCAGCTCGTGCAGCACCGCATTCTCGTTGGCCGAGAAAAACTGCCGGGCGATCTGCGGCAGATCGCTCAGCTCGCGAATGCCCTCGATGTCGACGCCGACCTCGCGGCTGCGCGTCACGGCGCAGAGCGCCAGCCCGGCCGAGTGGGAAAGATTGAAGCGCAGCGTATCGCCGCCGGTGGCATCGGCTAGCGCGGGCTTGCCATACGAGGTGTAGGTAAACTGAAGCTGGCTCGGCGCGAGGCCGATGTAGCGGCTCAAAATCATACGTAGCGCACCGCGTCCAACCGTGAAATGCTTTTGATCGCGCTCGAAGTAGAAGCGCTTCGCCCGCGTGGTCTCGTCGGGCGCCAGCACCTGAGCGTAATATTGAAGCCGTGACGCGGGCTGATCCAGCGCGATCCGCCAGATATGCACGTCCTCGTGCTCCAAAACCAGATTCGGCGGCGGCGCGTCCCATTGCGTACTGCGATCGGTCATAGTGCGTTCTTTCAACTCCTGAAACAGGCCGTTATCTGCGGTCAAACAAAAGAACAAGGAAACAAAGGAACAAATGATCAGATTTCCCTTTGTTCGCTTGTTCGTTTGTTCGTTTGTTCCGTTGTTCGTTCGGTTCTTCTCCGTCTCCAAACTATAGCATACAATAACCACTCGCTACAGAGCATCCCAATCCGGCACAAACATGACTGATAGCTCAAATATTGTTACTACAGAATGTGGTAATATCGCTGCACGTAACATATGAGGAGCAGAGTGTGGCGCTTCGGATCATTCAAGTCGGCATGGCAGCCTGGGGCACAACATGGGCGTCGATCGTTCAGCGGTCGCCGGAGACGACGCTGGTCGCCTGTGTCGAGCCCAATCACACAGCACTCACCGCAGTCTCAACCGATCCCTCGATCGCACTCTTTGCGTCGCTTGAGGAGGCACTGCACACCGTTGAGGCCGATGCCGTGCTGATCACGGCGGCTGACGCGGCGCACGTGCCGCTGGCGCTGACCGCGCTGAGCGCCGGCAAGCATGTGCTGCTCGAAAAGCCCTTCGCTTCAACGCTCGCCGAGGCCGAGCACGTAGTCACCGCCGCCGAGTCTGCGCAGCGCACACTGATGATCAGCCAGAACTATCGCTTCTTCCCGGCGCCGCGCACCGTCGCCGCGCTGGTTCGCGGCAACGTCCTGGGCCAGATCGGCAGCATCACGATCGATTTCCGCCAGAATGCCGCCGCGCTCCTGCCGCCTGATCACGCGCTCTTTGGGATGCGCCAGCCGCTGCTGGGCGAGATGGCGGTCCATCATTTCGATCTGCTGCGCATGATTCTCGGCGACGAGGCGACTCACATCAGCTGCCATACCTGGAGCCCGCCCTGGAGCGCGCTGGCCGGTCCCGCTGCGGCAGCCGCGACGATCACCTGCGCCAACGGCACCGTGATCAACTACCGTGGCAGCTGGGCCAGCTCCGCGCCGTCAACGCACTGGGCCGGCGTGTGGCGCATGGAGTGCGCCGGCGGCGAGATCGCCTGGACGAGCCGCAATGGACGCGATGCCGGCGCCGATCTGGTGATCGTGCGGCGCTATGGCGAGCCGGCCCGGCGCGTCGTTTTGCCAAAATTTCGACAATGGGGACGTGAAAGTTGTCTCGCCGCGTTTGTGCGCGCGATCCGCACCCGGCAGCAGCCCGAGTGCTCGGGACGCGACAATCTTGGCACGATCGCGCTGATGCAGAGTGCGATCGCCGCCGCCCGCTCCGGCCAGACAGTAGCGCTGCCGGTCACAGCTATCAATCCACTCTGGTTGTACAATCCTGCTGCCTGGCTCAACCGCATGCGAGCGAACAGCATCCTCTAACGCTTGCGCACGGCGATAGGCTGTGCTACGCTCCCCAACGGCTTATCACCCTTGGGAGCTGCGCATGTCCCACGACCGGCTAGACGAATTCCGCGATCTCGTGCTTCACGATCCAGAGCTTCAGGCTCAGCTACAAGCAATCTTCGACCGACGAGCATTCACCGAGCGCATGGTGCAGCTGGCCGCCGAGCGCGGCTACCGTTTCACGACCGCGCAGATCGAGACCGCGCTGGCCGAAGCGCGCCGCGATTGGAGCCGGTGGCGGAGCGTGCGCTGATGCTGCCGAATCTCGACGGCTGGCTGCCGATCCGCCTCTACTGGCAGCAGCAGCCGATGCTGGACTGGTGCTACTTTGGCGCGCGCCGGCTGAGCGAGCCCTTCTTCGACCAGACGATCGACGTGGCGCTGCGCCAGCCCTTTAACCTCCTGTTTCGCCACCAGACGCCGCTGGCCGCCCTACATGAGCTGCACGATCGTGATCCTGGCCTGCCGCCGTCCGGCTTCGTCTTTCATGTATCGCGGTGTGGCTCGACGCTGATCGCGCAGGCGCTGGCGGCGCTGGCGCAGAACATCGTCGTCGCGGAGGCCGGGCCAATCGACGGTGTGTTGCAGGCCCAGCATCACGATCCGGCGATCAGTGACGAGCAGCGCATCGCCTGGCTGCGCGCCATTATCAGCGCGTATGGACGGCCACGATCGGGGTATGAGCGCCAGCTGGTGATCAAGTTCGACTCCTGGCATACGCGCGATCTGCCGCTGATTCGCCGGGCCTTTCCCGAGGTGCCCTGGATCTTTGTGTACCGCGATCCGATCGAGGTGCTGGTCTCGCATCAGCGCATGCCGGGCCTTCAGATGGTGCCGGGCCTGGTCGATCCGCGCACTGTCGGCCTCGATCCCGCCGCGATCTTCGCGATGCCGCAGCTGGAATACCGAGCGCGCGTCCTGGCGGGTATCTATCAGGCGGCGATCGAGCACGTGCTTGCGCTGGGCGGCACGCTGGTTCCTTACCACACGCTGCCCGGCGCGATCTCCGAATCGCTGCTGGACCGCTTCAAGATCGAGTACAGCGCCGCCGATGTGGAGCAAATACGCCAGATCACACAGCGCAACGCCAAACGTCCCACGCTACCCTTCACCGGCGATGCCAGCGACAAGCAGCAGGCCGCCTCCGATGAGCTGCGCGCTCAATCAGATCGCTGGGTGCGCCCGCTGTATGAGCGGCTCGAAGCGCTCTACCAGAAGCAGAGCCGCTGAAAAGCGCAGGGCGCGTACCACATTGGTACACGCCCCTGATGCGATCCTTCTGTGTTTCTTCAAAAATCCTGGGTCGATCCCGTAGGGGCGTCATTCATGACGCGCGCTGCGCTCTGGACGTGATACATCACGCCCCTACGGACATTTCACCCACTCGCCTAAGGCACCGCCGCGCCGTTGGGTCGCGCGACCAGGATGATGCTCGATCGCGCCTGGACGTTGTAGGTGGTGGTGGTGACTTTCAGCAGCCGCTGCTGGTTCCAGTCGCTGATCGCCGGATTGTAGTAGACGTTGCCGAAGCTCTCGGCGGTCGATGCAGTGTTGGCGAGGACGTACCACTGCTTGCCGTTGGGCGCGGTCGGCAGCTGGAAGGCAAGATCCGTCCAGTAGCCGTTGTGCGCAACGTAGATGTCAGGCG
>DASWTW010000022.1:0-2442 GCA_036401895.1 Herpetosiphonaceae bacterium | reverse complement strand
TGCGGCTGGACGAGCCACGCATGACCCCCAACTACAACATTATCTCGAACCTGGTCTATGCCGCCAACTCCGACGATGTCGACACGGTGATCGTCGAGGGCAAGCTGCTCATGCTCCGTGGTCGTGTCCTGACCCTGGATATCGATCGCATTCGGGCGGATGTGGCCAGGATCGCCGCGCAGATCGGCGCTGAAGATCCAAGCATAGCCGTGCAGCCGTCGCGGTGATCACCCGTTCGGAAGGTTGGTTCAAAATAGGAGGTTTCCATGCTACAGCACTCATCTACTCACACCAGACGCGGGATGTGCGCGTTGCTGGCACTGGCCGTGCTCGCGCTGACGCTGGCCCTGATTCCGTCCGCCACGCTGGCCGCTCCCGTCGCCGTTCCAACTATCGATATCGCCGCCGCACGCGCGCTGCCGCTGGGCAGCACCGTGACGGTTAAAGGCGCGGTCACCGTGCCGTCAGGCGTGTTCAGCTCCAGCACCTTCGACCAGGGCTTCGCGATCCAGGACCGTAGCGGCGGTATCTATGTCAGCATCGCCACTAATCTGGGATTGGCGCTGCGCCGACAGGTGCGCGTAACCGGTCAGCTAGCCGAGAGCTTCGGCCAGCTGATCCTCGTCGTCGCTAGCCCCGCCGATGTCAAGATCCTGGATATCGGGCCAAAGGTCGCGCCGCAGTCGCTGTCCACCGGCGCGATCAGCGAGGCGACCGAAGGCTTGCTGGTCACGGTCAGCGGGACGATCACGCGGATTATCATCGATCTGCCCTACGGCTACCAGGTGTTCATCGATGACGGCAGCGGCGAAACCCAGGTCTTCGTCTGCGCATCGACCGGCATCGACGTGAGTGGCTGGGCGGTTGGCCAGCCGCTGCAAGCAACTGGCTACAGCGGCCAGTTCGCCGCCCAATACGAGGTGCTTCCACGCGGGCCGAGCGATGTTCAGATTCAGTAGCGCCATCATCGGTATGCCGGTATCCACACCGTGAGCGAAGCCACCGCTCGGTCCAACCTCGAAATCGGCGCTCATCCTACAAACCACTGCTGGATGAGCGCCGCCTGGATCGTCTAGCCGATAGCCTGCCTGAAGGAATTCACCAGAGGGATACATGAACATCACCGCCTATCCGTTATCCGATCAGGCGGTCGCGATCGAGCCAGCACCGAACGAGCCTGCCTCTACCGCCGCCGCCGAGCTGACCAAAAGCATGGCCGGCAGCCAAGCCTGGGTCGTACGCTGCCCGTATGCCGTCGAGATCACCTGGAACGGCGGCTCATCACCCGAGGACATCGAGATCCGCATCGAGGCGGCCGCTGCCGATGTCCCGCCCTTCGTCCAAAGCTATCTCGGCGATGGTTTGTTGAGCTTCTACCCCGGCTACCAGTTCCAGACCGAAGCGCCGCATAACCTGTGGGTGCGCGGGCCGATCAACCAGCCTAAAGATGGTCTCCATCCGCTGGAGCAGATCGTCGAGACCGCCCTGCTGCCCTGCACGATCACCGTGATCTGGCAATGCACGCGCCCGCACCACACGATCCGCTTCGAGCACGGCGAGCTGTTCGGCACGATCCTGCCTGCGCTGCACAGCGGCCTGGAACACGCAACTCTCGATCTAGCCCAGCTTGACGCCGACAACGATCTGGACCTGTACGAGCAGGCTCTCCAGCAGCTCGCCGGCAGCACAGCGATGCGGCATGTCTTCCAGCGCCTGCAAACAGCGCAGGCGCAAGCGCCGCGATTGCTCGGCATCGTCTTCAGCCGCGACCGGGCGATGCAGCTGGATGCGACGCTGCGCTCGTTCTTTCTGCATTGCCAGGATGCCGATGAGATCGCGCTGTTTGTGATCTACAAAGCAACCGATCGGCGCCATGCCGAGCAGTACACACAGCTCGCGCAGATGTACGCGGCGCATGGCAAGGTGCGCTTCATTGAGGAAAGCGACTTTCGGCAGGACGTGCTGCGGCTCCTGGCGGCGCGCGGGCCACACGGCCTGGCCGATCAACTGCTCTTCCTGGTCGACGATAATGTGTTCGTGCGCAGCTTTCGCCTGGCCGAGATTCGCCAGGCCCTCGTCGAACATCCTGAGACGATCGGCTTTTCGCTGCGCCTGGGTGCGAATGTTACTACCGCTATACGGTCGATGAGACACAGGCCGTTCCCGCGCTCACAGCCGTGCGCGGGCAGATCCGCAGCTTTGACTGGACGACAGCGCAGGGCTATTTTCAGTACCCGCTCGAAGTTTCCAGCTCGGTGTTCCGCCTCGACGAGCTGACACGCCTGCTTGAACAGCTGCCCTTCACCAACCCGAACACCCTGGAAGTCTACCTGGTGGAGCACAGCGCCAGGTTCAGCGCCAGCCGCCCGGCGCTGCTGTGCTATGAGCAGTCAGTCGCCTTCTGCAACCCGATCACCACGGTGCACACGATCTATGACAACC
>DASWTW010000021.1:0-12866 GCA_036401895.1 Herpetosiphonaceae bacterium | reverse complement strand
GAATCACCGGCCTTGACGAGTTCCTGGGCGGCCCCGTGGCGCTGACGCTCGCGTATGGCGATCCGGTTGCGACGGCCAAGGCGCTCAACGATTATCTCAAGGGCGCGAAGAAGTCGATGACCGTGCGCGGTGGTCTGATCGGTACGACCCGTCTGGGCGGCACTGATCTGGAGCGCGTGGCCAGCACGCCAAGCCGTGAGCAGAGCATCGCCAAGATCATGGGCGGCGTAAACGCTCCGGCCAGCCGCATCGTCGGCGCGCTCACGGGCGTGATGCGCAACATTGCCTCGATCCTGGCGCAGGTCGGCGAGGGCAAGGCTAACGCCGGCGGCGCAGCAAGCGAAGCTTAATGCCAATGTCGGGCGCTTAGAGATCTGAGCGCCGGCGCTGGCTGATCGATAGTTTGATTTTCATCTTTCGTACTTAATCATTTATTGGAGGAAACAATGGCTTCCGAGAAAGTTCAGAATATTCTGGAGCAGATCCAGGGCTTGACGCTGCTTGAGGCGGCGGAGCTGTCGAAGGCGATGGAAGAGGCGTTCGGCGTGAGCGCTGCCGCTCCTGTGATGATGGGCGCGGCTCCTGCGGGCGGCGACGGCGGCGCGGCGGCTGCTCCGGCAGCGGTCGAGAAGGACGAGTTCGATGTGATCCTGACGGCGGCGGGCGCGAACAAGATCAACGTGATCAAGGCGGTCCGCGAGCTGACCAGCCTGGGCCTGAAGGAGGCCAAGGATCTCGTCGACGGCGCGCCGAAGCCGGTCAAGGAAGGCGTGTCGAAGGAAGAGGCCGAGGCGGCCCGTGCGAAGCTGGCCGAGGCCGGCGCGTCGGTCGAGGTCAAGTAACCTTTTTCCATCTGCGGACGAGGCGAGCGCTATGCTCGCCTCGTTTGTGCTTAATTGTGATCGGCGATAGTAGGCCATTCAGACGATCTTGCGCCGCCGTGCTTAAGCTACACTTGCGGTAAGATGATTCGTGAGAGAAGCATGATTCTGGAGACTCGCTGCTGATGAAGAGTGCCGTACCCGAAGATCTGACGCAGAACGCCGGCCTAACCCGGCAGCAAGAATTTCGCTCTGGCTTTGTGATGACGCTTCCCCTGTGGCTGGGCTCTGTGCCGTTTGGGATGGTCTACGCGGTGACTGCGCTGGCCGGCGGTCTCACGCCGGCGCAGACGCTGGCGATGTCGCTGCTGGTCTTCGCGGGAGCGGCGCAGTTTACCGCCGCCGGCATGTTCGCGGCGGGCGCAGCGCCTCTGACGATCGTGATCACAACGCTGATCGTGAACGCGCGTCATCTGTTGCTGTCGGCGTCGCTAGTGCCGTTTTTGCGCAACACCTCGAATCCGCTCAAGGCGCTGCTGGCGTTTCAGCTCACCGATGAGTCGTACGCGGTGGGAATGCGGCGTTTTCTGGAAGGAACCGGCAGCGCCGCCTATCTGCTGGGCTCGAATGTCAGCCTGTACATCGGGTGGCAGCTGAGCACGATCGCCGGAATATTGATCGGCTCGCAGATTCCCGATCCCGATGCGTATGGGCTGGGGCTGGTTTTTCCGCTCACGTTTATCGGGCTGCTGGTGCCGCTGCTGCGTGAGCGGGTCAGCGTATCGGTTGCGATCCTGGCGGGTGTGATCTCGATTGTCGGGGCAATAGTGATACCCGGCAGTTGGTATATTCTGATCGCCGGAATCGTGGCGAGCGCGCTGGGCGCGTTCCTAACACGATCTGCCGAGCCAGGCTCCGAGGCCGACGTACAAGCTCGCTGAGCATGTTGATCTACGTCGCCAGGCAGATCACCAGACACTCGTGGTCGATAGGATTGCAGGCATGAAAACGATCGGATTTGCCACGTACAGGGACGAGCCCCAGGGCACCGCAGACGATCTGCTGGTCGCCGAAGTATTACGGCCAATGGGTATCGATGTAGTGCCAGTCGTCTGGGATGATGCTTCCGTCGATCTGCGGCAGATCGAGGCCATGATCACCCGTTCTTGCTGGGATTATCATCTCAAGCCTGGTCAGTTCTTAGCCTGGGTTGATACGCTCGACCGCTCTGGTATCCGGCTGTTCAATTCCAGCACGATCATCAAGTGGAACTTCGATAAGCACTACCTGCAAGATCTGGCAGCTCACGGCGTGGCTATTCCCCAAACAATCTGGATCGAGCCCGGAACCTCAGCCGATCTGGAAACGATTCTGCGAGAGCATGATCTGGCAGACGTGGTGATCAAGCCGACGATCTCACTGTCGGCGTATCAGACGTGGCGCATATCAGCTGACGAGGCGCGAGCACATCAGGAGGCTTTCGCGCAGCTTGCCGCCGAGCGCGGCATGATGATCCAGGCGTTTATCCCTGAGGTGACGACGAGCGGCGAGCTGTCGCTGATGTTCTTCGGCAAGGTTTATAGTCACGCCGTCTATAAACGACCACGCAAAGATGATTTTCGCGTTCAGGCCGATTTCGGAGGAACCAGGGAGATCGACGCGCCACCGCAACATGTGATCGCGCAGGCACAGGCGATTGTGGATCTGATTGATGAGCCGCTGCTGTTTGCCCGTGTCGACGGGATTGAGGTCGATGGCCGGCTGGTGCTGATGGAGCTGGAGCTGATTGATCCTCTACTGTTTTTCAGCTATGATCCGGCCGCCGCTCAGCGGTTTGCGGCAACTATCGCACAGGCGATTGATAGCTGATACATACGCACCAGGCTAATGCAGCATTCACAGATCATCCATCTCCACAGGTTTAGTTTTGCCAGCTTAAATATCTGCGCGTACCTTCGCGGCAAGCTGGCTCAGGGCATCCTCTGAGCCAGTCAACGATGGTTGTGTTCCCTTACATCTTCTACGCCCTACTGATACACAACCACGCGATGCACCATCACGCTAAGCGAGCGCGGATCGTCGCTCTCCTCTTCTTCGCGCATGGGCAGGTATGTGGGCGCGCTCAAGCTCAGCCGCAGCTCGGTCTGATCAGCCAGCGCAGGCGGAATCACCAGTCGGTACTCGCGCCACTGCGGATCTGGACGCAGGAGGATTGCCGGGCCGCCGTTGATGCGCACCTGTAGCGGCCCGGTCAGCGGCAGCGGCGCGGCGAGCGTCAGGCCAATCGAATCGCCGGCGGCCAGCGGCCTGATCAGCGGCAGCACGATCTCGCCCGAGCCAAGCAGCCAGCGATAGCTGAGATCGCCGGCCTGCTCTGAGCCCGCGAATCCCACGATATAGCCCAGATCCAGCGCATCCTGCCCGAGCACGAGCGCCGCGCGCGGCCTGACCGGCACGTGATCCAGCGTCCAGCGCTGCGCATCTTCGCCGGCTCGCTGCTCAACCGTGCTAAGCAGCGTTCGAGCCTGCGCTTCATCGCCGGCGTCACGGCTGAGCAGCCCGGCCACAATCCCGGAGCGCCGCGAGTCGCCAGGTGAGAGCACAGCGCGCGCGTCGGCGGAGCGGCCCTGAGCGGCGAGCGCCAGCGCCAGCGGAATCTCGCTATCGACAAACTGCGGATCGGCGTCGAGCGCGGCGCGATATTCGCGCTCGGCAGCCGGGTAGTCGGCACGAGCGTAGGCCTGATCGCCGCTGCGCATATGCCAGTCGCGCCGCAAGCCCTGAGCGATGATCGACGGATAATCGCGGTAGGTGATAAACAGCGCCGCGATCGCCAGCACCGCGCCATAGACCAGCGCGGCTCGCCACGGCTGACGACGTAGCCCTGCGATCCAGCCGATACCAGCGCTGAGCGTCCACGAGCCGTAGAGCGCCAGCAACAGCCAGATCGGCAGCAGGTAGCGCGGCTCGACGTGAAAGACCAGCACCGTGGCGAACGAGTACACCAGCCACAGCCCGATCAGCACTTTGAAAGCGCGGTCGGTCGCCGGGTGGAGCAGGCCGAGCAGACCGGCAAACGCGGCGATCAGCCAGAACAGATCGCTGGCCAGACCGAGCGGCGCGGCCTCACGCAGCGGACGAGTGAAAAAGCTGCTTTTGACCCACAGATCCTCGACATACTGCGCCTTCCACACATGCCGAAACGTCGGCCACACATTGCGCAGCGGACGCAGCGGCTCGACACTCAAGATCTCGCGCACTTTCTCCGTCGCGAACGCCTGTCGATCGGCCTGGGGTAGCTGGCGCAGCTGCTCGATCTTTTGGGTGCGCAGCTCGGTGCCTTCCAGATCCAGCCACAGATTGATCGGCCCCAGCGTATCGATCGCGACGAAGCGGTGATAGACGATCCAGTTACGCGCTGTCCAGGGCAGCACGATCGCCAGTGTGCAGGCGGACAGCACAGCAAACGGCGCGATTGATCTCCGAATCGATGCGTACAGCGTGGAGAGCAGGCGAGAGGAAGACTGGCCCTCATCCCCCGGCACCTTTCCCCGAACCTCGGCGGACTTCCGTCTCGGTTGCGGCAGGCGAAGGGGAGTAGCGGTACTTTGTTCTTTGCTCTTTGTTCTTTGTTCCTTTGTTCTGTTGTTCCCTTGTTCTTCCGTTAGGTTCTGGGTTCTGGGTTCTAGGTTCTTGGTTTGTTCTTTGCTCTTTGTTCTTTGTTCTTCCGTTAGGTTCTGGGTTCTGGGTTCTAGGTTCTTGATCACCAGCCACGGCACGGCAAAGACCAGCGCGTAGAGCGCCGGAGAGCGCGTGAGCGCGGCCATGCCCAGCACCAGGCCCGAGAGCACGAGATTGTGGAGGCGTCGGGTATCGTCGAAGCGCAGCAGCAGCCACAGATGCAGCGTAAACAAAAAAAGATAGATCGGCTCGGAGAAGAGCGTCGCGGGCAGCTCGACGAACGGAAACCAGAGCGCGCAAAATCCAGCGAAGATCAATCCGGCACGCCGGTTGAACAGCCGGGCTGCCAGCGCATATCCGAGCGGCACCAGCGCCACGCCGAGCAGCGTTTGAAAGCCCTGGATCAACCGCACGCCAGCGGAGGCCGACTGACCGAACTCCAGCGCCAGCTTGAGCCAGCCCGCAAAGATCCACACATGAAACGGCGGCCGGATCAGCCAGCCGTCGTCGACGTAGCGGCCGGTCACGGCGAAGCGCAGCGCCCGCTGAAAATAATCGCCGTCGTCGGCGTTGGAGAACTGCGGCCAGAGCGGATTGATCGTGAGATACCAGATGCGCAGCGCCAGCGCGATCAGCATCAGCGCGATCAAGATCCAATGGCGGCGAACTATATTGAAAACCTTCATTCGAGTGCAAATATTGAGTATGGCCCAAACGTAGCCAGCGGCTCACGGCCTTGCGCCAGCGACGGCTGCTCGCCTGCCTGCGCAGACCAGACCACGTATTGAGCGATCGGTTGATCGGAGGGGGAGCGATGATGTGCCAGCGCCGATGTGCTGACCAGCGGATCGTCGGCCGGCAGCGCAAATAGCACACGATCGGACGACTGTAGGCGCGACAGCAGCGTTTGAACAACAGCGACCGCGTCGGAGGGCTGATGATCGAGCACATAGCGCGCGCCGATCGATGGACCACCAGCCAGCAGCGCCACGATGATCAAGCTCAGCGCAGCCAGCACTTGCGCTCGGCTCAGGCTGAGGCGTGATCCTTCAAGCCGCCGCATGATCGCATTCCCAAGCAGCAGGACCGGCGTGACGGCAGCCAACGCCCAGACCGGAGCGAGCGGCAGGAAAAAGCGTGGCAGCACAAAGCCGACGCACACGCCCAGCACGTAGAGCGCCGCGCCGAGCGCCAGCAAGCGCTGCCGCCGATCGCCGCGCCAGATCCAGATGCCGAGGCCGAGCAGCGCCAGCCAGTTGGCGGGAAAGCCCAGCAGCCGCAGGCCGATCGCCGTGCCGAACTCGCGTGTATCTTCCGCGCCAGTGCCGACAAAAGCCTGGAGATTGCGCCACCAGTTGCCGAAAAAGCGCGGCGGATCGGCCAGCACGACCTGGCTTAGCGCGACATCATTGGCCGCTTCGTCCCAGCGACCGCTAAAATCGGTGTTGCCATACACGGCCAGCCAGATATTCTTGGCCTGCTGGCTGTAAAGCGGCGATCCGGTATCGGCGATATTGACCACCAACTGAGGCGCAACCGCCACCAGCCAGCCGAGCGTCAGCCAGCCACACAGCCGCCACGGCACACGATCGAGCAGCCGTTGAGCAACAGCAGGCGTGTCGTGCAGCACTGTCAGCGCGATCCAGCCGACCGGCAGCAGCACCAGGCCCGGATGGCGGATCAGAAAGGCCAAGCCGCAGATCAGCCCAGCCAGCGCCGCATGCCAGGGTTTGTGAGCGCGCGGAGCCAGGAGCGCCGCCAGTCCCACGACCCAGAAGGCCGCGAAAGGCATATCCGTGCCGACGTAGAGCGCGTACTGCACCACCAGCGGGCTGAGCGCCACAATCGCCAGCGCCAGCAGTGCGCTGCCTCGCCGCTGCTCACGCGGAGCAATCGTCAGGCCGAGCAGCCAGGTCGCCAGCAGCAGGAGCAGCCCGCTCAGCGCCGCGAGCAACCGGCCGGCCAGAAAGGCGTTCATGCTCGTCAGCGGCTGGAGCAGCCAGAGCAGCAGCGGATAGCCAAGCTGGTAAAAGCCGTCGGCGCGCAGCACACACGCGGTCTCGTCCGGCTGGCACATAAGCGCTGCCGCCCGCGTCACAAAGACCGGAAAATCGCGCTCGACACCGGGCACCGAGAGCGTCACGTGGCCACGCGCGATGAGCAGCAGCCAGCCCAGCCAGATCGCCGCGCCGCCGAGAGCAAGCGCTGTCAGCAGCCGAGCACGCACCTGATCGCCGAGCAGTGGAACCGCCCGAATCACGACGATCGCGCCCAGCGTCAGGGCCAGCAGCGGCGGCAGCGTGCGCAGCGGATAGGGCGTGAGCTGTAAGCGGTAGAGCAGCAAAAACGCCAGCGCGATCGCGAGGGCAACGCCGAGCTGCCGGGAGCGACGACGAGCCAGCGCTGTGCCAAAAACGATCGCCGCTGTGCCGTAGACAAGCTGTGAGGGATAGGGCAGCACCGGCCAGCCGCTCGTCGCCAGCGTGGCCTGATCGACCTGCACGCCGCGAAGCGCGCCGTCGACGTCGCTTGCCGGCTCGGTGCGCAGCTCAAGAAACAGATCGTTGGCCTTGAGCAAACCGCCCCCGATCGTGAAGGTGTGAGTTTCCCAATCGCCGGTCGCGGGGAACGCGCCAAGCTCCTGCGCGCCGTTGAGCAGCACGCGAACCATCGGCAGCGACTGGCCTTGAGACGGCAGCGCCCGCCAGCGGATCGTCGCGGTGGCCGGCAGGCCGATCTGAGGAAAGAGCAGAAACGACTGGTCGCGGCTCCAGCGGAAGGGCGCGTCGGTCGCGCCCGAAGGATCGATCACGCCCCAGCGATTGGCCGGCTCGTTGAAGCCCTGCGTGTAGGCGGCATCGTTGAGACCGACCTGCACCGTGTGTCGAGCCGGAACCTGGTAGGCCAGCGTGATCAGCAGCAGCCCGCCGATGCTCCACAGCAGCGCCTGGATCAGCCAGCGAAATCGCGTCGGCGCGACCGGCAGCGTCGATTGGATCGGCAGTGAGCGCTTCATCCTTCCTTCAACAGCAGATGATGGCGAGTCCATGGCGCGAGCGCCGCGCACCATTGTACCCGGTTCTGAGCATGAGTGTGCAGCCTCGGTCAGACCGCGATCATTCACGGACCTCGATCGTCGTCAGCGCCAGCCTTGAGCCGTCCGATTCAGGCCCAGGATTGACCAGCGCCAGACCTTCGCCGGACTCCATGTGATACACGCCGATCTTGAGCGTGTAGCTGCCCGGCGGCAGCGGCGGCAGCGGCAGATCCGCTCGCTCGATCACGATCTCGTCCTCCTGCCAGCGTGACGTCGGATACTCGTCCTGGCGCATGATCGCGTCACGCTGCGTTACCACATTGCCCGCGCTGTCGAGCACATGAATGAAGAGCGCGTAGTCGCGCGGCAGATGTTTACGGAGGCGCCAGGTCAGGTTGATCTGCAACGACTCGCCGGGATGCACAACCCGCTGATCAGCGCCGTCCAGCGCCGAGATCGCGGGCCGCAGCGGTCCAGGCTGGATCTCGTAGCCCAGCAGCTGAAGCTCCGATCCAAACTGCGCCTCGCGCTGCACAATCTTCAGCTGCTGCGGCTGAGCGCCAAGATCGAGCACCTGAATATGCGGTCCCGGCTGTCCGCTCTCGTCGCCGGCAAAATCGCGCAGCAGCGTAGCGCCGGCCGTGAAGCTGCTATAGCCGTCGTTCGGGCTGCGCGAGCGCTCGTTGGCGATCAGGTAGCGATAGTTGTTGGCGCGATACCACTCAAGCGAATGATCGGTCAGCCGCTCGACCGGCTCAATAATCGGATCGCCGGACCACGGGAACGGATTCAGCTCAAGGGCGATCCGCTGGCCGCGCGGCAGCGAGCGCACGAACTCCTCGGCCATCACCTTGGTATCTTTGCGCGCCAGAAACGTCGTAAACTCCAGCGACGATTTCACTGGATAGCCATAGACGACCAGCAGCACCGCGGCGAGCGCGAGCTGGCGCTGGCGTGGCATTCGATTGCTCAGCCATTCGATCGCGGTCGCGCAGCCAACGCCGACCGGCAGCGCACACAGCACGATCAGCGGCAGCAGATTGCGCATGAAGTGGCCCGGCTGCGCCAGAAAGATCAGCAGATAGGGCACGGCGAAGCTCAGCCACAGCACGCCGTAGCGCCAGCGTCGCAGCATACCTGCCAGCCCGAGCAGCAGCGCCAGCGCGGCAATCGGACGCAGCCCGTCGCTCCAGAAAAAGCCGAGATAGCCCGCGACATTCCACGCGCCGAGCAGATCGCCGTGAGAGCCCGCGCCGTAATGCGTCATCTGGCGCAGAACGCCGTCGCGAAACTCGGGCCAGGCCAGCACAGCGTAGGGCGTGCCGGCCACAAAGCCCAGCAGCGCGACCACGCCCGCCGCGATCAGCCGTCCCGATCGCGCGAGAAACTGCCGGCGCCAAAAGATCAGATGCGCGACCACGATCGGAATCACGATCGCGCCGGCGTTGTACTTGGTCGAGGCGGCTAATCCAGCCCACAGCCCGGCCCAGAGATACGCTCGCCAGCCTCCGGTCTGAAGAATCGCCGTGGCCGCCAGATAGGCCAGCAGCACAAACCAGCCGCTACCGACGTCGGTCGTGACGTACTGCGAGTGCCGCATGTGAAAGGGCAGCGTCGCCAGAAACAGCGCCGCCAGCAGGCCCGCGCTGCGATTCCAGGAGCGCTTGCCGAGCATAAACACGCCCAGCACGGTGGCGCTGCCCAGCACGATCGCCAGCGCGCGGCCCCAGACGAAAAACTCGGGAATCGTGGTATACACATCGGTCGTGACGTCCATCTGATCCAGGCTGGTATAAAGGCCGCTTGCCAGGCCAAGCCGGTAATGCGCCGAGAAGATCGCCAGCAGCAGGTAGAAGTAGAGCGAGGGATACAGAAAAAAGTGCGGGTTGAGATCGTGGTTGCGCATCATGCGCAGCACGACGTTGACCAGCGCGGGCTCGTCGGGATGATCGACATAGGGCAGGCCCCAGCGAATCGCCCAGACGCGCAGGCCAAAGCCGAACAAAACGATCGTTGCGACCAGCAGCCATTCGGACCACAGCCAGGCAGCACGCGGACGGGGCTGCGCGACAGTTACATCTGTTGCGACCAGGTGTTGCATCGGGGCCTACTTTGCTAGGGCTGAACGTCGATCTCGCTAAGAACGATGAATCCGTTTTGAGCGTGAGGACCGCTGACCGGCAAGCCTTCGCCGGTGCTGGCTTTGTACAAACCCGCCACCAGCCGATAGCGGCCGGGCGGTGTGGACGGATCGAGCTTGAGCGGCAGCTGCTGCCAGACACGATCGCCGGGCTGCCACGCGGGCGACGGCCACCAATCGCCGCCGGCCGCGCCATCCCAGGCCGCCCACTTGTGATCGTCGGGGCCTAGAATTTGCGCGAAGACCAGCAGTGGCTCGGCGCTAGACTCGGCTACCTGCCACTGTAGGCCAAGCTGAAGATCGGCGCCTGGACGCACGGGCTGCGGAGACAGCGTGTAGCCCGCGAGCCGCGCAGGTCCGATCGTGGCCTCGATCGGCTGCTCAGGCGGCGGCACGCGCGCAAAGGTTGCATTGGCATCCAGCGGCTGAATGTCGACGATCTGCCCGTCGCGGCGCTCGAAGCGCACAAACGGCACGCGCCGCACCAGTGTGCTGCCATGATACACCCACAGCGCGCCAAAATACTCGCCTTCTTCGACCGAGCCCGGCTGAAGATTGACCGCGCCGTCGTTCAGCGTCGCGGTCAGCGCCTGGAGATCCAGCTGAAGCGTGGCCGGCTCGTTGGCCCGTACAGCTAGCGTGGCTCCGGCATAGCGGCGCGGCGTGCGCTCGCTGATCTCGTACAGCTCCAGGCCAAGCTGGATCGCGTCACGGCCGGAGCTAGCCACATCGATCGTCGTTGTGACAGCCGGCGCGCTGACGTCGGTCTGCGTGCGCATAGCCAGCGTATCAGAAAGGATTGTCACTCCGGCTGGCTGCGCGTCGGCTGCCCACAGCTGCGCGGATCGCACGATGATCGGCCGGCTCCCGGCGCGAATCTCGATCGGCTCGGCGATCGTGCTCGGCTCGGCGATCACGCGACTCACGCCCGATGCCAGCTCAAAGCTCTGCGGCTGCCCATCGATTGAGACCGTCAGGGTTTGCGCTGATCCCGTGGCAACATCCAGCACCAGCGTGCGTGATTCCAGGCCGCCAGGTCCTGGCAGCGGCTGCCAGCTTAGCCTGTTACTGTTGTCCTGTTCGAGCGCAGCGTACAACAGCAGCGGCTGCTCCGGCGTGGCGATCTGAAAATCGCCGTGTGTCAGATCTTGTACCTCCAGGCTATCGAGACGCTCCCGCAGCGAGCCGCTGGCAGGCGTGTAGGCGGCGGCGTTTCCGCTCAAAAACGCCAGCCTGCTCTCGGGCGCGTGGTAGAGCACCATGCCTCGGCTGCGCGCGGCGATGTCGTCGGGCTCGAAGCCCCAGGCGCGCGGATCTTCGCTGGGATGCATCAGCGCCCACTGAGCGGCGCGGCCTGGCTCGGATCGATTAAAGATCGCAAATCCGGTTTGTCCACGCCCGATCCAGGGATGGCCGTACAATCCCAGCGACGCCAGGCCCAGCCCAGGACCGCGCAGCTCGGGATGATCGACCAGCAGCACCGTGCCGGCGCGCGGCAGCGTCCCCAGCTCGGATGTAAACGCCGCCAGCTCGCCCGAGGCCAGCACCGGCGCGCGATAGGTTTCCAGCAACCGGTAGGCGCTCCAGCCGGTCATGCCCACTGTAAGGATCGCCAGCGCGCTGCCGGCGGCGAGTTGCAGCCAGCGCAGCGGCGGCACGAGCGTTGACCGCGATGCCAGCAAGCAGCCCAGGCCCACGCCGGCCACGCCCAGCGGCAGGAAGTTTAGATAGCTCACGCCTTTGTAAAAGCCGTAGGGAAACGCGATCACGAAGCGCAGACCGAGCGCATACAGCAGCGCGAAAACGAGCATACCCAGCGCCGGGCCGCGCCAGACCGCGCCACGCCACAGCGCCACGCCGAGACCAAGCAGCAGCGCCAGCAGCGCGATCCAGCTCGCCGCTGTCGTCCAGGCCGGCCCGTCGATCGCGATCGATAGATGGTGAAACGTCTCGACGCCGAGTAGCTCAGTCAGCCGGGCGAAACGCTCACCGCCGATCGAGGGCGTTTGCGCGCGGTACACGTCGAAGAAGGCGACCGGAGCGCGCCAGTGCGCCAGCCAGCCCAGCACCAGACAGCCCACAATGATCGTCAGGCCGCGCAGCACCACCGCCAGCTTGTCCCGCTGTGTGATCAGCGCCGACACGCCGAGACCGCCCGCCAGCGCGCCGTACGCTAGCAGCGCCGGATGATACGACAGTGTGATCATCGTTGTGGCCGCGACAGCGCCCGCCAGCGCGTAGCCATGTCCGCGCCAGAACGATCGCCAGTCGCCGGGCGGTGCTTCCGCCTGGCTGGGAGCCAGCGCCAGCAGAGTCAGCAGTGTCGCCAGCGGCACCAGCGGCATCGACGAGACGTGCATTGCGAAGTTGTTGAAGCTGATCCACAGCAGCAGCTCGTTGCCGGCGACCAGCAGCGCACCCAGCGCCGAGCCGATCACGCTTGCCCGCAGCCCGACCCGCAGCAGCAGGTAGACCGGCGCGATCACCAGGCCGCGCAGCAGCGCCAGCAGCAGCGGAAACGTGCCCACCGGCGACCAGCGTCCGATCAGATCGACGACGCCGTGCAGGTACGAGAAGCCGATCGCGCGAACGCTTGTCGGCTGCGCCAGAATGACGTTGAGCAGCGGCGCAGCGGGTGCCTGACCCAGAGTCGTGTATGTGTGTTCTTGCAGGTAGGCGGCTAGCGGCAGGTAGAACTCGATGTCCCAGCCGTGGCCGATCGGCAGCAGATAGCCCGCGCGCAGCAGCGGCACCACCCCAAGCCCAGCCGCGATCAGGCCCAGCACCGCGACCAGCAGCAGCTCGGCTGGTAGCACACGCGGCAGCCGTCCATCCGCGCCGGGCCATAGCCAGCGCCACACGCCCAGCCCGATCGCGACGACCAGCGTTGCTATTAGCGCGCCAGCCAAGGATAAAAAGCTGTTGAGGCCATAGTAGGCGATCAGAACCAGCAGGCCGTAGCCCCACAGCGGCGTCAGCAGTAGCTCGTAGGGCTTGAGCGCGGACGGCGTGAGCCAGCGCCCGATGCCGTAGCCCGCGATGCAGAGCAGCGCCAGCCCGACCAGCCAGACGCCTAGAATAGAGATCAACACTGACATCAGCGCCGGCACTCCCAGGCCGTAGCTGTACGCCACCGCTCACCAGCCAGCAGATCGCGCTCCCGCCAGAGCTGATTATGGCTGATAGT
>DASWTW010000020.1:0-2504 GCA_036401895.1 Herpetosiphonaceae bacterium | reverse complement strand
CCATCAGCCGGGTGCTGGCTTCCAGCGCCGGGTGTTGAAAGGCCGCGCAGATCGAGCTACCCGAGGCGAGAAAGTAGATCATCCAGATCTGTAGCTGGCCGGTCAACATCAGCGTCGCGGTCGCTAGCTGCAATAGCCCGAGGCCAATGTTGGACAGCACCAGCACGCGCTTGCGCTCCCAGCGATCGACGTAAGCGCCTGCCAGCGGCGCGATGATCATCATCGGCAGGAAGAAGGCCACCTGGACCGAGGCCAGCGCCGCCGGCGAGCCGTAGGTTTTCCAGGCCCACCAGCCCAGCGCAAACCAGCCTACAGCGCTGCCCAGCATCGAGATCGATTCGCCTACCAGCAGTACCAGGTATCCGCGTACGCCACGCAGCATCGCCTATCCTCTTTTCTTGATATGTGAATAACCGATTTTAAGCAGCGTCAAGGCCGGCGTCAATAACCTTTCGTCTTAGCCGAAGCCGCGCCGCCGACGGGTATGCTTCTTGCTCGACCCAGGCTATGAGCGTATTGCCTGACAACAAGGAGCACTGTGTGACTAGCCACGATCCCTACGATCAGCCAATCGGCGACAAAGCGCCCCTGCCCGAAGAGCGCAAGGAGCCCCCGGGTCCGCCACCGCAGCCCGAGGGCGAGCCACCGCCGCCGCGCGAGCCGGATCTGCCGTCGCCGGATCAGGAGCCGCCCATGGGTGATCCGCAGCCACGCAAGCCACCGATCGGCGATCCGCCACGGCGCGACCAGATCGGCGGCTGAGCGCGTGCAAGCTCCTAAAGACCGCGCGAGCTGAGCCACTCGATGATATGATCGGCGACAGCCTCCCAGCCGTCTTCGAGCATCATGTCGTGGGCGATGCCGGGGAAGATGTGCGCCTGTGTGCTATAGGATTGCGCTGTGGCTTCGATCTCAGCCGGGCCGAAGATTGTGTCGCTGCCGCCGCCCAGCACGAGCATTGGCGTGCTGACGCGGTGTGGGCGCGGTGGGACGAGCACCATGTCTAGAAACGCGTTGTAGGACTCGTCCTGGAGCAGCGCAAAGTAGCGCTGGAGCCGATCTTGGGGCAGCGACGCGGAGAAGAACGCCTCGCGCGCTAGCTCGGGCGTCTCGATCACGGGATAAAGCCGCCACTGAAGCGTTGCCTTGACGAACTTGTCAGGTATGCGCAGCACCGTGCGCAGCGTCGCGCCGATCGCGCCGATGGTGGGCACCGAGGCCATCAGCACGCCCGCCTCGGCCGGCGCGCGCTCAAGATACTTCTGCACAACCAGCCCGCCCATCGAGTGACCGACCAGGATCGGCGTCTCAGGCAGCGCGCGCACAACGCTCGTCAGGTCGCCTAGATAATCGGCGATGTGGCAGCGGCGCAGCGACTTGGGCGCGTGGCTGCCGCCGTGACTCTGAAAGCTCAGCGCGTGGACGACGTAGCCATGCTGCACAAAATAATCCAGAAAAAACTCGTCCCAGCACCAGGCACCGTGCCATGCGCCATGCACAAACACGATCGGATGCGGCTTCGGCTCCGACGGTGGCCGCTTGGTGATCACTTCCAGCGCCATAAGATCCTCCTAGAAAGAACAAAGGAACAAAAGAACAAAGAACAAACGAAAGCACCGAGAACCGAGAACCGAGAACCGAGAACCGGTGCCCTTTGTGCGAACCTAAAACCGAATGCAAGAAGAAGAGGGCAAGTAATCAATTTCACTTTTCCCCTCGCCTGCCGTAGCGGAAGAGGGGATGTCGCCGCAGCGACAGGGGTGAAGGCCTGCAACAAAGAACAAACGATCGAGCTTCTTTTTGTCCCTTGTTCGCCCGGAGGGCACCCAGTTCCTTTGTTTGCTCATAGGGCAGGGGTGAGGGTCAGCTACTCAAGCAGCGCATCGATCACGGGGAGCAGCTGGGCTGTTGGAATTTGCGCCATGCATTCGCTGGGCGCGGTTCCACGTGGGCAGGCGTGCAGCACGCCACACGGCGAGCACCACAGCCCGCTGCGCAGCACAACATGCCGCTGCGCGTCGCCCCACGGCCCGAAGCGCTTGTCGTCCCCCGGCCCGAACAAGGCCAGAGTAGGTACGCCTGTCGAGACCGCCAGATGCAGCGGACCGCTATCGACGCCCAGCACCAGCGCGCAGCGCGCATACAGCGCCGCAAGCTGCCCCAGTGTCGCCTCGCCGACCATCGTCAGTGGCTGGTAGCGCATCGTCTGCACGATCGACGCGACCAGCGAATGCTCGTCGGGACCGCCGGTGAGGACAACAGTTATGCTTTGATCGTGCAGCGCGTCGGCGATCTCAGCCCAGTGGCCGGCAAGCCACAGCTTGGCCTCACCGCCAGAGCCGGGATGAATCGCGACAAGCGTGTTTTGATCGACGATCTGGTGTCGCGCCAGCCAATCTGCGGCCCACGCGCGATCTTGCTCTCCGATCGGCGCGACCATGAGCGGCTGCGCGGCGGCTGGCTGTCCTGTCAGCGCCTCGACAAGCTGAAGATTCTGGTGTGTG